>JBCBGS010000276.1:0-501 GCA_038526515.1 Pseudomonadota bacterium | reverse complement strand
GAGCAGTATACGCGAAACATGGCGACCGGTGCATCGAGATAGGCGGTAATGTCTTCGGCGATCAGAGAGTCGATATGGGACATTAGAAATACCCCTCTTGTTTCTTTTTCTCCATCGAAGCGGCCTGGTCGCGGTCAATGGTGCGACCCTGGCGCTCGGAGGAATTGGTGAGCAGAGTTTCCTGAATGATGTCTTCGAGCGTCGCCGCGGTGCTTTCGACCGCACCCGTCAATGGATAGCAGCCCAGCGTGCGGAAGCGGACAAATTTCTCAACCGCCGTCTTGGCAATCTCTGGTGGGACGCGGTCATCATCGAGCATGATTTGGCTGCCTTCCCAGGTCACGACGGGGCGTTTGGCGGCGTAGTAAAGCGGCACAATTTCAATCTGCTCGCGGCGGATATATTGCCAGATGTCGAGCTCGGTCCAATTCGAGATCGGGAAACAGCGAATGCTCTCACCCTGATTGATCCGCGCATTGTAGAGCTGTGGAACCTCTACAA
>JBCBGS010000275.1:0-502 GCA_038526515.1 Pseudomonadota bacterium | reverse complement strand
GGCTCTAATGACGGAGCATGGGCTCAGAACCGGAATGGCTTCACACAGCTGATTTCTGGCATTGTTGGCTAAGCCAACACCAGACTAACTGTAATTGATTGGCCGGGCGTCACATTTTGGCCCCGGCCTTTTCATATCTGTTGCACATTATCGTCTTGAACTCGGAGTCGTCCCAATATGCTGCGCAATTGTTTTCTGTCCGCGATCATTCTTTTCGCCCTGGCCATGACCCCAAATGCGGATGCACAGCGAAAACAGGCCGAAATTGTCCAAGGCGTGACCAGCGGCGAACTCGCGGCAACCGTGGAAGATTTGCGGGCCAGCAATGCCGAGCTTCGTGCGCGCATGACCGGGATTGAGTCCGACAAGGCGCGCCTCAATGGAAAATTGGAGACGCTTGAATTCCTACTTTCAGAGAGCCGCGATCAAATCAATCGCATGCAAAGCGATGATGCTGAACTGGCGCGCCTGATTGGAGCGCTCGAAGACAAAGTTTCTGAAC
>JBCBGS010000274.1:0-503 GCA_038526515.1 Pseudomonadota bacterium | reverse complement strand
GAAGGCACGCTCGCCGTTGATATCTACGATGTGCCGCGCAATTCCGAACGGGTTAAGTTTCGCTGCCCGGCGCCGTGCCAAACCGGGGCCTTGCGCGTCACATCGTAGATATCAACGGCGAGCGTGCCTTCTGTGTATTCGCGCACTTCGGTGCGCGTTGCGGGCATCGTGGGGATACGGGGCCAATAGCGCGCCCCCCAAGTCCACGCAGATCGGGTTTGTATGAAGTAATCGGGGACACGCGATGGTGTCGATACCATCCAGGTCCCCGATTACTTCATGCAAACCCGATCCGCGTGGACTTGGGGGACGCGCTATTGGCCCCGTATCCCCACGATGCCCGCAACGCGCACCGAAGTGCGCGAATACACAGAAGGCACGCTCGCCGTTGATATCTACGATGTGACGCGCAAGGCCCCGGTTTGGCACGGCGCCGGGCAGCGAAACTTAACCCGTTCGGAATTGCGCGGCACATCGTAGATATCAACGGCGAGCGTGCCTTC
>JBCBGS010000273.1:0-506 GCA_038526515.1 Pseudomonadota bacterium | reverse complement strand
CGCAATCTGTGACAGCCAAGGAAGACCAATCAGGCGTCCACGCCCCCCTTTTTGACGGCCATGCTGGTCGCCGTTCGGTGGGCTTTCAGATATGTCGCGTCGATCATCACGGTCGTCTTCTCGCCGTGTTCCGCCGCCAGCCCGGCCATCATCCGCGCGAAGATGCCCTTTTCGCTCCAACGCTTCCAGCGGCTGTAGAGTGTCTTGTGTGGGCCGTAAGCGGCAGGAGCGTCACGCCAACGCAAGCCATTGCGATTGATGAATATTATCCCACTCAGTACCCGCTTGTCATCAACCCGGGGCTTCCCGTGTGGCTTGGGAAAGAAGGGGGCCAGACGTGCCATCTGCGCGTCGGTCAGCCAGAAGAGATCGCTCATGTCACCGCTCCGTTTTCGGAGGCGTGAATCACGCAGCGCAACAGAAATCAATGCATCCTGACCCTAAGTAGGCGCACAAATGGCATACGTTTGGCATACGTTCGGTGTACGCCCGGTGCACACCGAATT
>JBCBGS010000272.1:0-509 GCA_038526515.1 Pseudomonadota bacterium | reverse complement strand
CGCAAGCCGTTGCCGCGCTCGCATTTGGCGCAGGTCGGTTGCAGGCGGTCGATAAGATCGTTGGCCCAGGCAATGCCTACGTCGCTGAAGCCAAGCGGCAAGTGTTTGGCCAAGTTGGCATAGATACGATTGCCGGGCCGTCCGAGATTCTTGTGATCGCCGATGAAACCGCCAATCCAGCTTGGATCGCGGCTGATCTGCTCAGCCAGTCAGAGCATGATCTGAGTTCCCAATCGATTTTGATTTCGACCAGCGAAGCTGTGGTTAACTCTGTGGAAGAGGCTGTGGAAAGCCAGTTGAAATCGCTGTCGACTGAGGCCCGAGCACGGCAGGCTTGGGACACGCATGGCGCGTTTATTTTGGTCGACACACTCGAGGCCGCCGCCGTCGTCGCGAATCAAATTGCAGCGGAGCATTTAGAGCTCGCCATCGCTGATCCTGAGGGGCTTTTACCCCGCATCAAGCATGCTGGCGCGGTCTTTCTAGGCCACCATACGCCGGAAGCTTTA
>JBCBGS010000271.1:0-514 GCA_038526515.1 Pseudomonadota bacterium | reverse complement strand
CGCGCCCGGCGGGCGCATCCGGAAAGATCACCACAATGGCCGAGCCCACTCTCAATAAGATTTTTGACTTCGCCGAGGCCGAAAACCGCCTTTATGCCCAATGGGAACAATCGGGTGCTTTCGCGCCATCCGGCGAGGGTGATCCCTATACGGTCGTTATTCCGCCGCCCAATGTCACCGGGTCGCTGCATATGGGCCACGCGCTCAAAAACACGCAGCAGGATATTCTGATCCGCTTTGAGCGTATGCGTGGGAAATCCGTATTGTGGCAACCCGGCATGGACCATGCCGGCATCGCCACACAAATGGTTGTCGAACGCCAGATGAAAGACAAGGGCGAACCCAAACGCACCGATATTGGGCGCGATGCTTTCTCAACGAAAGCATCGCGCCCGATATCGGTGCGTTTGGGCTCGCCCTTGTCTTTCATCTGGCGTTCGACAACCATTTGTGTGGCGATCCCGGCATGGTCCATGCCGGGTTGCCACAATACGGATTTCCCACGCATACGCTC
>JBCBGS010000270.1:0-517 GCA_038526515.1 Pseudomonadota bacterium | reverse complement strand
GGGCTCCCACGGATCGCCATAGTCTCGTGGCGCAATCGACCAATGCGGCAGGGCAGGGGATCCAGCTCACCGCCAAAGGCAGCCATGCCGCTGTCCAGATGGCCTCGAAAATGATCCGGTCGGGGGGAGGGAAAGCCTCGTGAGCAACTTCGATGTGGATCTCGTCCTCTGGCCGCGCCGCGCGGCCCGCACCGCCTGGATCGTGGCCGCTATCGCGGTCGTGACGGCGCTGGCGCTGGCTGGCGTTCTCATCGTCTCGCTGCCGCTTCGCCAGACGGAAATCTTCACCGTGCTGGTCGACAGCCAGTCGGGTGCGGCTGAGCGGATCTATCAGGTCGAGCCCACAACCATCTCTGATCAGGAAGCCGTCCGCGAGGCACTACTCGTGAGCTACATCACGGATCGGGAAAGCTACTTCCGGGCGGGGATCCAGGAGCGGCTCGAACGGGTCCAGCGCATGTCAGAGGACCAGGCCCGGCGCTCGCTCACCGCTCTGTGGACACGGGGCAATGACGAC
>JBCBGS010000269.1:0-523 GCA_038526515.1 Pseudomonadota bacterium | reverse complement strand
CTGCCCGGCCAAGGTTCGAGTGCCCGACCATGCCGAACACGCTTGTGCCGCCCCAATTCGTCATCGTCTCGGCCATTACGTCGGCAATCGTGCGCGCGCGCGGCGGCTCCGCCGGAACACCGACATAGATGCCGTCATCGCGCACATCGACCTCGAACATGGTCTGGCCCGTGTCCTCGTGTCCGCCCGGCGGCTTTCCCGTAAGGGGATCAAAGTCCCAGCCATGCCAGGGGCAGCGCAGCCAGCATTTGTCCTCGATGCCTTTCTCGATGTTGCCTTCGCCGAGCGGCCCGCCCTGGTGCGGGCATTTGTTGTCCATGGCGGCGTATTGACCGTCGAAATGGACAAGGGCGACGGACTGAATGCCCGCTGTGGCCGATTTCACGCGGCCTTCGGCCACTTCGCCGGGTTCGGCCACTTTGTGCCAGGTCAGATCTGTGTCGGTCATGCTTGTGTCTCCCCCTGAGGTGCTCCGCGCCACGTAGCCCACCCCGCGACGCGGCGCATTTCAAGTCACGATCAC
>JBCBGS010000268.1:0-525 GCA_038526515.1 Pseudomonadota bacterium | reverse complement strand
ATCGGACTAGCGTCTGCAAACTGGGTCAGTTTCTCAAACTCGTCAGCCGCGTGGATCATGGCTTTTGATGGAATACATCCGACATTCAAACACGTTCCACCTAGGTCGCCCGCATCGACAATAACTGTGTCTTGTCCCAGCTGACCAGCCCTTATGCCACAGACATAGCCCCCGGGGCCCGCCCCAATGACGAGCGTTTGGCAAGTAATTTCATTCATCGTCTGGCTCCAAGAAAAGCTCGGCCGGGTTCTCGATCTGGGATTTCATGATTTGAATAAATTGAGCGGCCTCCCAACCGTCGATAAATCGATGGTCGAAGGAGCACGAGAGATTTAGAACTTTGCGCGGGACGAACATTCCATTTTCCCAAACCGGTTGCGTTCGCATCTTATTGACGCCCACAATGGCCATTTCGGGTGCGTTGATAATCGGAGTGGTGGCTAATCCACCAAATTTTCCGAGTGACGATATGGTAATCGTTGAGCCTGAGAGTTCACTCCGGTCAGCAGAGCCATCTCGCGCGGC
>JBCBGS010000267.1:0-531 GCA_038526515.1 Pseudomonadota bacterium | reverse complement strand
CTGCAAAGGCGCCAAAGTGCCATCGAAATCCAGAAAAAGCGTGTGCTCGCGCACCGAGACGGGCACCGCGTGAACCGAGGAGCTTGTATAGTCTGACATGTCGCGTGTTTACGTTGATCCGACCTGGAGCGCATCCAGATCTTTCAGAAAGTTTTGGCGCCACCAGGCAATATCTTGCTCCATCACAATCTTGCGCAAGGCTTGCCAGCGTTCAACGCGCTCCTCGAGCGGCATGGTCAGCGCATGATGGATGACTTCTGCGAGCTTGCCGGTATCGTGCGGATTGACCAGAAGCGCGGATTTGAGCTGCTCTGCGGCACCGGCAAATTCAGACAGGATGAGCACGCCTGGATCGGATTCATCTTGTGCCATGATGAATTCCTTACAGACCAGGTTCATGCCATCGCGTAGCGGGGTGACGAGGCCAACGCGCGCGATCCGGAACAGACCGGCCAGTTCCTCGCGATCATAGGACCGCGCCAGATAACGCAAGGGAATCCAATCCAAGTCGCCATGGTCGCCATTGATGCG
>JBCBGS010000266.1:0-532 GCA_038526515.1 Pseudomonadota bacterium | reverse complement strand
TATTGCACGCCATACAGCCTCGTCTTTGTGCCGAATGGGCTTAACCGCGATCGCCATGACACATGCTCCTTATGGAAACAGCGCTTGCAGTCCAGCCAGCCCAAGCGTTTCGTCCCAGCCCATCATCAGATTGAGGTTCTGGATTGCCTGCCCGGATGAGCCTTTGACCAAATTGTCGATCACCGCAACGATCACCACACGGCCTTTGACCCGGTCCGGATAGACCGCGATGCGACAATGATTGGTGCCGCGGACATGTGTATCAGAGCACGTTTCGACGCCTGCTCACCGATGGAGAATACGAACCGACCGGCTTGATTGCCTGGGATGGTAACGATGCGCTTGGCCTGGTGCATTTCATGTATCATCGGCATTGCTGGCGTCTCGAGAATGTCTGTTACCTGCAAGACTTGTTCACGACGCCTGAAGCCCGTGGCAAAGGTGTCGGCCGCGCCTTGATCGAAGCGGTCTATGCTCAGGCTGATAATGCTGGATGTCCTGTCGTTTATTGGACGACGGCCGATGATAATGA
>JBCBGS010000265.1:0-536 GCA_038526515.1 Pseudomonadota bacterium | reverse complement strand
TGGGCGAGCCAGGAAGAGATGCAAGATATTTCCAGCATGGCGATCCGCATCAATGATTTACTCTGCGGTATGTTCGCGGGCATCGACATCCGCTTGGTCGACTTCAAGCTGGAGTTCGGACGCCTATTCGATGGCGATTATAGCCGCGTGATCCTTGCCGATGAGATCAGTCCTGATGGCTGCCGTTTGTGGGATATGAAATCGGGCGAAAAGCTCGACAAAGACCGCTTCCGCCGTGATCTTGGCGGTGAGGAAGAGGCTTACCGCGAAGTCGCGCGTCGCCTTGGTCTGCTGCAGGATGAAGACAATGGCCCTGGCGAAGTGCTCGACCTATCGAGCCACCGCTCACGCCTGCGCGGGACGTCTCCTGCGAAGAAATGAGCATTTGTGTCTAGGGCCAGCGCGCAGCTCGCCCGTTGCATAAAAAAGTAAGCTGACAGTCAGGCAAATACGGCTAGTCTCTCAGTCCTTTAGTGACTGCTAGACTAGCCGTATTTGCCTGACTGTCAGCTTACTTTTTTATGCAACGGGCGAGC
>JBCBGS010000264.1:0-559 GCA_038526515.1 Pseudomonadota bacterium | reverse complement strand
TTCTCGCGCACCGGTTCAGGAATACGGTTCCACACGCGGGATGGCCTTGGACTGCGATCCTCAAGCGCCTGGGGGCCACCGGCCAAGTAACGATCATACCAGCGATAGAACGTCGTCTTGGGAATGCCCAACTTGTCCAGCGTGCGTTTGGTCGGGAGATGCGAGCCTTCGACCAGGCGAATGATTTCCAGTTTCTCAGATGCGGGGTACCTCATTCGTCGTCTTCCCCATCCCAGAGCATGCTTTTTTTGAGAAGCCGCAGCTCTAGGGCCTGCTCAGCGACGACCTCTTTCAAATCGCGGGATTCTCTGCGCAGGTCCTTAACTTCGGTTGAGGTCGCTGCACGCGCTGTGTCGCCCGCCAGGCGCTTCTTCCCAGCTTCGAGGAACTCTTTGGACCAGCTGTAGTACAGGCTCTGTGCAATGCCTTCGCGGCGGCACAGCTCCGCGATGCTGTCCTCGCCCTTCAGGCCGTCCAACACGATCCTGATCTTCTCTTCGGCAGAATACTGTTTGCGCGTCGCACGGCGGATGTCCTTAACGACCTTTGAACCGTGGCT
>JBCBGS010000263.1:0-591 GCA_038526515.1 Pseudomonadota bacterium | reverse complement strand
AGATACTCTTCGACGTAGTATTGCTGAAGGTTGATGAAGCCGGGATTTTTCTGGCCTTTCACTGGCAGCATGTCGAATTGATAGAGCGGATCTTCAGCCGCGCCGTGGAAGACCTTTCCAACATTCCACACGACACCCTTCTCAATCATCCTTTCGCCAACCCCAAGGCGGTCCAGAATGTCGAGAGAGCGCTTGGCAAAACAAATCGCCTTTGATCCAGCCGCGATGAAATCGAAGCGCGAAACGACCACCACCCGGCGCCCCTTTTGAGCGAGGTCGAGCGCAAGAGTAAGGCCAACGGGCCCGCCTCCAACGATTACGACGTCATGCCCGTCTTCAGAGGCCTGCGGACGTGGCGCCGCGTCGAGCTTCTTGTAAACAGGAATGGCTGCGGAATGCGTCATCACGAAAACCTATGCGTGTTCTTTTGCGGAGTTGCTCGGTCAGTCTTGCAACTGCGCCCAGACCTCACGATCGCGTTCCATCGTCCAGATACGCGGCCAATCAATGCCTTCAACGTGCAGCGCTTGTGGGATGAATTCGAAGGCATTGATTGATCGCGTTCCATCGTCCAGATACGCGGCCAATCAA
>JBCBGS010000262.1:296-615 GCA_038526515.1 Pseudomonadota bacterium | reverse complement strand
CCGGCCCTTCGCCGAGCACCATGACCGGCGCCGTCAAACTGCCATCATAGACCACGGTTTTTTCGCAAAGCTGTTTCAGGGGGCAGCCCTCAAACTGTTCAATTGCCGCTTTCAGCGCCTCAAGCGAGCCGGCATCCGCGGCCATCGCTTCGGCCTCTGCAACCCAGTCTTGCACCGACTTATTCTGTGTTTTTCGGGACTTACGCCCGCTCGGCGCGGGGCTTGCCGCAGCAGGTTGAGGCGATGCTGGATCCGCGGTCGCCGCTGCAGGTGCAGGGCGATTGGCTTTCATCAAAGCCGCAGTTTCGCTATGGTCGAC
>JBCBGS010000262.1:0-286 GCA_038526515.1 Pseudomonadota bacterium | reverse complement strand
CACCATTCGGTGAGTGCCTTTAACGCTACGGCAGAGGCATTTTGGTGCATTGTCGCCTTGTAAACTTTGACTAAAGAGATGAAGCGATACTGGATTATACATAGATGGCGCGCAAGCCTGCGAGCCACCTTTGGAGGAGACAAGTGATGAGCGAACGCGAGTCTATGGAATTTGACCTGGTCATTGTCGGCGGCGGCCCCGCCGGCCTATCTGCAGCGATCCGGGCGAAACAGTTGGCCAATGAGGCCGGGGAAGAGTTGGAAGTGGTCGTCTTGGAAAAAGGCGG
>JBCBGS010000261.1:0-625 GCA_038526515.1 Pseudomonadota bacterium | reverse complement strand
CCCGCCGGTTGGCAGAGTCGCTCGGCGTTCCATTGTTGGATGTTGAACAAGTTTACCGTATACAACACACAGTGGACGGCGCAGATGAAGTCGATGACCATGCGCAGCTGATCAAGGGTGGCGGCGCAGCTCTGCTGCGCGAAAAGATCATCGCGAATGCGAGCGATTTAATGATCGTGATCGCCGACGAGTCCAAGAAGGTGGAGATGCTCGGGCAGTTCCCGCTGCCGGTGGAAGTTACACCATTCGGATACACGATCACCGCGAAGAAAGCATATGACGCGCTGAAAAAAGCCGGTGTTCTAAAACCCATGATCAAAGTGCGTACTGGACCGGGAAACAAACCGATCGTCACAGATGGCGGGAACTACATTCTCGACTGTTCCTGCGGCGCCATTCCGGACGCGCCTTTAGCCGCGGCTTTGCTGTCAAACATTCCAGGCGTGGTTGAACACGGATTGTTTATCAATCTGGCGCGGACCGTGATCATTGGGGCGGATGACGGCGCCACTATATTTGAATACTAGCGCCGCACTCCCACATAGCGCTCTTCTAAAACCCTCATTCCTGAACAAGGACTAAGCCATGGCCGACCATTCGTATGATTATGATCTATTCGTGATTG
>JBCBGS010000260.1:0-631 GCA_038526515.1 Pseudomonadota bacterium | reverse complement strand
GCCCCAGAGGTCGATTTCCTGCGCGCCAAGATGCAAGCGAAGATCGTTGAGGTCCTGGACGCTTTGGCTTGTGGTGTATCCGCGCACATCGATGCCTGCCTCGCTCCAAAACTCCAAGCATTCCGCAAAGGCAGCGCGCTGGATATCGAAATAGTCCGCATCGGGGGTGGCCTCAGTTGCGCTGACCGTCTGAGACGATGTGCAGTCCGGCAGGTCATTCGATCCGCCTGTGCCGCGTTGGTCGAAAGCGATCACATCGCCAAACTCGCGCATCGCCATGAACAAGGGGAAACGATCATATTTCGCTGTCGCTATGCCGGATCCGCCCGGGCCTCCTGCCAGATAGACGATCGGTGAGCCACTATTCTCTCCGGTGGCGGGAAACCGGACATATTTGATTTTGAGTGTCCGGCTGCCTTGCGCCAACCGGTTCTCGGGCACTTCGAAGCTACCTTCGAAAGCTTCGACGCTTTCACCGGATGTTGCTTCAAAGACGATCGCGCGCTCGCCGTTATGCGCCGTGCCTGCGTGAGGCTGTGCATATACAGGTGTGGTCCACGCTATGGCGGTGAGGCTGAAAAATGTGAAGAGCCGGGCAAGTCTGATCATCAAGAGATTCCATCCATTCAGG
>JBCBGS010000259.1:0-637 GCA_038526515.1 Pseudomonadota bacterium | reverse complement strand
GTCAGCATCGTGGATTGACCAAGGAGGTTATGAAACTGTTTGGGCTTGTTTGAAGAAGAAAGCGGCCACAATCGCGTTCCTGCGCCGCCGCACAAAATGACAGGTCTGATAGTCGTCATGAACTAGTCTCATAAGAACTCAAGTGACGGTCGATTCGTCTTGTCACTTTTGATCGCGGGTATCTGAATGGCCCCAAGATGCAAGCGCAGAAATGCCCAAACTGTAGCTCGTTACAAATCCGCTGAGTTCACGAAGTCTGTCTGAACAATGACTTTACTGGCGTGTTTGCTGACAGCCCCAGCGGGTGATCAGAAGATTCTCGACGCACCCACCAATGGAGGGATGTTGCATTACCGCCGGATTCGCATGAATCTGCGAAACACGGAACAAATAATACCGAACTGGTGTGACCGCAGGCGCGGAGCGCTTTCCACCAAAGGACCTTGCGCAGCCACGGGACCACCCTAAAAAATTGAATAGACTTCCTTGGTGCGATTCAGGTGCAGATGATGCCACGGGTCCACCACGCGCTTCGTGTCCCAGCGTTCCTGAAACACATACAGTTCGCGCATGTATCGCTCCAGATGCTCCGGCGCGAAGTCTAGGCCGCGCGATTTGCTTTCGTGGTGGATGAGCG
>JBCBGS010000258.1:0-686 GCA_038526515.1 Pseudomonadota bacterium | reverse complement strand
GTGTCGATCCGGTCATCTTCAAGGCAATACTCCATATCGAGCACCTTCAAGAACTTCTTGTAGACGCCATCATTGCTCGGCGCGAAAGCAACAGATCCGTCTGCTGTTTCAGCCAAGCCATATGGCGCAACCAATTGGTGATCATTGCCACTGCGCTTCGGCTCAATACCCGCCGCCAGAAAATTGGCAGCCTGGAAACTCAGAAAGCTGACCATGCTATCGGTGAGTGCAATATCGATATATTGTACCCCGGTGCCATCATCCTTTTGCCGCCCAACCAGCCGCGAACTGATCGCCAACGCGCTGTATAAACCTACAACTAAATCGCTGATCGGCAGACCGGTGCGCAAAGGCGGGCCGTCGGCCTCACCCGTCACACTCAAGAAACCGCTTAAAGCCTGAGCGATGAAATCGAAGGCTGGGCGCTGCGAATAGGGACCATCAGCGCCAAACCCGCTTATGCTGCAGATGATCAGATTGGAGTTGATTTCTTCAAGCACATCCTTGGACAATCCCATCTTGTCCAAAACGCCTGGCCGAAAATTCTCGACCAGAACATCAGCATCTTTGAGCAGGCGCTTGAGGACCTTCATACCTTCGGGATTGCGCAGGTCCAAGGCGACGGATTTCTTGTTACGATTGTAGCCCGCGAAATACCAACTGAAGTCGTTGACCTTCTCGCCCTG
>JBCBGS010000257.1:0-804 GCA_038526515.1 Pseudomonadota bacterium | reverse complement strand
CTTGTTTTGATGAAGGTGAACCAGCGCATCGAACGAGGGTGCGGTGCAGGCTGAAAATCGGAGGCTCCCCCGGAAACCGTTTTTCTGCTTGCCGAAGCGTGAGCTGAGGGAACGCCAAACCCGCGATGCGTCACCTCTCATCTGTCAAGAAACAAGGCAGAGCAAACCCAGATGCCATTGCACACCGTCACTGCCTGATACGGTAACAGGTGCGTGAGAGGACAGCGGGGATCCCGTTTGCGCGCGGGATCGAGGACAGAGTGGACACCGGCCTCTCCGCTTCTCTCTGAGACCGTCGACAATTTCTCGTTGGTTTGATCCGCCCAACAGACCTGGCCTGCAAAGTCAATGACGCCATCGACAGCGCACCATCGGACCCTCCGCAATTTTCTCCTGCGTCGAAAATGACGGTTTCCAATGCTGCCCCGCCGACAGGCCCCCCTCGGGGGGTGGCTATGACTGTGCAGGCCAGGTCTGTTGGGCGGATCAAACCAACGAGAAATTGTCGACGGTCTCAGAGAGAAGCGGAGAGGCCGGTGTCCACTCTGTCCTCGATCCCGCGCGCAAACGGGATCCCCGCTGTCCTCTCACGCACCTGTTACCGTATCAGGCAGTGACGGTGTGCAATGGCATCTGGGTTTGCTCTGCCTTGTTTCTTGACAGATGAGAGGTGACGCATCGCGGGTTTGGCGTTCCCTCAGCTCACGCTTCGGCAAGCAGAAAAACGGTTTCCGGGGGAGCCTCCGATTTTCAGCCTGCACCGCACCCTCGTTCGATGCGCTGGTTCACCTTCATCGAAACAAG
>JBCBGS010000256.1:0-862 GCA_038526515.1 Pseudomonadota bacterium | reverse complement strand
TCTGACAGCGTTAAGCCTCGCCTTTCTGGCAGTCTTGGCGCTGTCGGGCCAGCCGCTGATGGAGACCTCGGCTATGTTGACAGCGGAAGCTATACCGAACAAGAAGCAACGTCGTTCCGTCCGCGCGTCGATCGCGACAACTTGATCCCTGGGGGTGTTGCTGTGACCGCCGCTGGCGATCCGGGGCCGACCAATCCCTTCCTCAACATTCAGTTCCTCAATCAGGAACGGGAGAATTTTGAGTACGAAACCATCAACATTGCTGGTTCGCTCGAATATGCACCCAATCCTGGCCTTAAGTTCTTCTTGGACGTTATTTACAATGACCAAGAGCGTCGCCAGGATAGCTCTCGTATTCAGGGCTCGGGCGTCAGCGCTGTTGACACAGTTAACGTGCCTGATGGCTTTGAGACTGTTAATTTCGGCTCGCTTGATGGTCAGGCGCTTGGTAGCATCGAAGCGGCGCTGTTTGGCACCATTCAGCCAAACCTGGCTCGTGACGATGATGATCCGAACCTGCGTTTCTCAAGCGATACGGGCGCGCGCGTTACGACCAGCGAGCTTTACCGTCTTGGTACTGAGTTTGAGACAGGTCGCCTTACGACCCGTGTGGAGCTTTCGCGTTCTACCTCGGACTCGTCGAACCCGAATTTGAGCACCACGCTCAACTTCATTAATCCCAACCCTCTGACGCCGCTCGACGGGTCGAGCAATGATAACTCTGTTCCGTTTATCTATGACTTGCGTAACGGGGCTTTGACATTCGGGATCGATTTTAACTCGCCATTTGCTCCGACGGTTCAAGATTTGCTTAATCCTGCAAACACCGTCCTCGACGCGGTGACCAACAGCAACAACAGGA
>JBCBGS010000255.1:0-920 GCA_038526515.1 Pseudomonadota bacterium | reverse complement strand
CGATGTTCACACAATGCGCGAGGGCTTTGTCTGTTAGGTTATGATTGATCAGGCCCACCACGACGCCGATTTTCGAGAGGCCATACCAGAACGAGACGTATTCGGGACGGTTCTCCATGAAGAGTGCAACGGCGTCACCTGCTTGAAGCCCTAGGCTGAGCGCCCAGTTCGCGACCTTATTGGCGAGCGCGTCCATCTCTGCATAAGTGGTCAGGTTCCCTTCAAAACGCCAAGCGACATTGTTTGGGTATTTATCCACGACGGCTTCAAAATCGTCCGCGACGAGATTGGCGGAATCCGGCGCAATATCATCGGTCCATTTTTTGACTCTTTGGAGTGTGAGGATCGTATTAGCCTCACGCTTAATGGTTTGAAACAAACCCATGTCGCCTCGCTCCTTGTTTCCAGCCCATAATCTATCTATTCGACACCTAAGTTATGTGCCGAGGTGTTTCTAGTATCTGGCATACTTGTTACGCTCGAAGCCGCAATAATTATTCCGAAAGGCGCCCGAAAATGTCTGATCCTGTTGGTGATTTGCTACATCTCATGGACTTGGAGCGCCTGGAGGTTGACCTATTCCGGGGGCAAAGCCCGGAAAACGAGACCAATCAGCGTGTGTTCGGTGGGCAAGTGATCGCGCAGTCTCTCGTCGCCGCTTATCGCACCGTGGATACAGAAACGCGGACCTGTCACTCGCTGCATGCCTATTTCCTACGTCCCGGTGATCCAAGCATCCCGATCATCTACGAAGTCGATCGCTCGCGAGATGGCGGCAGTTTCACCACGCGGCGCGTTGTGGCGATCCAGCACGGCAAGCAGATTTTCAATATGGCCGCCTCCTTCCATAAATTGGAAGAAGGATGGCACCACCAGCATGAAAAACCGGATGTGCCAGAGGCGGATACGCTCGATGACCG
>JBCBGS010000254.1:0-1054 GCA_038526515.1 Pseudomonadota bacterium | reverse complement strand
ACGGAAATTCATGTGAATGGCGAGCGGGTCGGCATTGTGACCTCGGGCGGGTTTGGTCCGAGCGTCGATCGACCGATTGCCATGGGATATGTCCGCGCGGATCTGACTGCGCCAGGCACCAAGATTGACCTTATGGTCCGAGGCAAAGCCCGCGCAGCAGAAGTCTGCGCGCTGCCATTCGTTCAACCAAATTACAAACGCTAACGGGGTGAGAGAGATGAGCACTTATTTTACAGAAGACCACGAATGGATTTCCGTCGACGGAGACATCGGTACAGTTGGGATTACCAAATACGCAGCTGAGCAGCTCGGCGATGTTGTTTTCGTCGAAGTCCCTGAAGCGGGCGCTAGCTTCGGCAAAGGCGACGATATGGCCGTGGTCGAGAGCGTTAAAGCCGCGTCCGACGTTTATGCGCCAGTTGCTGGCGAAGTGACCGAAGGCAATGGTGATCTCGCCGACGCGCCTGAAACCGTCAACGAAGATCCCGAGGGCAAAGGCTGGTTCTGCAAGATCAAGCTGTCTGACAAAGGTGATCTAGACGGTCTTATGGACGCGGATGCCTACAAGACGTTCTGTGAGGGGCTTTAACACGGATGCACCCGTCCTCGATCTTCCATACGGATGCTGATGCGGCGCGCGCGATCATCGCGCAAAGCCCGCTGGCGACGATTGCAGCCAATGGGCCGGATGGACCCGTGGTCGCTGTCGTGCCGTTAGTCTGGAGCGAGGACCAGTCCAAACTGATCGGCCATGTGGCGCGGACCAATACCTTTTGGGACGTGCTGCAAAACCAGACGCCAGCTGTCACGGCGGTGTTCCGAAGCGAGGATGCTTATGTGTCGGCGTCCGCATATCCGTCGAAAGCGGCGCATGGCAAAGTGGTGCCGACCTGGAACTATATTGCGGCGGAAGCGCGTGGCGAGCTGACCTTCAAGACGGATCTCAACGCGATCCGCGACAGCGTTTCTGCGCTCTCAGATCAGATGGAAGCAGAGCGTGAAACCCCTTGGGCCGTCACCGATGCGCCCGACCGATATATCGACAAACTCGCAA
>JBCBGS010000253.1:646-1071 GCA_038526515.1 Pseudomonadota bacterium | reverse complement strand
CTGGGCTTTAGGGTCCCGTGGGGCGTTAGAATAAGTGTGGAGTAGACTTCATGTGCGGAATTATTGGCATTCTCGGGCGCGAGGGATCTGCGGCAGATCGGGCCATGGAGGCGCTCCGCCGACTTGAATATCGCGGCTATGACAGTGCCGGGATTGCGACCTTGCAGGATGGCAAACTGGATCGACGGCGCGCTGCGGGTAAACTGTCCAATCTGCAGTCGCTTTTGGTCGAGTCCCCACTCGAAGGTTCAGTTGGCATCGGTCACACACGCTGGGCAACGCATGGTGCCGCGAACACGCAAAACGCGCACCCTCACGTGTCAGGGCCAGTAGGATTGGTCCATAATGGCATTATCGAGAATTTCCGTCACTTGCGCGCGCGCTTGGAAAACGCCGGACATGCGTTTGCGACCGAAACCGACACC
>JBCBGS010000253.1:0-636 GCA_038526515.1 Pseudomonadota bacterium | reverse complement strand
ATCCGATCGCTGCGGTCAAAGCGTCCTTGGCAGATTTAGAAGGCGCGTTTGCGCTCGGTATCTTGTTTGAAGGTCATGGGGATCTGTTGATTGGCGCCCGCAAAGGGTCACCGCTTGTGATCGGCGTTGGAGACAATGAAATGTTCCTCGGCTCAGACGCTTTGGCTGTGGCGCCATTTACGAACCGTGTCGTCTATCTGGAAGAAAGCGACTGGTGTGTCTTGCACCGTGACTCTTATACGATTTACGATGAAGCCGGCGCCGAAGTGACGCGCGCTGTCTCACTCGTCCAAGCTGCTGGCGCAGCGGTCGAGAAAGGCAATTATCGCCACTTCATGCAGAAGGAAATTTTCGAGCAGCCGGACAGCACAGCCCGTACAATTGGCGCTTATGTCAACGCTCTAGAGCAAACCATAAACCTGCCTGGCGATGAGGCCGCGATCGATTGGACCAGCGTCACGCACTTGCATATGGTGGCGTGCGGAACGGCTTATTATGCGACATGCGTGGCTGAATATTGGTTCGAGCAGATTGCCGGCATTCCGGTCAAAACAGACATTGCGTCCGAGTTTCGTTATCGTCAGCCTGCCCTGCCCCAGCAAGGCGGCCTCGCGCTCTTCGTCAGCCAATCTGGTG
>JBCBGS010000252.1:0-1127 GCA_038526515.1 Pseudomonadota bacterium | reverse complement strand
TTTGAGATGGAGATGCTGATCGGAAAACGTGAACAGGTCTCTGACAACGAGATCATCGCTCACGTTACCGGCGCGGTTGATCTGTTTCTAGATGGCGTGAAACCACGTTCTTGAAGCGCTCTCGGGGAAGCCGCCCAATCTACGTACATGAGGTGAGGTCGTGCGCCAAAAACCTTTGGCAAAACCTCGTCCGCTCCTGTCACGCTTTTGGCTGATGCCCCAAGACCGGACATTCGCCATCATGCAGCAACATGGCAGGTATGGGCTCTCACAACGGTTTCGCTACGCCTTGGCTTAGTGACGGCTTCGTGCGAGCGAATGACTTCACAGTTGCGTCTCAGACCCATAATATCGGTTGGGAAGGTAACATCGTGAACCAGAGACCGGAAGGTATCCGTGGACGTTAGAACGCTTGATGATTCCGATCCATTGCTTGGCAGCTCCAAGCTGCTTGACGCAGTCCGCAAAACGGTTGGGTTCTCTCAAGCAAATGGCGGAATCGGCCTGACGAAAGGCAAGGCATTCAACCGAAAATTTGCAACATGGGCTGCTGAGAATTTCAACTGGCCTGAATATTCAGCTGAAAGGCTCTTGCGCATTCAAAAGGTGCTGAACGAAGAAGACGTCATCCCCGTCTTCGTCTTGCATGAGCTGATGATCTCCATGAAGCTCGGGCGTCCCGTCAAAGGCAAGTGGCAATTCAGCAAGAAGGCGGAGGCCTTGGTTCAAACGCCCGGCGTCCTGCAAACTGCACTTACAAAGGGATTTTTGTTCGAGTTCGATCATTGCCGTCTACAGCGATTCCCCTTTGTTGCCCCAGGCAACTGGGACGTTTGGCTCAACGTTATCAATGTCGAGGCGCATGGCGGGGTAAGCGAAGCAGCACTGCTGAAGACCTTTTATGGCGTTGAATACTCTGGTGCGGGAGACCGAGAGTTTTGGGATCATTGTTCGTTTCTAGTCTGGCACGTCCTGAAACCACTGAGCTGGCTTGGCTATCTGGAGGCGGCTGAACTCGACGGACGACATTCACCTTCGGACCGGACGATTTACACAAAAACGCCGCTTTGGCAGAGGACATTCGGACTCGACACGGATAATGAACTACGCCCAGTCGTCGTACACTG
>JBCBGS010000251.1:0-1137 GCA_038526515.1 Pseudomonadota bacterium | reverse complement strand
CGCCGTTCGCCGGTGGTCGACCTCGGCGCCACGGTCGATGGCGGCGGCAACGTCGTTCCCGCCGTCGATATCGTGTCTGAGGAAATTGTGTGGAACTACGAAGGCGGCGTGAAACTGGCCAGCGGGCCGGTCTCGGCCTCGCTCGGCGTCTATTATCAGGTCTACGACAACTTCCAGGTTTCGGTGCAGGATCCCGATGGTCCGCTGGGCACGTTCATCACGCAAAGCGCGGGTTCGGCCAGTAACTTGGGCGTCGAAGGCGAAATCGCTCTGGAGGCGACCGACTGGTTCACCGTGTTCGGCAACTTTGGCTACATCGATGGCGGCATCGATGAAGACGGCGCGTTCTCGCCCGCTTTTTCCGGCGCGCGCTTCCGCTTGCAGCCTGAATTTCAGGCCTCGGGCGGGTTCACCGTGGATTATGAGATGGATAACGGCGTGCGCCTCTTCGCCACGCCCAGCGTGACCCATCGCAGCCGCATCTTCTTCGAAGTGCCCAACTCGCAACTGATCAGTCAGGATTCGGTGACGCTGGTCAACGCGCGCGCGGGCGTGAGCTTCAGCGATCGCCGGTACGAGATCGCCGGTTTCATCCGCAACGCCACCAACGAAGACTACCTGCTTGATCAGTTGCGAGTTGGGCACTTCGAAGAAGATGCGGCTGCGATGGGTCACGCTGGGCGTGGCGAAGAGGCGCACGCCGTTATCCATCTCATAATCCACGGTGAACCCGCCCGAGGCCTGAAATTCAGGCTGCAAGCGGAAGCGCGCGCCGGAAAAAGCGGGCGAGAACGCGCCGTCTTCATCGATGCCGCCATCGATGTAGCCAAAGTTGCCGAACACGGTGAACCAGTCGGTCGCCTCCAGAGCGATTTCGCCTTCGACGCCCAAGTTACTGGCCGAACCCGCGCTTTGCGTGATGAACGTGCCCAGCGGACCATCGGGATCCTGCACCGAAACCTGGAAGTTGTCGTAGACCTGATAATAGACGCCGAGCGAGGCCGAGACCGGCCCGCTGGCCAGTTTCACGCCGCCTTCGTAGTTCCACACAATTTCCTCAGACACGATATCGACGGCGGGAACGACGTTGCCGCCGCCATCGACCGTGGCGCCGAGGTCGACCACCGGCGAACGGCG
>JBCBGS010000250.1:0-1179 GCA_038526515.1 Pseudomonadota bacterium | reverse complement strand
CTCCAGACCCGTCCCTTCATCAGCAGGGTCTCTAAGGTTTTGAGAATTATTCTCAACTTGAGGAATCTGTACAGGCAAGATTATGCGATTGCAAGTCATTATCATTAAGAGTCTCCAGCGTTTCAAGTCAGTCGTGCGAGGTTTGGTCATATCCGGAAATTTGCGTCCCTTGCGGGCATTGGCGATTGCGAAACAAGCTTGCCGCTAATCCTGCCCCGAGACGCCAGGGCAGGGCGGCGATCGCATTCACTCTGCGTGCTGGATCTTATTGACCACGTCGCGGAGCATCACATCCTCGGTCCCGCGTAGCGGCGGAAGTGCTATCGACATGTCCGGCGTAACCGGGTGAGAGCGAGTCTCGCCATTTGGACGGATAATGTGCGCTTTGGGATAGCCCACCTTGAAATTAGAGTAGGGCAGAGAGAAGTGCTCCATCGCACCATAGGTCGTTGCCATATCGCGCGTCTCCTCCCCATAGATCGTTCCGAACTCATAGTCCTGGATCATGGCAGCGACCGTTACCGCGTTTGAGTAGCTGTACCGATTGACGAGGACATGAACAGCGCCCTCGAACCGCTCGCCATCTCGGGGGGCTGTCTCAGGGATATCAAATAAGACCAGCTCACCATTCTGCGCGCCAGCAAAGAGGTCCGCAAACTTTTGCGATACGCCGCCAGCGGCAGAGTCTCTGAGATCGAGCCGGGCTTGGTTGGAGGCCGTGGTCTCATCGCTGACGCGAATTCTAAACTCTGAGGCGAACTGAAAGGGCTCTGTTGCAAACCAGGCAACAACCGGATCTGAAAAGGACGAATCTCCGCCAGGATTGTCTCTCAGGTCGAGGATAAGATGCTCGGTATCGCTCTCTAGGAAAGACCCAAATGCCTCGTCCACGAAAGCCTGATAGGCCGCCAACGCCTCGGCATTGTAAGGATCTCCAGAAGCACCGGCTTCATAATCAAAGAACGGCCCTGGACGAAGATAGCCGATCCCGTCAGCCACGTGTTTGGCCTCACGCCCCGGCAATTCGAATCCCGGCTCGAGCACCACATTCTCTTGCAAGACGTCGAGGGTAAGCGCGGGGAGGTGGGCCGCGACCACAGTGCCGGCGCGGGCGACCCACACATGGTAGTGCGCGCGCGCGCCAAAGGCCAACCAAAAGTAAAAAAAGTAAACACGCCC
>JBCBGS010000249.1:0-1278 GCA_038526515.1 Pseudomonadota bacterium | reverse complement strand
CTCTGCCGCCGGAGAACGCCTCATCGATATGAGTTTTGAAAGCGCTGACCTGAAAGGCGCGGACATCCCGGTCGATCTGGTTCCAAGTATGATTGACGAGTTTCCGATCCTGGCCGTCCTCGCCGCCTTCGCAACGGGAACCACGGTGGTTAAGGGCGCTGCGGAGCTCCGTGTCAAAGAAAGCGACCGGATCAAAGCCGTTGTCGCTATGCTTCGGGTAAATGGCGTCGAAGTCGATGAGACCGAGGATGGGTTTATCGTGCAAGGCTGCGCCGGCGCTGTGCCGGGCGGCGGCCTGGTCGAGACCCATCATGATCACCGCATTGCGATGAGCGCGCTGATCATGGGGACAGCGTCACAGAAGCCCGTATCGATTGATGATGCCGCCATGATCGCAACCAGCTATCCCGACTTCATGCAGCACATGAAAACGCTCGGCGCGGACCTCAGACCCGAATAAATCGAAGAATTTTTCGCGAAACGCTTGCAATCCCAACTGATCGAATATATCGATATTCGATAATTTGAGAAGGGACTAATAAATGCGTTTAAGTTTGATCCTGGGGGCCAGTGCCCTGGCCATCGGTGCGTGTACAACTGTCACAACCGAAACAGAAGCCCCGGTAGAAACAACGGTTACAGAAACCGTTGAAACCGTGACGGAAATTGTTGCTGAGCCGGCTGCGCCGCTAATTGATCGGGCCGCGATCTTTGGCAATCCAGAGCGTACGCAAGGCCGCATCAGTCCAGATGGCGGATATATTAGCTGGGTCGCGCCGGTTGATGGCGTGATGAATATTTGGGTGGCGCCAGCCGATGACCCAAGTGCCGCTACTCCCGTCACGAATGATACCTATCGCGGCATTCGCTCTCACTTCTGGGCGCCGAACTCGAAGTTCGTTTATTATGTTCAGGACAATGGCGGCGATGAGAACTTCCACGTTTACGCGTCCAACATCGCGACCGGCGAAGTGCTGGACCTCACGCCGGTTGAAGACGGCGTCCGCGCGACCATCCAAGGCGTCTCATCCGAAAAACCAGATCACCTTCTGATTGGATTGAACGAGCGCAATCCACAGATCTTCGATCTTTATTTGGTCGATGCCTCAACCGGTGAGCGCGAGCTCGTCAAAGAAAATCCAGGTTATGCCGGCTGGGTGATCGACAATTCGCTCACGCCGCGATTTGGTCTCGTCCAAACCGCGGGCGGCGGCGCTGACTTGGTCGATATGGACGGGAACCCCCTCTTCTCGATCCCGGCTGAAGACTTTTTGACCA
>JBCBGS010000248.1:0-1421 GCA_038526515.1 Pseudomonadota bacterium | reverse complement strand
TCGTTCCACCAGTCAATGAGCAGACAATTTACTCAATGAGGGCTTCCAGGAACCATCACACAATGGATGCGATGAGGTTTCTTGGTTATGTGCAAATGGCACGAGAGGGTACCCGGCGCATCAGAGAGAGCATGGCGGATTACAACTTGCCAGAACCGGAATTTAAGCAGGAGGTCGTCCACGGTGTCGTTGTTCGCGTAACCCTGACAAATGATCATGAGGTTCAGAAACGCTCAAGTGACGGGGACGTCGCAAGGTTCTTTGGCGTCGAAAAATGGAGGCGGCTCCAAGAGCACGAAATCAAAATAGCTGCATATGCGTTTCGAAATCGAGCGATACAGGTCTCAGAGGCGCAAAGGTTGACAGGCCGAACTTGGGCAACATCAAAGAAGGATTTAGAGCGCCTTTGTAGAAAGGACATTTTGGTCTTTGTACCCGGTGAATATACCCGCGACCCAAAAGCTCACTATAGGCTGGTAGACGCCGATGAATAAAAAACATAAAGCTCAACTCGACAAGTTTAAGCAAGCCGCCCGCCAGCTAGAGACGGACGACGACGAAGCGCGCTTTGACGAGAAGCTGGGCAAGCTGGCCCAAAAAAAGCCGACTCAAGACGCGGACAAGCCCAAGGGGTGAGTGCGGCCTCAAGGTAGGGCGTGAAACTACTTACCTGACTGGTTTGTCAAATATACAATCGCGTAAAAATGCACCAGATCGCAGCGCTATATCACTTCGCCCCGGTGGCTGATCCGGCCGCCCTCAAGCACCGCTTGGGCCAGCTCTGCTGCCGCGCGGGCGTGCGCGGCACGCTGATCGTGGCCTCTGAGGGGGTGAATGGCACCATCGCGGGCACGCGCGCAGCCCTCGACACAGCCCTTAAGGGCATCAAGGCAGAGCCCGGATTTGCTGATCTGGAATGGAAAGAGAGCACCGCCGCCGAGGCCCCTTTCCGCAAACTCAAGATCAAGCTCAAGCCAGAAATTGTCACCCTCGGCGCCGGAGAGATTGACCCCCGCGCCAAGGTGGGCCGCTACATTGAGCCCAAAGACTGGAACGCCCTCGTTGACGACCCCGACACCGTGCTCATCGACACCCGCAACGACTACGAGGTCGCCATCGGCACGTTCCAGGGCGCGGTTGACCCAGAGACCCAGTCTTTCCGCGACTTCCCCAAATGGTGGGAAGAGAACAAGGCCCGCTTCCACAACCGCAAGATCGCGATGTTCTGCACCGGTGGGATCAGGTGCGAGAAATCCACGAGCTTTCTGATTGAGCAGGGCGTGGAAGAGGTCTTTCACCTGAAAGGCGGCATCCTGAAATACCTCGAAGAAGTGCCCGAGCACGACACCCGCTGGGACGGCGCCTGCTTTGTCTTCGACGAGCGTGTCAGCGTTGAGCACGGGTTGCGCGAAGGGGAGCAC
>JBCBGS010000247.1:0-1528 GCA_038526515.1 Pseudomonadota bacterium | reverse complement strand
CATCACTGTGTCATAACCCATGCCTGCGCGCACTGTTGGTTCCAGGCCAAAGACGCGTTGAAAGGCACGGTTCCAATAGATCAAGCGCTTCCGAGCATCCCACAACGCGAACGGTCCAGAATAGCCTTCGAGAGCGCTCTTCAGTCGATTTTCAGCCTGCCGGGTTCGCGCCAAAGCGAGCTTGGTTTCTGTCACATCGTGCAAAATACCGTTCAGCGCGCCGCCATCCTCATCCGGTTGAGCGCGCAGGTCCAGCCAAACTGTTTTGGTTTTGTTGGGGAAGACTTGTTGGACGAAACCACGCTCAGGAAGATTGTCCAGTGCTTGCTCCACCGCTTCGACATGATCTTCATGCACCAGGCGCAAGAACTCGCGTTGAGACAGCTGGATTTCCCCGTCCGCGCCCAACAAACGTCCAGCTTCCTCGCTGAATTGATACATTGCTGTTTTTTCGTCCCAGGACCAAAATCCAGCCTTCGATTGATGCAATACGGTTTTTAGAATGCGCCCTGCGCGGGTGGCTTCGCCCTCAAAGGCTTCTGAGGACAAACGGTTCTGTTCGAACAGTCTAAACAAGCCAAGGATTGCCAGCGCGGGGCCAAGTAGTAGCAAGGCATAGACCAATAGATCAATCATGGCCGATCGCGACATCAGCGTGAAAGACTTGCTCATACAGACCGAGAGTGCGCCGCGTGAAACCGGGACGCAGGCCATTGCTTGTCTAGCCGACAGAAGCTGCGTGCCGCTGCGCTGGCCGTCGACAATAGAGAGCGTTCTCTCGCCACGTATGGTCGGTAGAAAGCTGTCTGCGGAAGCAATCGCCAAACGCGATGATCCGGAGTCGGGATCATGGACGATGATCAAATCACTATCGGCGGTGAGACCCGCTTGTCGCCCGGTAGCTAAGAGCTCGCTGGCGCGTTCACCGGCGACTCTGAGACGACTTCCGTCGGGCGCGGTGAGGGCATCTGCGAGGGTGGCGACCGTCTCGATGTCGCCATACGCGCGTTGAATTTGGCTAGAGCTCCATCCGGCTTGATAGCCAAGTTGAAGCGTTTGAGCCGCCGTTGCGATCTTTCCGGCGACATTTTCGGAAACGGCTTGAGCTTCGATCTGTGTTTCGGCGCGTTTTGACGTCCGCAAGTCTTGCTGATCGTCAAAGGCTTTAAGGCCCAAAGCCACGCCTTCGATGAGGATGATCAGGCCTAAAGCCGTGGTAAGACTCAACCGTGGACGCGCGCGCGTCTTCGTCTTCGATTGCTCCACTTTGACCCTCTGACGCGCCACAGCAGGTCCCTTTCTGGTCGCGCCACTTTTTTCGGCGCATTCGCTCGCCCTGAGCTTTCGATCCGGAAAGTTCAGGTTTGGTTAACCAATGGCACGATTCTGGGATTCAGCAGCAGATTAGCTCAGCGTACGGCCGATAATATCTGAGGCATTCTTCGACAAATCTCCTGCCTGCAAAGCTTTCAGCGTCTTTTCAGCCTTTGCTTTTGTTGTTGGCTCGAGCGACCGCCATTGCTCAAAT
>JBCBGS010000246.1:0-1641 GCA_038526515.1 Pseudomonadota bacterium | reverse complement strand
ACCCTCCTGGGCTTTCGATTACCATCTTACTCGGAAAAATCTTGATGGTTATGTCTGTGCCAGAGAAGCTATATGATCTATGCACACATGCATTCACGAGCGCCTCAAACCAAGCCCATTTCGGGTATTCTGGGGTCGTCACAAATTTCCCTTCTTTATTTAACCATGTAACAGTATGAAGCGCTTCTTCAATTAACGAGGATGCTTTCTGTATAATCTGGACAATATTTCCTTCTGCAAACCTGTCGCGTATAGGAGCGTATTGGGTGCCTGCTCCCTCTATATCTTCATCAAAGCGCTGCACTCTGACCCTACATCCCGGAATAGTACGGCTGGTGTCCTTTGCTGCGAGTAAGACCAATGAGTTGAGCGGAGCGTAGTTCTGACCGTTTTTATAAATCAAATGTCGATCAATCAGTATTTCTTCGTTTGTCCAATTTGGCCGCATATCTCTTTGCCGAAATTGGTCACAAAAATCCTGAATAATCTCGGCTCTAAAGTCATCGGGATACTTATAGCCTGCCTCTTCGAGTTCGAATGACGTTTCATTCCGCGTTGCACGAAAGTCTCTTTTTTCTTCTTCGCTCATTTTCCTCTTTGTGTCGCCCAATCTAATCCATGCTTCTCCCTTGTTTGTTTCAACCAGCCGCCCGCAGTATGGGATATACACAAGGATCAAAAAATTCGCTTCATCCCCGACAACTATGGCTATCCGTTTCACTTCGGGCTTAGCTGCCGGGCAGCTTTGAATGTGAAAGGTCTCAATCCGGTTTATTTGGTCAGTAGAGAGGTTTTTGCAACCCACACAGGTGCCATTATCGGCTACCCCGATGCACAATACGCCTCCGTCGGGACTATTCGAAAACGCGCTGTAGTAACTGGCTAAGTCATCCCAATGAAGGTTTGGCGTGACTTTGTACTCTATTCGCCGATCTTCACTAAAGAACGGGATCATACGCTGTGTAAAGCGCACCCAGATCTCACGCGGCGTCCAAAGGTCTGGGACATCCGACACTGCGAAAGGCTCGTCAAAAGGAAAATTTAATTGCTCTTCCATATCACATCATCTTGTGTGTCGACTAAGCGTCGACACCCCACATGTTGATTCGCAAGATATAGTATGTCGACGAGGGGTCTGCATACTATACTTAGTTGTTATCAGTTAGCTTGTCGATATGTAAGGCGTTTGCCAAGTGCTGAGCGGAGTGCGACACGCCCTCGCTCCGCATCACCCACGCCATTCGCAACCCGGTTGTTATAACGAATTCTGTTGAAAAACTCTCGGTTGAAGTTGTTCTGAGCGGCTGATTCACTCGTTCTAAATTGGGAGGTTGAGTGGATGATGGGTCCGAGGCAGCAGGCGCAGCACGCGTTGTTTTATGGGTTCTCACTGGAGGAGCACGTCCCTGCGGATCACTTGTTGCGGAAGGTCGATGGTGTTCTCGATCTCAGCGGGGTGCGGTCGTATTTGGCTCCGTACTACAGCACGCAAGGGCGTCCCTCGATTGACCCGGAGTTGATCATTCGCATGCTCTTGATGGGCTACATCATGGGTATCGGGTCGGAGCGGCGGCTCTGCGAGGAGGTGCATCTCAATCTGGCCTATCGCTGGTTTTGTCGGCTCGATCTCAGCGATCCGAT
>JBCBGS010000245.1:0-1682 GCA_038526515.1 Pseudomonadota bacterium | reverse complement strand
ACCTGCGCCGCATTCGAGCTTGTGCAAGTGATATGGCATTCCGCTTTCACATCGGCCGTCGTGTTCACGTAAGTCACGACGGGGTAATCAGGATAGCGCTCTTTGATCAGGCGGACATCTGCGCCTGTGATCGAGCTGGCGAGCGAACATCCTGCTTCAAGGCTTGAAATCAGAACGGTCTTGCTCGGCGCGAGGATTTTTGAGGTCTCAGCCATGAAGTGCACACCGGCTTGGACAATGATGTCCGCGTCTACGTTTGCGGCCTCGCGGGCGAGCTGCAAACTGTCGCCCCGAAAATCGCCTACGAGACGGAAAATATCCGGTGTCATATAATTGTGGGCGAGGATGACCGCATTCTTCTCAGCTTTGAGATCGTTGATTGCTGCCACGAGCGGCGCAACCGCAGGCCATTCCATCGGTGTGATGAAGTCACTGACCAAAGGATACAAATGGTCGGTCTTTGCCTTTACGGCTTCGTCATAAGCGAGCCCGGTTTCTTTCTCCACTTCAGTCCCACGCAATGGGGTCGGGGTCGGACATCCGGGTCCTGCATCTATCAGTCTTGCCATCTCAGCCTCCTGTTATGCTCAACTTGAGCATTATATGGGCGCGAGGAGATCCATCTTCAAGACTTTGCGCTCGCAAAATACGGAAAAGCCTCACGCCTCACCCTTATGCTGTGGGTGAGCAAAAGGCGTGTATTACAAAAATATCCACAGAGCAAGTCGCTGACACTGTTGTGAGTATTACGGCACGGATGCGCGTTAAGATCTTGTTAACGATAAATTTCTTGCATGAGAACAAAAGAGGAATATAAAGATGTGAACACAAGGAGAACAAGCGATGCGTGAAGTCAAGTTTAGAGGTGAGTCGGGAAAAGCGTATTCATTCGTGAGAATGGCGCCGAATGCGCCATGGGCGCGTGAAGCCGGGGTGGCTCTGTTCGCAGCGCAAGGACCGTTTGGATGGCGGGTTGTTCGATTGACGACACTTCGCGGCCGTTTGCATGATGTCCAGCCTATCTGGGCTTGGGCGGACGCGGAACGTTATGGCGCACGGACTGTCTTTGTTATGCGCGAAGTCGAACCTGAAGATCGCGCTGCGGCGCTTGCCGATCTGGAAGCTGGTCTCAACCCTGTCCTAGAGCACACCCAATCAGATCTTGCACTCGCGGCTTAATTCGCGAGGCGATCTCCATACCAGGTTTCAATATCTCTCTCGATCAAACCAATTGGGCGTGGACCATTCTCGATGAGCGTTCGCTGGAACTCAAGCTCAGAGTATTGCGTCCCGAGAACCGCCCGAGCGCGTTCTGATAAAGCCGTAAATCGCTGCACCGCAACGGCCTGAGCGCTGTGATATCCAGGGCGCGCCGCGATCCGAAGGACAAGTATTTCTGAAAGTTCTGGCGCGAGGCCAGCCTCACTCATCAAATACGCTTTCGCATCCTCCTGCGTCCATCTTTCCAGGTGGAGTCCCGTATCAGCTGCCGCAAGGCTCGCATGAATCAGGCTTATCCAAACTCGTCCTGCCATATCGAGGTCCGAAGCGTCCGTTGGCATATCCTCTGTTTGCGCCGTCCAAATGTATGAGCGCCACGCATCAGAAATTGTCGCATATTCGATCAGAGTTCTGAGCGGATGGCGATTGCCCTCCGTATCAACAGTCCACGTGGCTGCCTG
>JBCBGS010000244.1:0-2046 GCA_038526515.1 Pseudomonadota bacterium | reverse complement strand
GCTCGCGCGCTTGGATCAAAGACTGCTCAAGATCACGCCGAAAGAAGCACTCTCTTCTATCCCAGACAGTCTGGCAGACCTGAATGCCAAACTGTCTGAAGACGGCGATCTCAATATTACATTCCACAGCTCTGAGACTGGAATCGGCCGACTCCTCGAACAAGTTCGAGAAGCCGGGATTGGTGTTGCGGATCTCTCGACTGAGCAACCCAATTTGGAAGATGTGTTCGTCGCGATGACAACGGAAACGGCCTAACCGCCTTTCACCATTCGCAATTCAATACGTTTCAACTCACGCAAGACGTTGAGATGATTCATGCGCATCCAGAACCAGATTTTGACTAGGCCGACAGATAGACTGCACCAGCCAACAAGTGTCCCCCACAGGATCACGTGCTTCAGGTTCTCGGTCTGGAACATGTTATAGGCGGCCCAAACTGCCACGCAGAAAAATGCGAAGCTGAAAACGAAGGCGAATGCTGTCCAATAGCGGAGCGGCCCGGTAAAGGTCATCCCCATCTGTTGGAACAGTCCCGTGTCTTGCTCCAACTCTTTCAGAAATGCCTCATCCTCGGCATTTAAGCTCGTCAAAAGACGGTCTTCAAAGGTGTTCATCAGGTCTCTCCTTTCAAGCGAGATTTTAGGTGTTGCCGCGCTTTGAATATACGCGACTTGGCTGTCCTAACCGGTACATCGGTCACGGCAGCAATTTCGTTCAAGCTCAGGCCTTCTCCGAAATAGAGAATGGCAGCCATTCGATGATCGTCGCTCAGTCCCGCCAAGGCTTGATCGATCTCGATCTGCATTTCAGCGCGTGCAGGCTGACTTGGTTCGGGCGCATCTTCGATCGGTGCGGTGCGTTTGCGTTCCGTTTGCGCTTTTCGGATCCGGTCCACGCATTTGCGTCTCAAGATCCCAAACGCCCATCCTGGAAACATGGCAGGGTCCGACAAGCGAGGCCAACCCCGGCATATCCCTGCCCAAGCCTCTTGGACGGCCTCTTCAGCATCACTGCGATCTTGAACCAAACGCAATGCCGTCCGCATCAGCCGCGGATACCATCGCGCCGCAAGCCGGTTGGCCGCTGCTCGATCGCCCGAACGTGCGAGCGTGACGAGCAATTCGTCATAGACACGTTCAGTTTCTTGCCCCGCCATGAATGGCCTCCTTGTGGCTTGCATAGAGATAGTCGCCGCAGACGCCAAAAAGGTTCACTTCACGCTGAGAGATGGCTTCACGCCCGCACTTGTTGCGATACGAAGGATGCAGATCAGATTTTGGGAGGAAACCCATGGACTATAAAGACGTCGTTATGGGCCGCCGCAGCATTCGCGGATATCAGGACAAACCCGTCTCGAAAGAGACCATCACCGAAGTGCTCGAAATGGCGATGAGAGCCCCAACTTCGCTAAATACGCAACCTTGGAACTTCTATGTGGTGACCGGCGATCCTCTCGATAAAATTCGAGCTGGCAATGTGGAGCGCAATTTGGCGGGTGTTCCAGATACTCGCGAGTTTCGCGCAGGCCCAGGCTATGAAGGGGCACATCGCGAACGCCAAATCGAAATTGCGATTCAACTGTTTCAAGCCATGGGAATTGAACGTCACGACAAAGAAAAACGTCAAGATTGGGTATTACGCGGCTTCCGGCAGTTCGACGCCCCTGTCTCAATCGTTGTGACCTATGACAAGTCCATTCATGGTTCCGACATTGCGCCATTTGATTGCGGCGGCGTGGTGAATTCGCTCGTGAATGCTGCCTGGTCGAAGGGCCTAGGCTGCGTGATCAACTCCCAAGGGATTATGCAATCTCCAGTGGTCCGCGAGCATGCAGGCATTCCAGACGATCAGGTGATTATGATCTGCGTGGCTATGGGCTGGCCGGATGACAGCTTCCCAGCCAATGCGGTGGTCTCAAGGCGAAAATCGGTCGAAGACGGCGCAGTTTTTGTGGGTTTTGAAGACTAAAGCGTCGAGGCGATTTCTTCGATCCACGGCAAATGCTCGCGGCCGACAAAAATCTGTTCTTCGATCACATAGGCCGG
>JBCBGS010000243.1:0-2118 GCA_038526515.1 Pseudomonadota bacterium | reverse complement strand
TCGCATACTCCAAAGTCTGCTGCTCCGCTTCCGAAGAGTCAGTGATACTCAAAGGCAGAACAATTCTTACGATTGCTCCATCAGCCCCTAATTTTGGTTCCAGCAATTGCACGCTCCCACCATGGTCCATGATGACCCTATTCACGATCGCAAGACCGAGGCCAGTTCCTCCCTCGCGGGCAGTAACATAGGGCTCGAGCAGTTGATCTCGGGCTTCTCCAGGGAAGCCCGGACCGTTATCTTCAACTTCGATGAGGATAAGCTCCTCATCCTCCCCAGGGCGCACCGCAATACGGATTTGGCCTTGGGTTTCATCATTTTCAGGTCGCCGCGAAAGCGCCTCAGCGGCGTTCTTCACAATGTTCGTGAATGCTTGGCCGAGCAGCCTCTCATCCCCGCGGATCGCAAGCCCCTCTGGTGGCATATCGAGGACGAACTTAAAGTCCGGGTTCACCACGCGTTGCGCAAAGACAACGTCCGTAATGAGGGCTGCGAGGTCAAACCGACTCGGGGTTGGTTTCGGCATCCGGGCGAAATCAGAGAACTCTTGCACCATTCGACCAATGTCTGAAACCTGACGAAGAATCGTGTTGATGCAACGTTCAAAGACACCGTCTTTATCGTCTATCTGATCCCCGTAACGACGGCGAATACGTTCGGTTGAAAGCTGAATTGGGGTTAACGGGTTTCGTATTTCGTGCGCGATCCGTCTCGCAACATCTCTCCAAGCGAGTTGACGTTGCGCAGAGATCAAGCGTGTTGCGTCATCCAAGGTCACAACATGCCCACCGACCGTATCGGACGTCACTTTGACACGAACATGTTTGAGACCGTCATTCGCCATCAAATTGATGAAGGATTCATCCTGGGGCCTCGGCGTTTCGGATGCATTTACACAGGCCCAAATCTCAGGGCTAATTTCCGACAACACGCATCCTTCAAGAACCCCCATATTGATCAGGTTTTCTGCGGATCGGTTCGCAATCGTGATGATCCCAGCTTGATCGGTTCGAATGACACCCGCGCTCAGCTCAACCAATAAAGTTTCTAGGAACTGACGGCGCTCTTCTGCTTCTTCGCGAGCAGAGATCAGATCATCTCGTCTCTCGTCCAATTGTTGGGTCATGATGTTGAATGAGTTCGAGAGCAGCCGGACTTCGTCTTCCGGGTCCGGCAGCGGTACCGACACACCTCTGCGCCCTTCACTAACATCAAGCGCCGCGGTCGCTAGTCGAGATATCGGCCGAGAAATTCTGTCGGCGATCTCTTGCGCCAAGCGTACCGATAGCAAGAGCGCCAAAGCCACAATTTGGAGATATGATATGACAAACAGAGTTTGGATCATATTGCTCTGTTCTTGCGCCAATCGATACTCTGCGCCGGCAGCACGCGCTCTTTCCAGACGGGCAAAGAGTTCGGGATTAATCGGACGCGCAAGATAGAGGTAGTTCTCTTCAAAGCTCTCAAGTTTGATCAGCGCAAAGGTATAGCCCTGCTGTTGGCGCAACACGGCGACGATTTCGCCCTGGTCCGCTGCTAAAAAGAAGCTTTCTGACGGACGCCCATAGTGTTGCGGCGCACTCATATTCTCAGCGCGGGCAATCGGCACTCCATCGCGATCGATAATGTACGCGGCGGAAAAGTCTCGATAGGTCGCCAGTAGGCTGAATATACGCTCGAACGTTTCGGGATTAGCTTGGAACTCGCTAACGGCGGCATCGACATCGTTTGCAACAGCCTGCGCATCCGTTTCGAACTGGACCGCAAATTCCTCACCACTTTCGGCAGAGATCGTCGCGATTTCATCAACGAGGGTTAGAACCGTTTCACCGAGCCAGGTATCGATGCCTCGCGTCGTTGTGAACCAAAGGAATAGAGACACAATGATCGCGGGAATCATTGCGACCGTTCCGAACAAAAGCATGAAACGGCGGGTCAGTCGGCCACCGCCCGCCCCCGTACCAGCACGCGACTTTCGGATCGCGCGATACCGCGCGACGACCATCCAAGCCAAAACAACGATAATAATGGAGTTTATGACCAAGAAGGTCATTAAAGTGTCTGGAACTTCTTCTGTGGGACCACTTCGGTCCAACATGATCACTGTGGCAGTCGCGC
>JBCBGS010000242.1:0-2138 GCA_038526515.1 Pseudomonadota bacterium | reverse complement strand
CGCGATTGTAGGTGACAACAATGATCGACCCGCTCTTTGCAACCGCGTCGGCCATTGCAGGATCATAAGTCATTCCTAGGGCACATATTTGGCTGGATCCGGGGATCGGGTTCGCCAAAACGGTGGCGCAGAATTTCCAAGCTTTGCGGCGATTAGACGTGATTTGCGATTATGGCTCGCCGGTCCTGGTCGGGGTTTCTCGCAAGAGCTTTATTGGCAAAACCCTCAACAATGAGGTTGATGAGCGTCTCCCTGGGACGCTCGCCGCCGGCCTATACGCGCTCCAGAACGGCGCGAACGTGTTGCGCGTACACGATGTGCGCGCGCACGCAGACGCGATTAAAATCCAACAGACGATAGACCAAGCCGATGTATGATAAGATCTTCATTTCAAATCTGCAGATCCATGGGTTTCACGGGCTCTATGAGGCTGAGAAGTCGCTGGGGCAGATGTTTGAGTTCGATATTGAATGCAGCATCCGACGCGAGAGTGGGGCCGAAGATGCGCTCGATAATACCGTGTGTTACGGCGCCGTCTGTGACTTGGTTTTTGAGCTCTCATCCTCGTCACGATTTGACCTGCTGGAAACGCTGGCCGAGCACATTTGTGCGGCGATCTTTCGAGCTTTTGATCGGGTCGAAACAGTGGCTCTGAGTGTTCGCAAGCCGCGCGCGCCGATAAAGTACACACTTGACCATGTGGGAGTTCGAATTGAGCGCGAACGACCAAACTGACTATGTCATTGCGCTTGGTTCAAATCTCGGCGACAGGCGGCAAAATCTAGAAACCGCGCTGTCTCGGCTTGAGGATCATCCGCTCATTCAGCTCGTGCAAGCGTCGCATATCTATGAGACGCCACCTTGGGGGGATTTGAATCAAGGGGCGTTCTATAATGCCTGCGTGCGGATCAAAACGCGGTTGAGCCCTGATGCGTTGCTCGAATTCTGTCTCGGCACCGAAGTGTCCATGGGGCGCATGCGAGATAAAAAATGGGGACCTAGGCTGATCGATTTAGACATCGTCTGGTGGTCCGGCGGAAAGGTGGATACCGACCACCTGACCATTCCGCACCCCTTCGCTCATATCCGTGCCTTTGTATTGGTTCCGCTCTCTGAACTCGGAGACGACATAAAAATAAATCACTGCACTGCCATAGTGTTGCTTGAGACGCTTGAGGAAGCTGAATGCTCAAAGGTGGCCTCACTTCCGGGCGTCTAAATGAAAACACAGTTGCGTCTGCAGTTCAATTCAGAGTCCTTTTCAGGGCGTTTTAAGACCCACGGCGCAGACAAAGGATTCCTATGTTACACTCAGCTTCCAAGAACTACGCACAGCGTCTTCATATTCTGGATAGCGTTCAACTAGCTGTTGAGCTGCTTCCAATAAGTGCTCTTCGTAATCTCGGGGCTTTTCGCTCGGGGATCCGGTTCGGATCGCGATCGTTCCATGGCCAGATGTTATGAATGACGTCTCATAGCAATTGTGCTTTGCGATGTCCTCAAATGTGCTGGTTGGGCAGAAGCCAATTCTCTCGATGCTGTATGTCATGTTTGGACAGAAGCAAAACACATTCCATCTTTCTGAATATCGCTTGAGCTTCGAGTGTCTTATATGGCTGGCTACTATCAAGATTTAGGCTTGCTTTTTTCCGAGCCCGATTTCTTTCGCAAACTGCGATCGGCGATCAGCATATTCCGGTGCCACCATTGGGTAATCGCCCGGAAGGCCCCACCGCTCACGATATTGATCAGGGGTCAAATTGTATCGAGTCCTTAGATACCGTTTGAGCATTTTAAGCTTTGCGCCGTCCTCGAGGCAAATGATGTGATTGCGGGTGACCGACTTATTGATTGGAACGGCAGGTTCTGGGCGTTCCTCTATCGGGTTGCTTTCACCGAGCTCGGTCAACTTTGAATGCACTGAACGCATGAGCTCGGGCAAGTCGTTTGAGCTGATCGGGTTGTTGCTTACAAAAGACGATACCACAGTCGTCGTCATATCAAGCAGGTCAGATTTTGAGACAGTGTCCACCATAGAGGGGAGAGGATACACATTACATGCCATCTTCTAGTTACAAAAGATACAGGGTCGGTTGAAACCGACCATATTGGAACGAGATTGCACGCCATTTTGTCCA
>JBCBGS010000241.1:0-2151 GCA_038526515.1 Pseudomonadota bacterium | reverse complement strand
CTGGAAAGATCGTAGAGTGTGCTGCCAAGTTCAGGCCGCGTGGCATCCGCGTCAAACGCCCTCGCCCAGTGGGTAAACCGCAGGAGGGGTTCACGAACCTTCCCGAACTGATTGTTTGTGAGAGATGAAGGCGCACGCGCGCTAGTGTCGAACAAGATTGCCGCCAACGTTGCCGCCAGATCCCCTTTTCTACCGTCGCCGACAACAGTTCCATCGGGCAAGGTAAAGCGCCCAGCGTCAAAGGTCGCTGCGACCCGCTGGACATAAGCGGGATTTGGATCACTGGTAGTAAACCGCTGGATCAATTGCCGCGAGACGAAAGGGCCAACATTCGGGTGCGCCATAATACAGTCGAGGGCGAGATCGATGCTTTGAGCCGTTGGTGTCCCCGCCGCAATCGAACAATTGAGGAAGTCCTTTGCAAGCGGCGAGTGGCGGCTCTCATAGACAGCCATGGGGAGGAGGAAATTTTGCTCGAGCTCTGCCGTCTCAGCCAACGCATTCAGCAGCGTCGGGGTCACCGCTCGGTCAATGCCAGCGAGATCAAGCCCGGTGAACACCTTCGCTAGCCCTGTGATGTCGCCGTTATCATAGAGTTCCACAGGTTGCCCATCGCCACCCATAACGGGCTCTCCGTTGGATTGGAGCTGCACCAAGCCGACGGTGAAAAGCTGTAGAAGCTCACGGGCGTAGTTTTCATCCGGACGCCGACCGATTGTCGTGTCCGCTTTCTGGTTACCGATATAAGTGAGATAGAAACCCATCGCTGGGGCATAGGTCACGTCTTCGATCAGATCGCGATAATTGCCGAGCGCGTTTTGTATCAGTACGTCCTGGTAGTACGCCATGCCCTCGGCATAATCGGCGAGAATATTATCAGCCTGGTTTGAAATCACCAGGATCTGCGACAACGCGAAAGCCATCCGCTGTCTGAGTTGGTCGGTACCGTCAATGGCATTCTTCCAATAGATGAAGGAAGCGACATCGGGCTCGATCGTGGGGAATTCCTCACGCGGGTCGGAGAAGAGCGCGCGGTAGGCCTCCATTTGGGGCACATGCAAGCTCGGCGACTTATTTAATTCGTTAACAAACCATTGAGAGGCCGAGGTACCGGCCAACGACGCCACGTCAGTTGCCGTGGGCCCGAACGTAGCTTGGGTCAAGAACCGCGACGTCGAGTGCACTGTCTGGAAAGCATCGTCGCCGTTCCCCGCGGGCGGAGGAGGTGGTGGCGGTGGCGGTGGCGGTGGCGGTGGCGAGGGGGGACCACTGTTCTCCGGCTGTAAAGGGTCTGCAGCCGGGTTTCCACCACCACCGCAAGCAGAGACCGTAACGACTGCTGCGACCAACATGAGCGCCTGTCGGCAATTAAGGTGAACACGCATCGTTAAGCTCCCATCAGCAGACAAACAGAGTTCATTTCCTGATTACTTTCGTGAGACCAGACGGAATCCTTCGTGATTGTCCTCCACAGGAGGTGGGCTTTTCCTGCAACCACTGATAAGCTCACGTGCTCATGCTAGGGTCTTCAACATCCCCCCTTCCGCTCACCGAAGAGCATCGCGTTATCGCGGTGAGCTTTATTGCGCGCCGGGTTAGGAGCTTAGAAGAGGCTGAGGACGTCGTCCAAGAAGCCATGCTCAAGCTATTTGAAAATCCGCCGGAAGAAGCTGTGAAAAATCCGGGCGGCTACCTCATCAAGGTGAGCCTCAATATTGCAATTGATCGGCACCGTTCAGCTCAGGCCCGGAAGGATCGCGAACATCAGTGGGCAGAGCTACGCCAACACCCGACCACGAACATGCGCGACCCTGAACAATCCGCTATCGACCGCGCCGAATTGCAGACGTCCATTAACACGCTTGGCGAATTAGGACCAACCGTGCGCCGGGTCTTCGTACTTCACCGAATTCAGGGATACTCTCACGCAGAGGTAGCCCAAGAAACCGGATTGAGCCGAAGCACAGTCGAGAAGCATGTGATGAAGGCAATGAAGTTTCTTCTTAAAAGTCGCCAGCGTATCGAAATGGAGGAAAACTCGACTTCGCTTCGTCAAGACCATGAAAGCGACAAGCAATGACGCAAAGTGAATGGGAACAAGTTGACGAGGCGGTGCGTGACCAAGCCCTTTATTGGCATGGTCGTATGGCC
>JBCBGS010000240.1:0-2269 GCA_038526515.1 Pseudomonadota bacterium | reverse complement strand
CGTAACAATGACGGAACCTTACAAGTCGAAGCCCCGAATGTCGCCGCGCGGTGTTTTCTCGATTTGATCCGCGGCAGCTTTGAGATGGAGATGCTGATCGGAAAACGTGAACAGGTCTCTGACAACGAGATCATCGCTCACGTTACCGGCGCGGTGACATTCGGGGCTTCGACTTGTAAGGTTCCGTCATTGTTACGCGCGATCAGCCATTTCATGAGCTGATCCACAAACCGTTCTGGGCCAGCCATCAAAATCTGTCGACCTGTTTGTTCGTCGGTCATTTGTTCTGCAATGAGTATGCGAAATAGCGAAACTAACTCTGGGTTTAAGACCGCCTTCATGGTCGAGACGCCCATGGCGATCAGCCAATCACGCGGGGCTTGGTCGTCGGGCACATCAAACGACGTCTCAACGATGTCTCTGGCTGCTCGTTCGATTGCGGCATTTAACAGCCCTCGCTTGTCTCCAAAGGCCTTGTAGATGTTGCGCCGGGAACCGCCCGTTTCCGAGATAATGTCTGACAGCGACGTCGCGCTGTACCCTCGCTTTGCAATCGATCGACGCATCGCATCGATCAATAACTCTTCTCGATCCAAACTCTTCTTCGGCATCATTTTTCTCATTCACTTATCTAGGCAGACATTTGGTATTGATCAGTACCACATAGACTGGTACTGATAGATACCAAAATGGAGAGTGGAATGAAAGCAAGCGCAAAATCCTACAACTATGATGCCTTTGCCAATGACTTTTACGAAGCAAGGAACTTCATTGACGGCGCACCCCATATCGGTGAATGCGCGCCCGATTTTGAAGCGCATCTCCTCAATGGCAAAACGGCGAAGCTCTCTGATTGGAATGGGCAGACCATTGTCTTGGAGACAGGTTCGCTGACCTGCCCGATCTTTGCCGGAAATTCTTCAGCTATGGAGGCTCTGAGGGCTGATCTAAGCGACAAAGCAGCTTTCCTCGTTCTCTACGTGCGCGAGGCGCACCCTGGCACCAAGCGCCCCGCACACCGAAGTGACGCAGACAAGATGCGGGCCGCTCAGGAGACGGCAAACGTCTTCGCTCCGGGGCGCACGATTTTGGTGGACGACACTACGGGTTCCGTCCACAAACAGTGGGGGCAGCTTCCGAACTCGGTTTGGATTATCGGGCCAGATGGACGTGTGATCTATAGAACGGACTGGAATGATCCGGACACCGTTCGTGACATCATATCGGCGGACGACCCAAATGCCCGAGCACGCACCTACTTTGAGCATCGCAAACAATCCATGTCGTTGGACTTGGCCACGCGGCTGTTCAACCATATCAAGCGCTACGCCGGTTGGAATGCCGTGTGGCACGTCGTTGCCGAAGGTTTGGCAATGAACCGCCAACATCGACACGCTGACGCAGCGCAAGTGGCTGGAAACCCTGTACCACGACCGGCTCGAACGAGTGGTTGTTGGTGATGATCGCTGTCACTACGCTTGTCTTGTTCTCCGTTGCTGCAGGGATTTTCATCATCTTGGCGGCTGCAGAATGGCGGGTCTTGCCACTTGTGTGGGGCGGCTATGCAGCCGAAAGCGATATGCGGCGTGTCCAGACGATGCTCTCACTTGTTGTGAAGGCCATTCCGCCATCGATGATGGTGATCCTATTTGGTTCAGCGGTGTTAATCGCCACTCAGGTGGTTCAAGGCACCCTCGGTTCTTGGACCTGGCCCGTTTCTGTGACTTACGCCCTCTTCATGGGTGGCATCCTTACGAAGCTCTTTCAAACTATCCGGGCAGTGAAGGGCGTTGACCTTGAAACAGCGTCACTGAGCGAGCTGAGCGCCGTCACACGTGATGTGGTTCTGGTCCACTATCTTGGGCTTTTTCTGTCAATCTCGATGATGCCGATGTTTATGGGCGTTGTGGTGCAGTAAGTGGCATCTCCGGCGTGTGTTCTCCTTTGGCGAAGGTTGATACGCTTAGCCTGGTTTCCCCGAGACTGCGTCACCCATCTCACCTAGATGAACCGTTTTACGACTACGTCCATTCTCCATAAACGGATATTGGCGCGAGGGCAGCGAAAGTTCACTTCGTCCGTCAAAGCAGGCCTCTAACTCCTCACCGCACCGGCTCAAAGCGTGCGTCTTGCATGCGGCAGTCCTGGATCACATCCGCCCCACACTCCCGGAATTCCAGATCACGGGTCATGCAGATGCGGGCCTCTTGGATGTACCCATCCCGGACTGCCGCATGCAAGACGCACGCGTTGAGCCGGTGCGGTGAGG
>JBCBGS010000239.1:0-2307 GCA_038526515.1 Pseudomonadota bacterium | reverse complement strand
ATAGATGTAATTTGCATCTTCTCTTTCCTCCTCAGGCTTCATCTTTGGAAGCTTCTGAGCTGACTATAAGAACTTGCCTTAGCCTTTGAACCGGTCTTTCGAAAGCGAGATCGCAAGACTTGATCGCCGCTAGGGAAAGTTCTTATAGTCAGCTCAGAAGCTTCCAAAGATGAAGCCTGAGGAGGAAAGAGAAGATGCAAATTACATCTATTGATGGCGTGGGCGCTGAGATCACCAGCGTTGATATCAAGACACTGAGCGACGCGGATTTTCAATCGATCCAAGAGGCGTTTGCTGAGCATGGCGTCATCTTCTTCCGCGATCAGGACACCCGCGAGGATGACCATATCGCGTTTGCAGAGCGGTTTGGTGATATCAATATCAATCGTTTCTTCGCGGCGCACCCTGAGTATCCGCAGATTGCGCTCGTGGCGAAAGAGCCGGATCAAAAAGACAATATTGGCGGGGGCTGGCATACAGACCACTCATACGATCACGAGCCTGCGCTCGGTTCCATCTTAGTGGCACGAGAGCTTCCGCAAAGCGGCGGCGATACGATGTTTGCCTCCATGTACAAAGCTTATGAGACCCTCCCAGATGCGCTCAAGGACAAGGTGGATGGTTTGAGCGCTTTGCATTCAGGCAAGCATATTTTCGGTGAAGGACCGGACAGCTACTACAACACGTCCGATGCCGGCACGCATGACGATGGCACCAATCGGATTGGGAACTCTGATGTGGCTGAAAAACTGACAGACCCTGAGCATCCAATCGTCATTACGCATCCATTGTCAGGTAAAAAAGCACTCTATGTGAACCCGGCCTTCACGAAAGAAGTTGTCGGGATGGAGAAAGCAGACAGTGATGAATTGCTTTCAGATCTCTATACGCACGTGTTTACGGGCCACAACTTCCATCACCGGTTCAAGTGGGAACCAGGTTCAATTGCAATGTGGGACAACCGCTCGACCTGGCACTGGGCCTTGAATGATTATCAAGGCCAGCGCCGGATCATGCATCGGATCACGATCGAGGGTTGCCCCCTCGAGGCTTAGAAACGGAAGCCAACACCTAGCGTGTAAGCCTCAATATCGTTGTCGAACGCTTCATAGCGCGTGGCATCGGCGCGGGCGTACAGTTTGTCTGTGAAACTGAATTCTGTACCTAAGCCATATGCAAGGCCTGGATCGATATCCTTGTAGCTTCGATTTTCGACCGTTCCGTCTTCAAATCTAAGCGTCCCGTTGGCTTCAAATTCCGTAGTTGCATAGCCGACACGCGCGTGCGCGGTGAAACGGTCGCCAAGCGGCAACATTGCTTTTCCAAAGATACCGAAAGCCGAATTCAGATTTTCGGTCGAGTCTACCGATACAGACTGATTGTTCCGTGAATCGAACCCGCGGTTAGACTGTTCTTCATCTGATACACCGATCGCGTACTCACCTTCGATGGCAAGATTTGGCGTGAAGTTTCGACCAACCCGAATCCCGAGCATCGTGTAGTCTTCTTGGAATTCGCTGCCGAAATTGAAGGAGGAGAGACCGGCGGTGCCCTCCACATAGTAGTCTTGAGCAGTCGCATGCGGGAGCGCCGATATCGCCACAAAGAAAGCGATTGGGAGGGAGGTTTTGAGGGGCTGCATTACAGGTTACCTATGGAATAAGTTGTAACGCAGCCCTCGCGCTTTAGGGCGAACCTTGAGCGCCCTCAAATTAACAAACAGAAACCCTACTAAAGCTTCCGTAATTTACCATAATATCAGTGCAGTATCACTCTTAGGCGATGGCCCCGCCATCCAGCACGATCGTATGGCCATCGACCCATGCGCCAGCGCGAGACGTTAGGAATATTGCAGTGCCAGCAATATCCTCTGGCTCACCGGCACGACCGCGAGGGATTTGCGCGACAGCCATCTTATAGATCTCGTCATTGTCGACCGCCGCTTTGGTCATATTGCTCGGAAAAAAGCCGGGCGCGATGGCGTTCACATTGATCTTGTCTTTCGCGAGATCGGTCGCCAGGTGTTTGGTAAGGTGGATCACGCCAGATTTACTCGCTGAATAAGCGTAAGCTGGCATGCCTGGATTATCGAATCCATGGATCGACGCGATATTGACGATGCGTGCTGGGTCTTCCTGCGTGCCATTCTTGCGGAGCAGGGGGAGGCATTTTTGGGTCATGAAAAACATCGACTTGATGTTGATCGTCATAACCTTGTCCCAGCCATTTTCCGGGAAGTCATCGATTGGAACGACCCAAAAATGCCTCCCCCCTGCTCCGCAAGAATGGCACGCAGGAAGACCCAGC
>JBCBGS010000238.1:0-2324 GCA_038526515.1 Pseudomonadota bacterium | reverse complement strand
CATTCAAGAACTCGTCTCGCAGCGTCCCGTTGAACGACTCGATGTGCGCATTGTCGGTTGGCGTACCAGGCCGGGAGAAGTCCATACTTACCTTGTGGGTATAGGCCCAGAGATCGACGAAGCCAAAGAGCTCTGCGAGGCCTGGAGGCGGGATTATAATGAGAGCCGACCTCACATGGCTCACAATGGAAAAACACCGGCAGAATTTGCCGAATTATCAGGCCTGTGCCATAGTGGGCAGGTCCAAATCGCCGCTGGATTTTAACGCCAGACCTGGACCACATAATCCAAGCACTTCATCGCCGCTGGATTTTAACGCCAGACCTGGACCACATAATCCAAACACTTCAATGAGCTCGTCTTGCGTCACGAGTAGTGGTTCGATTGAAAGGGCCTCCCACCTACCGTTCCACAGCAAATCAGGGGTCACAAATTGATGAGTGATTTTACGATTGGTGAGGTCATCAACACTGAAACGCTCATTGCGGCTCGATAGCTTCTTCGAAAATACAAGACACGCGTAAGCGCTTAGGACACTCTCGTGAATCTCAGTGATTTGACCGATCCCAAATCCACTGAGTTTTAATGGAATGAGAAAGAACCTGCCAGGTACAAACGTAGACTTAGAAACGCGCATTTCGCGCTCATAAGCACTCCGCTCCAGAACGCAAATAGTGTTTTCAACGTGGAGTGTTATACAACGTATTTATCCTAGGCACTAAACGTATGATCGCAAAAGCTCTTAGATCGGTGTTGGAGTTATTCGATCGCCTCGAAGAAAAACTCTTGGGCTGGCTTACATCAAACTATCAGCCAGAAGAACCTGAAGAATGTGCGCATCGATGGTTTGTTGTGAGCACTGCGACGCAAGAAGTTGATCTAATTTTGGAATGCCACAAATGCATGTCGCGCGGGGTCGTCGAAGACCCAACGGAAGCTGAATGGGAGAGGGCGTTCGATGCGCCCACGAGAAGCTATAGATGGTACGAGAATTCGAGGGTGAAATACGTTGGAGTGTTTCACGATAAATCATGAGGGTCCCTGCTGGGGCGAGTTTTGGACCCTCGGCGAATGTCTGCTCTCGGCGTCAAAGCATGGGTAATCGGGCGGACTGTTAGCCAGTCGAGCTCCTGATAGGTTCGCAGCATTGGGCTGCGGATAGGAAGGAGAAGACGATGACCGTTTATGTTGGATTGGATGTATCCTTAAGATCAGTTGCGATGTGTGTACTGGACCGTGAAGGCCGGACCATCGAAGAGAAAAAGCTGCCGTGTGAAGTAGCTGACATCGCGGGCCATCTTCGCTCTGCTGGTTACTCGGTGGAGCGCATCGGTTTGGAAGCTGGCACGATGAGCCAAATGCTGTTTCACGGCCTGACCGCGGAAGGCTTTGAAACAGTTTGCATGGAAACCCGCAAAGTCGCCGCTGCTCTCAAAGCAATGCGCAACAAGACTGATAAGGCCGATGCGCGAGGCATCGCTCATATCCTGCGGGCTGGGTGGTACAATCCGGTGCATATGAAGAGCCGCGCCAGTCACGAGCTCAAAGCGCTATTGGCTGCCCGCAAGGCCATCCTGAACAAGCGGTTAGACTTGGAGAATGAGATCAGGGGGCTGCTCAAGGCGTTCGGAGTCAGGCTCCCCGCCCACATAGCCAGACGTCGCTTCGATGAGATTGTTCGCCCGATTATTGAAGCCGATGAAGGCTTGAGCTTCGCCCTTTTGCCGATGCTCGACATGCGCAACCAGCTGTTTGATGCGTTTCTGGAAATGGAGCGGCGTGTTTATGCCGCCTCCAGGCGCGATCCTATCTGTATGTTATTGATGACCGCGCCAGGTGTTGGGCCGGTCACGGCCCTCGGCTTTAGAGCCGGAGTCGATACGCCAGAGCGGTTCAGCTCATCCCGCCTCGTGGGCGCCCATTTTGGTCTAACGCCCAGGCGGTTCCAATCTGGTGAGATGGACAATACCGGCAAGACATCCCGGATCGGTGACAAGGATGTTCGGTCAGCGCTCTACACCGCCGCCAACTCTTTGCTGCTTCGCTCCACGCGCCCGTCAGCCTTGAAGACGTGGGGGCTGAAAATGGTCCGGCTTAAAGGGAGACGCCGGGCGCTTGTGGCTGTTGCGCGCAAGCTTGCCGTCATCCTGCACCGCATGTGGGTCACCAATACCCCATTCCAAGCTTTGACGCGTGCTTCGTCCTGAGCACATCGGACATGAACGGCTTTCACCACGCACCTCGTCCAGACTGGGACGAACCTTGTGTTTCTAACGGGTTAGATCATGCACAGCCCTCCGCTTGGAATGGGGTATTGGTGACCC
>JBCBGS010000237.1:0-2363 GCA_038526515.1 Pseudomonadota bacterium | reverse complement strand
ACAAGGTCTTCGCGTGAGCTGGCTTCGTAGATTGGCATAAAACCAATACCCAGACCGGCTTGAATGGCGGCGAATTTCGAGTTTGTATCGCTGCTTGTCACGGCGATATTGTCCGCAGAGATAAACTTCTTGAGCCAGAAAAAGGGCGCAAACTTCGGATTGGTAAAATCTCTTGAAACAAAGCGGTGATCTTTGAATTCATCGACAGAGGATGGGCGACCATATCGGTCCACATAGCTTTGGTGAGCAAACATAGCCGATCGAACCCTGGCGAAAGGCAGAACAACATTATCGTCGCCCCGCTCAAAGTCGCCAGTACGAATGGCAATATGGGCTTCACCATACTCCAATCGAGGCAGATCCTGTGTTGTCAGCAGTTCCAGCCGAACATCGAGATGCTCGTTTTGAAATGGCCTTGCAGCGTGCATCAGAGTTGGCAGGAACATTCCGGTGGATGTGATGATCAATTCGCCCGAAAGCTTGGCAAGCTGGCCTTTCGTTCGACCTAGCAGTTCGTCAAATTTCTGGTTTGATGCATCAGCAACGTTGAAGAGTTCATGGCCGATCTCCGTAGGAGTGTACCCCTTCGCATGGCGCTGAAACAGTTTTGTGCCAAACGCCGCTTCGAGTGCATCGATATGGCGCATCACGGTAGCTCGGTGAATTCCCAGCTCGTTGGCGGCTCCGCTGACGGTGCCCGCCTTTGCCACGTGATAGGCCGAACGTATTTCCATCCATCTGTCCAAAGAAGCGCTCCATTGCATGGGATCGGCAAACGCGACCTGCCCCATCTTCTGAATCCGGTCCCGCTTTGGCAGGATGCCACGCTTTGCACCTATTCGCATTGATGTGAGTTAAGTCTCTCGGGATTTGGTCACTCCATAACGCAACGCGCGCTTAGCGACCGGAGTAATTCCTGAGAAAGCGACTGAACCCCTCGGGCGTGATCCCACAAAATTGGGCTATCATGGTCTGCGGCACCAGCTCTAAGACAGTGGGGTGGCGCTCCCTCAGGAAATTGTATGATACCTCCGTACGGTTCACCGTTTTTACGTTGAGAATGTCTATTTCAAACAGGTGCTGCTTGTACATTTTCTGGCGGGCGTAGGGTCCAAACATGTGTCCATCTAAGTGCTCGGACTTCCAGAATTCCTTGGGTATCATCACCCCCTCGACCGGCGTGACAGCAACAATCGAATTCTCGATCGGCAAACCCATATGCGTAAACTCAATCACGGCACAAAGATCCCGCGCCTCAAAGAACCTTGAGATGACCATATGCCCGTCTGGCAACGCGAACTGAGCAGCGCAGATTCCATGCGTTACGAAGAGCAAGCCCTCATGCCTCGTGCCGTTGGCAAAGACTTCTCTTCGTTTATCGATTGTCACCTCGCACCACTGCTCTGAAAGAGCTTTCCAATCGGCCTCTGGAAACTCGATTCCATGCGCCGAAACATCCCGCCGCAACACTTTGAGCGGCGCCGCTCTACTCGGCTCCTGCAATCCTGCTTCTCCAATCTTTAGTTGTAACCACGAAGAGACCATATCAGCGCAGAGGCCGGTCTAAAAATCCTACTAGGCAATTATGGTGACCGATTTCGGCAATCGACCGATTACGCGGATGATGTTATCCGCAGGCATTGGATAGGGATTAGTCCGCTTTCACCCCCAGATGCGGTCATAGAGCGACGGCCTTAAGTGGGCCGATAGCTGACAGTCTGCTTTCGGCAGAGTTCATCCAAAAAGCGGACCGGCCGCTGACGACCCAATCGCGGACCTAAAACGAGCGGTTGCAGCTCCAACTAGTCAACACCAGATCAAGACGTTAGACGTAGGAGATACAGACAGTCCAAGTTGTTTTAGGATGGCTTAACCGTGAACAATACGCGTGCTGGTGGAAGGAAATTTCATGCTATATTTGCTGGCGTTGGTCGCAATTCAATCAACGAATAATGAGGCGATCGTCATTCGCAGCGGCGCTCCTGCCCGCGTTGTCACGGCAAGCGAGAGCTCAGATTGCGGAGCAGTGGCATTCGATCTGCACTATTCCGCTACTCGGCAGGGTGTTCGCGGATCGCTGGTCGCGCGGAAAGGAGATCAACTCTTCGAAGCAAAGACCATACAAAGCGGGCTTTTTGCCAAACTGTCATACATCGATAGCACCGTGGTCGTATGCGAACCAGATGACCGTGCGCTCATTCTGGTCTCCGGTGTGGATAAGGACTCTGGCGAGGTGGACCGGTTGTGGCGCGTCAACTTCTCTCCTGAAACGGGCTTTGGTAATCCCACTGATATTTCAGACTGAGTGAGACCAGCAGACGTTCCTAGTCTGCGCTATGGAACAACGCTCGGAATGCCGAACT
>JBCBGS010000236.1:0-2393 GCA_038526515.1 Pseudomonadota bacterium | reverse complement strand
CGCACGTGTTCGGATTGGTCAGCATGATGCCGGCAATATCGTCCGTTGTTTCGAGCTTGGACTTCAGATCCGCCATATCGACACGGCCGCGCGCATCGGCTGCGATCTCGTCGACAATGAACCCGCACTGGATCGCTGTGGCTGGGTTCGTCCCGTGCGCGGAGGCAGGCACCAGAACGCGCTTACGCGTGTCACCTTCGCCGCGCGCAATCAGCGCCTGACGAATGGCCAGCATCCCGCACAGTTCGCCATGTGCGCCCGCTTTCGGGCTCATGGCGACAGCCGGCATCCCGGTCAGCGTTTTCAGCCAGGTTGCGAGCTCATCGATCAGCTCAAGTGCACCTTGCACGGTCCGCTGTGGCTGCATCGGGTGAACATCTGCAAAGCCAGCCATGCGCGCCGCTTTCTCGTTCAGCCGCGGATTATGCTTCATCGTGCATGAGCCAAGCGGGAACAGGCCCAGATCAATCGCGTAATTCTTCTGGCTGAGGCGCATATAGTGGCGAACCGCTTCCGGCTCTGAGAGGCCCGGCAATCCGGTATCCGCTTTACGAGTCACACCGCCCAGGCGAGACGCCTTGCCTGTTGGATCTGGCAAGTCGACGCCGGTTTTGTCTGTCGCGCCAATTTCGAAGATCAGATCCTCATGCTGCATCAGGCCTTTCGAACCTGAGACGGTCTGCGCCTCTCCGCCAATAGAAGTAACAGGGGCTGTTGGTCGTCCAATCGTTTGCATGCTCATCAGATTACCTCCTTCAGCACGGCCGCATAGGCAGCGATATCTTCTTGTGTTGTGCATTCGGTCGCCGCAGCGAGGATGACTTTACCCATACCCGCTTCTGGCAGCATGCGGCTAACGCGGACACCCCCGAGGACGCCTCGCTCGTCGAGCATAGCAAGGACGGCTTCGGCATCGACCGGGGTCTGGAACGCGAACTCGTTGAAGAAGCGCGGCGTAAGGATTTCAACCCCAGGAACCGCTTCTAAAGCGTCCGCTAAATCGCAAGCGGCTTCGTGATTGAGCTCTGCTAATTGCTTGAAGCCTTTCCCGCCGAGCAAAGTCATGTGCGAGGTGAAGGCCAGCGCGCAAAGCCCGGAATTTGTACAGATATTTGACGTCGCTTTGTCTCTGCGAATGTGTTGCTCGCGGGTCGAGAGCGTCAAAACGAAGCCGCGCTCGCCGTCCGCATCGACCGTTTCACCGCAAAGTCGTCCCGGCATCTGGCGCACCAGTTTCTGGGTACAAGCGAAGAGGCCAACATAGGGTCCGCCAAAGGTCAGCGGGTTGCCAATTGATTGGCCCTCGCCAACCGCGATGTCGGCGCCCATTTCACCTGGAGGTGTGACCAGGCCAAGCGAAACCGCTTCGGTAAAGACGCTCACTAAGAGGGCCTTCTGAGCGTGCGCTGCGTCCGCCACGGGCGATAAGTCTGTCACCGTTCCGAAGACGTTTGGCGACTGGCCGATGACGCAGGCCGTCGCATCGTCGACATGGTCTGCAAGCTCAAGCTCACCATCAATCGCAGGCGCGAGCTGGATCACTTCAATGCCTTGCGCCTCGCACAGAAGGCGGGTCGCAGCAGCGTAATGAGGATGCAGACCGCCCGAGAGCACAACCTTCTTGCGGCGCGTGACACGGCACGCCATGACCGCAGCCTCTGCGCAGGCTGTCGAGCCGTCATACATGCTGGCATTGGCGACATCCATCGCCGTCATGGCCGCGACCTGGGTCTGGAATTCGAACAAGGTCTGGAGCGTTCCTTGCGCGATTTCCGGTTGGTACGGCGTATAGGTGGTCAAGAATTCTGAGCGCTGAATGATCATGTCTACGCTGGCAGGCACATGGTGCTTATACGCCCCTGCCCCGACAAAGAATGGGCCTTCGCTCGCCGTTCTGTTCTTTCCAGCCAAGCGCGCCATATGGCGTTCAACCGCTAGTTCACCTTGGTGCTCCGGCAGATCGCGGATCTGCCCATCAAGACGCGCGCTTTGCGGCACATCTTCATAGAAGTCATCGACCGAAGCGGCGCCGATTGTATTCAGCATCGCCATGCGATCTTCTGGGGTCAGGGGCAAATATCTCATGCTCGGGTCTCCAGGTTCATTTCATTGGCCAGGCGCTCAGCTCTGGCATCATGTTTCATCAAGTCAGACACCACGCCTGCTCGATCGGTTTCACTCTTATTTTGACTTAGCTTGCGGACGCCTTTGAGGGTGCTGACGCGGATTTCAAAGGCGACAATCGCGTTTGCGAGTATGTCGATATATCGGTCGGGCGCATCGGTGACGGCCCAAGGGGTTTCACGCTCTGCTTCCATCTGATCTAAGAGCGCAGAAACGCTGTCGCGGATCGCGTTGAGATCCGTCTTGAAGGTCAGCTCGCCACGCGCTTC
>JBCBGS010000235.1:0-2539 GCA_038526515.1 Pseudomonadota bacterium | reverse complement strand
TGAACCGGCCTTGTGCCGGTTTTTCTGTTTCTGGTGACCTCATTGGAGGGAGCCACTCTGACGCGGGATGGAGCAGCCCGGTAGCTCGTCAGGCTCATAACCTGAAGGTCGTAGGTTCAAATCCTACTCCCGCACCCAATAAACCCCGTTAAGTCAAGGACTTAGCGGGGTTTCATTTTGAGCATTTGCTCACTAATTCAAATGTGTAGCGTATGTGTAGCAAAAATTTGAGAACAATCGCGAAAAATCGGGCCAATTTAGGTTGGGAAAGTGGGGCGCCTGCTACACATTTTTTGGCGCTAATCGTCTATAGATCGTTTGAAAACCGGTAGTAATTTTTACCAAATGCAATTGATCCATTGCGACGGCATTTTCCTAATTGCAGACATAGCGAAATTGCTCATTGATCCCGATTGCAGACATAAACAGTTCGGCCCAAAGCGCCTTTGGTTGCAAAGCCAACTTTTTGCAGCAAGTTGCTATCTCTCGGTGAAACGACCGTAGATCAGTGTGTTCTGTTTACACGCATGGCGCACCCGCCCTGTATCAATCGGCCTGCGAACAGTTCACCAGCTTCTGCATCGTATCGATTAGGTCGTCGAAAATACCTGAGTTCCCATCCTGAGTCTTCTCAAGCGTGTAGAGGTTCATCGGTTTTGGCCAGTCCACGACCATCAGTCCGGTTTATTGGTGAAGCCTCTACCGTTTTTGTTTCGGAATGAAGAGGCTTTACGCTTCAAGCGTTGGCTGTTTCTGATCGGTGCCCGTTTCGAGACCAAATACGAGATCGACGCTGTTCTGATATACCATCTGGAGCTCCGTGATTGTTACCGTCCGAAAACGCTTCTTCAACCAGAAGACCCGGATGCGATTTTGCGTGAGGATCAAGGCGGCGCCGTCGAGCCGAATGGCCCTCAGGAGTTTTGCCCAGGCGCGCAGATCGGTTCGAGATGGCGTTCCCGTGCCTGCGGGGTGTGAGTGCCAATCACCCACCAGAGAAACAACACCGTCCGATTTTCGCCAAGATGAGCTGAGTTTGGTTTGGTGATGACGGGACCGGCGCTCGAAACTGGTTCGAGTTGCCTTGTCACCAGGTTCGGCAGCCGTGAAATCAGTGACCTCGATATCATCACCGCGTCTTATTCCTTGAAGAAAGCCGCCTGTCTCGAGTGGATGAGCGGTACGGCGTTGATCTTCCAGAGCATTTAGGACTCTGCGCGGCAAGAGAATGCGGGACATCTGTTACGCGGACTACCCGCATGCCGGGCAATTTTCAAGCTTTGACGGCATTGCTGGCTTCACTATACGCGTTGTGTCAAAATCAAGCTGCTGCGTGATAAGATGCTTGATCGGTTTTGCACTTGCCCAATCGGCCAGATGCTTAATCAAAACGGCCGATGCGGCCATTGGAGCAGAGGGTCCATAGGGCGTAAACGCGTCATCGCCGCAAGGCTGAACGGTGTCGACGGGCGCTTCGGGCTTGAGGACCCAGTACCGGCCTTTGTCCGATTCCAAGTCTGAATGCAGGCAGCGAAAACAACCGCGAGCCGGTGCGGCATTGAAAAAAGAGCGAACAGCAGCGCCGTGGCCTTCGATCCAGGTATGAAACAACGCCGGAGCATTCTCATCCGGACGCTGGATGGCGAAGCGATGCTCTAAAAGGAGCTCACAAACAGCGCATGTGTCTCTCTTTAGATGCTGATTTGATTGTTCAAGATTTCGTGTCCATGTTCGATACAGTAACAGCATCGGCTACCAAATAGACACCGCCCCAAGTTTGTTTGAGGCAAACAAGTTTTTGCTTAGCGGCTGTTCCAAGGCGATATTAAGCCGCTAAATGAGTTCGTTTATCGCCCGAGAGCTTTAGCCAAAGCGGGACGCGATGCGCATCGACCAAACCAATCATGCAAACGATCATAATTCGATAAATGAGGAATGTATTTTGGCCTCATCAGGACGGAGGCGACATTTAGATCGGCAACGGTGAAACGGTCTGACACTAAGTGAGCCGTAAGGCCTAGATGGTCGTCTAGTACCTGCATTGCTCGCGCACGCTGCTCACTTTCGACGTCAGAATTACTTCTATTTGCTGCGTCATGAGGCCCTTCGAGTTCGCCCATTGCCCAAGTGGTCCACTGAATCGCTTTTGTGGTTTCCGTCGGATTGTCGAGAGACAAAGGAGATGCATTGATCTCAGCGATATGGAGATTGATTGCCAGTGATTCGACTAAGACCAGATCACCATCTTGCAGCACCGGGACATGCCCGTTCGGGTTGATTGCAAGAAACTCCGGCGTCCTGGTCTCGCCCGTCTGCCAATCAACGGGAACGAGTTCATATGGGACGCCACATTCTTCCAATGCCCAGAGGCATCGGAAAGCCCGGGAGTTCCTAGTGCCGTATAGTTTGATCATGTACACCTCCGACCACGCCGAATAAACTGATTATGATGACAAACGAAGTCTGTTTTAGTTTCTTTTTTGCGCGGCATGGACAAACTGAGTGGAATGCACAGAACCGATTTGTTGGGCGAGCTGAT
>JBCBGS010000234.1:0-2577 GCA_038526515.1 Pseudomonadota bacterium | reverse complement strand
ATGAGATAGATGGCGTGATTCATTACTGCGTCGCGAATATGCCCGGCGCCGTTGCACGCACATCAACCTATGCGTTGGGTCATCATGGGTCGTCGGGCGAGACGTTTCAAAGCAGCCGCCTTGGTCAATCGCAACATCGACGAGAACAGCGCCGTTTTGCATCGTCTTCAACATCTCACGAGTGATGAGCTTAGGCGCTGCTGCGCCTGGAATGAGAACAGCGCCGACCACCATATCCGTGGTTTTCAGCAACTCGTTTAGCAGGGCCGGCGTTGAACGGATGACTTTCGCAGAAGCTCCGAAGTGTGCCGACAGGCGTTCCATAACGCGATTATCCCGCTCCAGGATCGTCACGTCAGCTTGCATGCCGACGGCCATCTGCGCGGCGTTGAAGCCGACATCACCGCCGCCAATGACCAGGACTTTGGCTGGCGCGACGCCGGGGACACCGCCAAGCAATACGCCGCGTCCGCCCGCATTTTTCTGAAGCGCCGCTGCTCCAACCTGGATTGCGAGGCGTCCAGCCACTTGGCTCATTGGCTTGAGGAGCGGAAGGTCGTTGTCGTCGCTAGTCACCGTTTCGTATGCGATGCAGACGGCACCTGACTTGATGAGGTCTTTGGTTTGCTCCGGATCTGGGGCGAGGTGAAGATAGGTGTAGAGGATCTGGCCGGGGCGCAGCATCGCACGTTCCGTCGCTTGGGGTTCTTTCACCTTGATGATCATATCCGCGCGATCGAATACTTCTTTCGCTGTGGCGACGATTTCCGCGCCATGGTCGCGATAGGTTTCGTCGCTTGCCCCGATGCCATCGCCGGCATTGGTTTCGACCAAGACTTGATTGCCGGCTTCAACAAGCTCCGCCACGCTTTCAGGCGTTAGTCCAACGCGGTACTCGTGGTTTTTGATTTCTTTGGGGACACCGATCAGCATGAATAACTCCGTTCTTGTGCCGATAGGTTAGCCGACTTCCAGATATAATAATTCTCTGATTGTCCGGGTGTTGCACAAAAAATCGGAAATAATTCGCAAAATGGAAGGAACTACGATATAAATTATCGCCATGGATCATGTTGACCGTAAAATACTGGTGGCGCTTCAGGCCAATTGCCGACGTCCAATTGCTGAAATTGCTGAGCAAGTTGGCATGTCTTTGTCCGCTTGCGCGCGTCGGATCACATTGCTCGAAGAGAATGGCTATATAGATGGTTATGGCGCACGCCTGAGCGGGGAAAAGCTCGGCTACAGTATGGTCTTTTTTGTAGAAGTCTCTCTTGATAGCCAAACAGAGGCTGCGCTAGCGGCATTTGAAAGCGCTGCGATCCGTCGCCCTGAGGTCCTCGAGTGCCATCTGATGACGGGCGATGCCGACTACATGATCAAAGTCGCAGCGCAAGATACGCGCGATTATGAGTCCACGTATCGAAAAGTTATCGCGTCGCTTCCGCATGTTAGTCGGATACAAAGCGCCTTGGTGATGAAAACTGTAAAACCGTGGCTCGGCTATCAGGTGGCTGGCGTCAGCTGAGATAAGCCCAGCGAGCCGCTGTTCTCTTTCGAAAATGCGATGTAAGACCCGCGGGTCATTGTTACGATAACTGGAAATCAAAAAATGAAACCCTGCTGGATCCTCCTGTTTTCTTGTCCAGATGCGCCCGGCATTCAGGCCTTCGTTTCAACTTTTATCCACACTCATGGTGGGTTTATCGATGATGTGAAGGCGCACAGCGATCAGGAGTCCGGGCAATTCGTGTGTCGGATCTCATTTCAAGCCGCTGGCGAAACTTCGCTAGACATCGAAACTTTCAAAAAAGACCTCGAGCGCGAGGGTAAACCGTTCGAGATGAAATGGTCGATTACATCAGCGGACGAAAAGCTTCCAACCGTTATCGCGGTCTCTAAGTTTGGGCACTGCTTGAACGACCTGCTACATCGCTGGCGTATCGGATCGCTTCCAATCGACATTCGTGCGATTGTCTCCAATCACGACACGATGCGACCGATGGCAGAGTTTTATGGCATTCCCTACCATCACATCCCGGTGACGAAGCAGACCAAGATGGAGAGCGAAGCACGGTTTCTAGATGTGGTGAACGAGGTCGGGGGGGAGCTGGTCGTTCTTGCCCGCTACATGCAAATCCTCTCAGACGGTCTGTCGGCGAAGTGGTCAGGGCGTTGCATCAATATTCACCATTCTTTCCTGCCAAGTTTCAAAGGCGCGAAGCCTTATCATCAGGCCTTCCAGCGCGGCGTGAAATTGATTGGCGCAACCGCGCACTATGTGACGTCCGACTTGGACGAAGGCCCGATCATCGAACAAGACGTTGAGCGGATCGATCATTCCCAAACTCCGAAGCTTTTGGTGGAGCAGGGCAGTGACATTGAAGCGCGCGTGCTCTCCCGAGCGGTCAAATGGCACGCGTCACGGCGCATCGTTATGATCGGACAGCGCACGATCGTTCTGCGATAGGCGACGCAAGCGGGCTTGACGTGATCTGGAAAAAGTGGCCCAAAACTGGTGTTAGTTTTGCAGCGGTTTTCTCGAAGAAGGAAACCCGTCATGAAACGCAGAAGATA
>JBCBGS010000233.1:0-2589 GCA_038526515.1 Pseudomonadota bacterium | reverse complement strand
ATTGCGACCGTCGCACCGGCCATGACAGACGTCGCGAACAAACGCGACTTCCAATTAGATTTGTTAAACACAATCTTCCTCCAAACAAAGAAAAACGCTCTCACTCACTCTCTGAGAGACGTGGGGAGTACAAATACTTTGTCATATGAGGGGTCAACCGTGCGGCTCTTCAAAACTGTTTTTGGTTCGGCGCTGTGATAAAAAGGTCATATTTACAACTAAATCCTCCCGAGATTTATCTCGCGATGCGGTAATTTTGACCCAAAAACTCGCTTCATAGCCTGCTTTCTTGCTGCCTTATGGGTAAGACACAGGGATAATTTACTTGGGACGAGCGCACTGCTTGTCTGGATTGCGCGGGGTGATTGGGGTAGCGTGACGGCTGTGTAGAGTGTTCATGAGATGAGGAATGTGGGCCATGGTCTTTAAGACGAGCATCGTTGCTGGGGTCGCTTTGGGCGGTATGTCAGCCGTCAGCGCCTTTGCGGCGGAAGCACCGGAAGATGTGATCGCGCGATGCGCGCTTAAGGTCGATTTGAGTGACCGGGTGGCCTGCCTTGAAGGGGCAATCCTAGGCGCCGCCGTCGTTACTGCGGAAGAACCGGAAACTGCGGTCGCGGTTGTGGCTCCAAAGACAGAAATCGTTGAAGACACCTCGCTTGGTGCGGAACAAGTCGCCGCGCGGGCGCCCAAGAAAGACCGCGGTAGTTCGGACAATGAGCGCAGCACATTCGCCGTCGCGAGCTCGCGCACCGTTCCATATAAGAAATTGGAAGTGACGCTCGAGAATGGTCAGGTGTGGGTGCAGAGCAATGGTGATAGTCGAGACATCTACGTCCCAAAACGGTTTCGCGACTCGCTGACGGTCGAAATCTACCGCGCGTCGCTGGGCGGTTACCGCATGAACCTCAAAGAAATCAAGAAAACGATTCGGGTTCGGCGCCTGAAGTAGAGGTCTTTCCTGTATGGTGATCCTACGCGGCGTTGTCTAAAGCAAAGCCGCCTTTCTGTAACTTCGCCATATTGCGACCGCGGCGGGGTGTGCTATTGGCGCGGTTCACGTCAGATTCTATTTTAGGGACTAGCTCATGGATTTCGCAAAGCTCCGCCGGATCATGGTCGACTCGCAGGTTCGCGTGAACGATGTCACCGCGACAGAAGTGGTGAGCGCGTTTTCAACAATTCCGCGCGAAGTCTTCGTTCCCAAATCTATGCGGGCGAGTGCTTATGCCGAGCTTGAAATCGAAACTGCAGATGCCCGTGCCATGTGGTTGCCGCGCGACTTGGGCAAAATGCTCGTGGCGTTCGAAGCACAGCCCAGCGATGTGAGCCTCGTGATTGGAGCGGGTGCTGGGTATAGCGCAGCGCTTCTCGGCCACATGACCGACGCCGTTATCGCGTTAGAAGATGACGAATCGCTGGTCGATGCCATGGTTGAGCGGTTTGCCGAAATTGGCATGGATGAGGCTGTTGGCGTGCAGGGCGATCTTGCAAAAGGTCTTCCAGATCAAGGACCCTTCGATGTGATTTTGGTCGCTGGTATGGTCGACGAAGTTCCACAAGCGTGGCTGGACCAACTCTCGGATGGCGGACGTCTCGGCGTCGTGGTTTCTACCGGGCGCGGCATCGGCGCAGCTCGCATGTACAAAAGAGCAGGCGATACATTTGCCTATCGTGAGGCTTTTGAATGCTGTCCGCCTGTTCTGCCTGGTTTTGAGAAAAAGACAGAGTTCGTTTTTTAATCCAGCGCGAAACGTTTTCGCGTCATCGGCGGATCTCAAGGTGGGTCTCAGACGAGGCATGCCGCAAAACGCCAAGCATATCCGCAAGAGTAACAGCGACGCAGCCTTCGGTTGGGCGCCCATCATCATGCGCCAGATGGAAAAAGATCGCACTGCCTAAGCCTGCAATAACCGGCGCATCATTGTGAGCGAGCTCAACAATCACGTCATAGGCATGATCTTCACGCCAAAGTTTCTCATGGCTTGCTCGGAATGGAAGGGTGACCGGCCGGTTATAGAGCGGGTGCTCTGCCTCGTCGCACCAGCCATCGGAGTCTCTTAGAGGGATCACGGGAAGCGCCGTTTCAGGTCGATCAATGCGATCGGCTCGATAAAAGACGCGTTTGAGGCGCCATTTTCCAAGGGGGCTGGCACCATCGCCTTCGCGTTTTTCTGCTGCTGCGATGACGCCGCTACGCCCGATCGCACAAGTGGTGTTGAAGTCCCCGGCATGAAAAGAGCCATCTGAGGACGCCATTAACGAAAAATCAGTCACGCAGTGCTCTCCTTTTTGTGACATCAGCTGAAGAAGCGTGTAATGAAGTGTTTGAATTCATTCTCTATCTGCTGGCCACTAGACAAGGGAGAAAGTCATGGCGGTGACCAAAACCATCCTGCTCGTGGACGATGATAATGAGCTACGCGAGGCCCTCGCGGAACAATTTGATCTTTATGAAGGCTTCACAGTGCTGCAAGCCGAAAATGCGACGACCGGTGTTAAACTGGCTGAAGCGGAAAGAACCGATCTCATCCTGCTGGATGTGGATATGCCAGATATGGATGGCCGCGAGGCTTGTAAATTGATGCG
>JBCBGS010000232.1:0-2601 GCA_038526515.1 Pseudomonadota bacterium | reverse complement strand
ATGCGAATATCCGATCGTCTCCACGCTGATGCGATCTGAGCCCGCCGCGATATCGCGCAAGTAAGCCAGCATATCGCCGTAGCGAACCGGACGCTCACCGATCTCGTAACCCGCATGAGTTTCAAAGACGGGAACGGATTGATCATACGTCACGCCTTCAACCTGGAAGTATTCGACTGGCTCAGCGGAAGCGGGCTGAAAAACAGCAGCTAAGGACAAGACGGAAAGGGCAGTAAAAGCACGGCGCAACATGGCGGCTCCTCTCAGGATACAAGTTCACACTGCACTTATACGCAGCATTCATTCGGTCAAGCACGATCGGCCTATACTTGCTACGGCTGTGATCAATTCCGCGACATCTGCATATAAGGATATGCAGCGACCTAATTTCCGAGTATCTGCGCGCAGATTGAACCTTGCCGACTACCCTAGATCGCGCAGGATGATTCAAGCCCATCTGAAAGCCCTGTGATGACATCCGAGTTTGAGATTGCTGCGCCGCTCGCCAAGGCGCTGGCGGACAAAGGATATGACGCTTTGACGCCTGTCCAAGAAGCTGTCTTGGATCCGGCTTTGGCGGGACGCGATTTGCTCGTCTCCGCGCAAACGGGATCAGGAAAAACCGTGGCATTCGGATTGGCATTGGCAGCCTCGGTTTTGGGGAGCTCTGAGACTCTGCCCGACGCTGACATTCCCGCCGCACTTATCGTTGCGCCGACCCGCGAGCTTGCCCTGCAAGTCACGAAAGAATTGGCTTGGCTATACGCCCCAGCTGGCGGGCGCATCGCCTCTTGCATTGGCGGTGTCGACATTCGCGACGAACGTCGCGCCCTGGAAAGAGGTGTCCACTTTGTCGTTGGAACGCCGGGCCGGCTGGTCGACCATATTCGTAGGGGCTCGTTAGACCTTTCCGAGCTTCAAGCCGTTGTCCTCGATGAGGCGGATGAGATGATGGATATGGGGTTCCGGGAGGAACTCGAATATATTCTCGATGCCGCGCCCGAAGATCGGCGCACGCTAATGTTCTCCGCAACGGTCTCGAGGCCTATCGCGCGTCTAGCGGAAGCGTATCAGAACGATGCCGTCCGGCTCAACACGGTGTCCGCTGAATCAACACATAGCGACATCACTTATCAGGCCATGACTGTGGTGCCGTCCGATGTCGAAAAGGCGGTTATCAATCTTTTGCTGCTTCACGACGCGCCAAACGCCATTGTTTTCTGCTCGCGGCGAGATGCCGTAAACAAACTGACATCACGCCTTACCAATCGCGGTTTCTCGGTTGTGGCTCTATCTGGCGAGTTCAGCCAAAAAGAGCGCAGCAATTCGGTGCTCGCCATGCGGGATGGCCGCGCGCGTGTTTGCGTGGCGACCGACGTTGCGGCGCGAGGATTGGACCTGCCTGGTCTTGACCTGGTGATCCACGCCGATCTGCCACGCAACAAAGAGGGGTTGCTGCACCGATCAGGTCGTACCGGACGCGCAGGACGCAAAGGCGTTTGCGCTTTAATCATCCCGGTTCGCGCACGGCGCCGAACTGAGCGGCTTCTTCAAGATGCCAAGGTGGAGGCAGAATGGCGCCTTCCGCCATCGGCTGATGAGATTGAAAAGGCATTGAATGAGAGGCTCTTAGTCAATGACGTGTTCCAGTCCCCGACAAGCGACTCCGAACAGCCGCTGACGCAAGCGCTTTTAGAGAAGTATGACGCCGAGCAACTCGCGGCCGCGATCATTCGTTTAACGCGCGCTGCCGACTCGGCCCCAGAGGTTCTGCAAGATCCTGGTTCACCAAAGCCGCCACGTGCCCGCAAAGATGGATTTGATCCCGATCGGGACTTCCCACGCCATGAAAGACGAGAGCGCGGAGAGCATGGCGGTCGACGTGGATCAGGTTTCCCTGATGGCCAATGGGTAAAGCTGGGTGTCGGGCGAAAAAAGAAAGCCGACCCCAAATGGCTGATCCCGATGCTTTGCAAATCAGGCGGGTTTTCCCGAAACAGTATCGGGGCTATTCGCATTGACCCAGATTCGACGCATGTCGAACTCAAACCTGACGCAGCACAGCGCCTGATCGAAGCTGCCGGCGACAAACAGATCATCGATAAGAGTATTTGGGTTGGTCTTTCGCAGGCGCCCGATACGTCAGCGCCTCGCCCGAAGAAACGAGATGGCTTTAAAGGTGGTCCTAAAAGCAAGGGCCCGAAAAAGGTACGCCGCGCGGATCAAGACAAACCGGTCGGTACGAAATTCAAAAAGAAACGGACCGGGCCGAAAAAGCCTCGAGGCCCGAATGGCGAAAAGAAGCGTAGCAAAAAGCCACTGAAACCCCAGTAGGCCACCCTATCGCGTTTCGCTGCGGTTCGCCCTCCTTATGTGCACGCAATCCGCATTGCATATCGCAAACACGCTATTGCAAATTGCAATTCGTGATTTGCAAATCGAGAAGACAGATACAGCAAAGCTGTTCAGGGCACTGTTTTTTATAGATAATTTACATTGCATCGCATTTTGCAAACCTCTCCTTCCAAACAGGAGGCGTTCATGGCTAGCGTTTGTATCTCTATTGAAACCGAGTCAGAACGATTTCGCTTTCGATAGAGA
>JBCBGS010000231.1:0-2557 GCA_038526515.1 Pseudomonadota bacterium | reverse complement strand
TCCGATCTGGGGCTGTTGGTGTTTTCGGACGGCTTTATTGGTTTAATTGACGTCCGCTTTCGCTGCATCGAGCGCGACTTGCATGTCGATCTGCATCAACTGACCATCGCGAGAGAAATAGAATCGCTTGCCGTCTCCAGAAAACCCGGCCCCATAATCAACGCCATCAGAGTTGATATCGGGCCCAAGATTGACCGGTTGGGACCAGGACTCACCGTCTCGATCAATCCGAAATAGGTCTACAACTCCAAGCACATCCGGCAGGTGGGCATAATAAAACGCAGATTCGCCAGAGGGCAGCATGGCGACCTGTGTATCTGCTAGAGATGTATTGTGAGGCATCGGTTGATACTCCCACGTATCTCCTTGCTCTGGTGCGTTTCCATAATAGATGTCGAACCCGCCGACGCCTCGGGTATGATTGCTGGTGAAGATGAAGGCACCCCTCTCGGAAAGCGCGAACGAATCTTCATCACCGCCTGTGTTGATGGAGTCGGGCAATGGACGTGCGTCCGTGAGGGAATTATCGTCGTTTAAGATCGCCGACCAAATGTTGAGATCCTCGCGGCCGACGCGGTCAGGGTGTTGTGCGTCTGTCGAAAAATAGAAACGCCCATCATAGGGTGAAAAGTGAGGTGACATCATAACCTCGCGCCTTGGAAAATCGAGCGCGACCGGATCTGTCCAGACTGTGCCATTTTTGCGACTCACATAGATATTCGTATCGTCGCCGCGTTGACCAACGAATGCTCGAATCGAGCCATCGGAAGATTCTGTCAGTCCATAATTTCTGTCTCGCTGACCATAAGTGTCAGGATTTGGTAAGATCATTTCCGCTGTCAAAAGCGGTTTCTCGTTGGACGTCGGAGCACATGCAGCGAGTAGGATACCTAGAGCGAAAACCGCAACAAATCTGTACATTGTCCACTACTCCTCAACTCATAACCGGCGCGCGCACACCCGCGAGATCGCGCGCCGTACCAGCGTAAAATGACAGAATTATGAAACACTTATACCGCATCGCAGCATCGTTAGCGTGCGTTAACAATTTCGTATGTCAGTGTTACAAAACTGAAAAATAACCGTCGCGAAAGTGTCAATACGCTGTGCCATAGCCGCGAGCTGGGGAGGGCGACTGACCCAACTTAACAGTTTTATCTCACGCCAGAACGCCAACGTCCTTAATCTCAGGCAACGTCGGTGGTCTAACGCATTCATATGGTGACACTAATGCTATCAAATCGTACGTTGAAATTGATGCTCTTGGCAGGTGCTGCAGCACTCGCACTGGGCGCTTGTTCCGACACGTCAGTATCCTCTCCGGGAGCAACAACGCCGCCGACGTCTCCGCCGCCGCCGCCACCTCCGCCACCGCCGCCAGCCGCATCATCAATCAATTTGGTTCCGGCAGCAGGTTGCTATGCAGGCACAACAGCTCAAACGCTGGCTGCCGCAGGCGGACTTTTGGATGTTGATGTTTGTACCCTTCCTTCCAACATCGACACTGACACAACTATTCCGACAAACGCGGTTGTAGGTGTCTCAGGCAATACTCAAGTGGGCGTCGATGGCGGAACATCTGCAACGCTGACGATTGAGCCTGGTGTCGTGCTCTTCGGTTCTTCTGGCAACGACTTCCTCGTTGTGAACCGCGGTTCTCAAATCGACGCGCAAGGTACTGCGTCTTCGCCGATCATCATGACATCTCGCTCCGACATCCAGTCGGATGCAGCGGCAGACGGTGGACTGGCTGCGGCCGGCGCGATCACTGACGCGACAGTTCGAGGCGAATGGGGTGGTTTGATCCTCAACGGTTCTGCCCCAATCAACGCTTGCGACGAAGCCACTGCAACTGGCGGCACGGTCGAGTGCGTGAAGTCAGGTGAAGGTTCAACCGGTGAGTTCGGTGGTGCCACAGCTGACGACAGCTCAGGTGCACTTCGTTACGTTCAAGTTCGTTACGCTGGTTTCGAAATCACGCCTTCTAACGAGCTGAACGGCATCGCGTTCCAAGGAACAGGGTCTGGTACTGAAGTTAACTTCATCCAAGTCTATAACAACGCTGACGACGGCGTAGAGTTCTTTGGCGGCACGACCAACGCGAAGTACATTGCCCTCAACGGCAATGCAGACGACTCACTCGATTATACAGATGGCTGGGTAGGTAATGCTCAGTACATTCTGATCGATCACGCTGCTGACGATGCTGACCAAGGTTTTGAGTTTGACAACAATGGCGACGACAATCTCGCGCTACCACGCTCAAACCCAACAATCTCTAACTTTACCATCGTGGGTAAAGAGGGTGGCGATAGCGATATCGGTATGCTTATCCGCGAAGGGACAGCGATCCGTCTCGCGAATGGTATCGTAACCGGCGGTTTCTCTGATGGTGCATTCGACATCGATCAGACCGAAACATTTAACCGTATCGGTGCCGCGACAGAGTCGATCGAAATTGACTCGGTTCTTCTCGATGACGATGTTCCATACATCGAAGAAGCTGGTGACCCAGTTGATCTGTCTGTCACCTTCGGAGCCTCTCGCAACGTCGTTG
>JBCBGS010000230.1:0-2612 GCA_038526515.1 Pseudomonadota bacterium | reverse complement strand
ACCTGCGCCTGAAGAACGTCGCGTTGATGATCGATTTCGGCTTGATTGCAGAACGGATTGCCCGGCGCACAATCGACCAATTCTTCCAGAGCCATGCGGGCTTCTGTCGTGAGGTTGTAAAGCTCCAGGCCAAAGACGAGGACCAGAGCGACCAGCCCGACCGCAAAGCCCAGAGTGTTTTCGAGTCTCGAAAAGAACCCGCCAAAATTGGAGAACAGCGAGCTTGAAAACGCAGCTTTGAATATGAAGACAGGCACTAAAACGATGACTAGCGCCTGAAAAAAGGCCAAAACGTCATTCACATGCAGATCCGCAAAAAAGAAGCTGAGGATTGGCACGCTTATGCCACTGTAAATTTTTATGACCTCAGCACAGATCGCAAAGATCCATAACGTATTTACAACTTCGCCAGCCACGGCGAGCACTTTTGCGAGCCGCATCACTGCACCTCCATGGTTTGGGATTCAGGCAGACTGAGAAGCGCTGTCGCCACCAGCAAGAGGCCGCAAGCGATCCATTTCGGGATACTCATGGTCTCGCCAAACAGCCAAACCCCACACCCTAGAACGCCAAGCGACATCAACGTCGTGATTACAATGAACCCGATCGATAATGAGTTTTTGATAGCGTCCAAATAAAGCCAGTTGGCTCCGGCCGAGATGAAGAGTGCCCCGGCGTAGTAAAGCCGATTATCGGTGTCCGATGATTTCTTGAGGAGGACGTCGACACATACGAATAGCGCCGCGCAACCAAGCAATGACGCCGAGGCAAGAAGCTCAGATTTCAGGTCGAGTCGAGGTGTTCCCGTCCCAAAGGAGGGGTTGAATACTCTGGATGTCATTTGGGATGGTCCCGTTATCTATCAACGCTGATGAAGCCAACGTCAGCAGAGCGGGGTGCGCACCTTACCCATAGGTGCATTTCTAGACCTTTGTCTGAACACGAGTCAATACTGTGGCTTTTTTTTATGTCACGTCCGGGTCTGGGTCGATGCCGAGATGCTCCGCCAAGAACTCAATAGCGGTCTCCAAAGCTAAGCGTTTGCTGGGAGATGATTTTGCAATATCGTTAAAACGATTACGATGTTCGCGCGAAATCCGTGTGCCGAGCTGCACAGGTTTAGTCAGGTCTTCTGACCATGGTTTTTCCATACTCTGGAGCAAATCAATAGCCTGCTCTAGGGCTTCTCGGGCGTCACCGGACTCGTCAGCACATCTTAGAAATAAATCGCGGTGGGTTTCAGATATGCTTGGCCCCAGTCGAACATGGGCCGCGTTCTCTTCAGTCCAACGCGGTGCATCGGGATTAGGCAATTCTTCCCGTTTTCTTTGAACTCGCTTTCTCGGCTTATGCTCAACTATCCTTTTGACAATCTCTTCGTCCGCTAGCGGATCATTTTCTTCAATCTTTTCAATGATATCAGAATTTGGATTGTCGTGTCCAGAAAGTTCTATCTCTGTTCTCTTGAAGCCTTGTTCCGTCACCTCATGGCTAAGCTCGCCATCCACCAGCTTAATTTTCCGTGGCTTCTTGCTTTTGTTGGGTGTTTGGTTTTGTTTGGTTGCCATGGTTTCGGTCCACTAACGAACGCTGGATCGTATAATGGGGCCCCAGTTTTGGCAATTCGGCCTACGTCAGCAAACTTACAGAAGACTGAAATCAGGGGGCGCTTCTTGAGCAATTCGATAAAAGTCAGGGCTGAAGATGGCACGCCGATCAACCAACTAGTTGAACTACTTTTTCTTGAGCACTCTCAACTTGTGGAGAGTGCCGAAAAATTTGAAATCAGCACAGGCGCATCCTCACTTACAAGTTCTGGTGAGCCTCGTCAGCTTTCGTTTACCGTTAAATTTCCAAAAAGTAACTCCCAGACGATTGATAACATCACCACACTTCAAGCCGTCGTGCGTGATTTTGAGGACACTGAAGGCATTAAAATCATAATTGAAGAAGTGCCTCATGACGAGGACGAGTGAACGTCTGAGTGTGGGTACGCTCTGCCGATATATGGTGTATTGTTATGAATAAATATGATGTGAGGGCGTTTCTCGATTACGTCGTCATTGCCGCTGTAGCGACAGTAAACATATTCATTACCTACATCCCCAAGATCATGGACCTAATACTTTGGGACGATTCGAGCCTTGATATCATATTCGGTAGTCTGATCACAGTTATACCGATCTTCCTGCTGCTGGTCGTGGCGGGCTTTTATTGGCGATCCAAACCCGAAAATGAACTCGCAACCTCCTATTTAATGACCTGGCCCCCTGACCTGCAGCCACCTTTTGGTATTAGGATTTGGCCGCATTGGAGGTGGAGATGGCGAGGAAGCGCTACACGACGGAAGAGATCATCCGGAAGCTGAGAGAGGCTGACGTCCTGCTTGGGCAGGGCCAGGCGGTGGCGGATGTCGTCCGACAGATGGGTGTAACGAGCGTGACGTACTATCGCTGGCGTAAAGAGTACGGCGGGTTGAAGGTCGACCAGGCTCGGCGTCTGAAGGATCTGGAGAAGGAGAACGCCAGGCTCAAGCGGCTCCTGGCGGATGCTGAACTGGACAAGGCGATCCTGAAAGAGGCTGCGTCGGGAAACTTCTAAGCCCTGAGCGC
>JBCBGS010000229.1:0-2651 GCA_038526515.1 Pseudomonadota bacterium | reverse complement strand
CTGATTGGCTCGTCTTGTTGGAGCCAATCAGACTGTGAAGAGAAGCGTGACCCAGACATGGATGCGGACCCTCACAAAACCAAAATTTGGAGCTTGACCTGAATGCCCGATTAGAGAAGCGGACATTAGCTTCGAAACCTCTGCCAGACAGCCCGGCACGTTGTTCGTGTGATGTTAGGGACACGGTTGTCCCCAGAAGTGCTTCGCATCTAGGAATGGCGGTCAACCCTTAGAAAAAGTCGTGGGCCGCGTGTTCGGTTTCAATCGATCTGAATGCTGACGATTTTTGAACACACAAGTGTCGAGGTCCATTACGTTTGCGAGCGAAGCGCAGTCTCAGCAACTCCATCTGTGTACGATCTAACTGTCACCAAACCGCAAGATTTCCGTCATCAAAGCATTGCGAAAATGTCATCGCTTTGTCGCGCGGCAAAGGCATCAGCCCGCCATCCAAATGGAGGGATTTGATGACTCGATTTTTAGCTGGAACCGCACTCGCGACTGTGATGCTGGCAGCAACAGCGCCGATCGCCTCGGCGCAAGTCTTGAGCGGAAAAGTGACAGATACAACCGGGACGGCGCCGCTGCAGGGCGCGATTGTTTCTGTCGATGGCACCAATCGATCCGCGAGTACGGATCGATTTGGTGAGTATCGCATCGCGAACCTTCCTGCCGGCGATTATTCGATCACGGTTTCCTACATCGGGGCGCCCGGTGTAACCTCATCGGTTTCCGTGCCTGCAAGCGGCGCAGAACTCGATTTTACGCTCGGGGCGGATGTTCGCTTCATGGACAATGTGCTCGTGGTTGGTTCCAAGGCGGCGCAGGCCGGTGCCATCAACCAACAGCGTGCCGCGGACAGCATCGTCTCGGTTATCGATTCAGACGGTCTGGGGTATTTCCCGGATACAACCGTTGCTGATTCTCTGCAGCGTGTACCGGGCCTATCCATTGTGACGGACCAAGGCGAGGGGCGCTATGTGTCGATCCGTGGCATTAATACGGACCTTGTCGCAGCCTCAATTAACGGTGTGCGTACACCATCACCGGAAGACCGCCGAGGCGTTCTGCTTGATGGAGTGCCGTCTGATCTGCTTGACGGGATTGAAGTCCAGAAGTCTCTGACCCCGGATGTCGATGCTGATAGCCTCGGTGGGATCATCAACCTGAAAACGATTTCAGCATTTGACCGTGACGGCCAGTTTGTTCGCGCCAAGATCGAAGGGCAGTGGAACGAAATCACCGAAGAGATCTCTCCGAAAGCCACGCTGACCTATTCGAACGTGTTCAATGACACTTTCGGGGTCGCAGTATCTCTGAACTATCAGGACCTTCGAATCGAGTCGCACAATAATGAAATTGGCGAGTTCGGGTTTGAGAATAATGTTGCCTACCTGAATGATGATTATGAGCATCGTTGGTATGATTTAACCCGCGAGCGTTTCGGGTTGGTGGCGAACTTCGACTGGCGTGTGAATGGGAACACGGATCTGTATCTGCGCACGCTGTTCAACAATTATGTTGATGACGAGGTCCGTAACAAGTTCGAGTTCCGGGATCTCGACGACTCAGAAGACACTGATGCTGGCGGCGTCATTGCGCCCGGCGCGACGACTGTTCCCGTCAATGAAATGGATGCCGAAGTCCGTGTTCGCGAAGAAACGCGAAACATCCAGACCATCGCGCTTGGCGGTTCCACCGATATGGATGCTTGGACCTTCGACTATGAAGTCTCCTATGCCTTCGCGGACGAACAGGATGATAACAATCACGATGTTACTTTCCGGTTTGAGGATATTCAGGACTCATTCCCAGGCGTACTCACGTTTGACCTGTCCAATCCCGAAACCCCGCGCATTAGCGGCACCCAGTCTTTGTTCGATGCGATTTATGATCCAGCCAATTACGATTTGGACTCGCTTGAGCGCGAGTTCTCTGTAAATGAAGACACCGAGATCGGGGCGCGCTTCGATGTCTCTCGCGAGAGCATGATTGGTGATACGCCGGTCACCTGGAAAGCCGGTTTCAAACTGCGCGATCGCGAAAAGACCCGCGATGAAGACTTCCTGTTCTTCGAGCCAGATCTCAATCTGGCTGACTTTGCGCGCGATAGCTTCATCGACAATTGGCGTTTGGCAAATCCGCAGCCAACTTGGCCCGATCCAGACCTGACGCAATCGCTGCGCAGCTTTAATAATCCATCTGACCCTGATTTTGACGCCGAAGGCTCATTCTTCGATTCTAACATCGCCGACTATGTTATCGACGAGCAAATCCTCGCTGGGTATTTCATGGGAACATTCGAGTTCGATCAACTGACTTTGGTGGCGGGCGTTCGTGTAGAGCAAACGGATATCGATCTTGAAGGCCGTCTCGTCCAAGAAGACGACCTGACCGCTACCGTGACCAGTTTCTCGAATGACTATACAAATGTATTGCCAAGCGTGAACGCGAAGTATGAGTTCAACGAAAAACTGATCGGGCGCGCAGCTTATTATGCCGCTGTGGTTCGTCCGGCATTCGGCGATATGGCACCGTTTATCGAGATCAATGATGATCGCGATGAGGCTGCGGTTGGCAATCCAAATCTTGATCCGTACGAAGCAGACAATTTCGATCTCAGCTTAGAATACTATCCGACAGAGCTTTCG
>JBCBGS010000228.1:0-2695 GCA_038526515.1 Pseudomonadota bacterium | reverse complement strand
GAGCCCGATGATGCCGTCCGCGCCAAGGTGCTCCTTATAGAGCACTGGTGCGACCAAGTCGTTGATGGTGTGGGTCCCGACCATAAGATCGTTTATTTCAACCACGTCGACGGGGCGGCGGCTGGCCATGCCAACGAGCGTCGCGGTGCCCAGCGGTGTAAAACTGTGGCTCTGATTTATCTGATGGGTAACCGCTGTCGCCTGGCTTCCTGTATCGATCATGAAATCATACGGGCCGGTGCCGCCGATCGTCACTGGGATTGTCAGCCGTTTGTTGCGCTCTTCATCCAAGTCGAGGATCTCTGTCGCCGGATCTGTGAGGCTCGGCGCGATGGCTTGCTCTTCAGCGGGTTGCCCCAAACCGACTAGCGTTAGCGAAATGGCTGGCAGCGCCCATAGATGCGTCATAATCTGTTCCTGTACCGTCGCAGACGACACTGCAGAGTCGCCTTTAATGCGAGAGTATCAGACAATCGAAGCACGCCCAAATGTCGCAGTTCGAACGTCCAATCCTACGCGGGAGAAGCGGCCGTCTGATTTTCGGGTGAGCCCCGGTCGCGCAGCAAGTTCCAGGTGTCGGTGACAAGCGATCGGTATCCGAACCAGAAAGTCGCGGCATAGACGCTCGCGCCGACGAATCCGTTCCAGGCAAGGTCGAGCCAATAGGTTCCAAAGGGTGCAAAGCGCTGGACCCCGATAACAGCCGCAGTCATGGCTGCGCAGGCCAGCGCAATTGGGGCGAGTTCACGTACAAGTGCGATGGGAGACACTCCAATACGGGGCAGGGTCATGGCCAGAGTAAATGCGCACAAAAGCGGCGCGGCGATCCACCAAGCATGGACCAAGCCCATAGGGCCTGTATCGCCACCAAACATCCCGCCATTCACGCCCCATAAGAATGCGACCGGCATTATCATTGCTCCGGCGGCGCTTGTCGTGAGGTATACTTTGGGGCGTCCCATCGCATTCGTGACCGGAGAGCATATCAATTGAAGCGCAAAAGCTGGCATCACGACAGCGAGGCCGCCAACGACAGGAACCATCTTGGCCCACTTTTCGCCAAATAAAGTGAGGATCGCGGCCTCGCTCGTTAGCGCGAGTCCGACATAAATAGGCGCGCTGACCATCATCACCATTCGAGCTGTTTTCAGAAAGTACGGACCGAGCGGTTTCCCCGCCCGATGAAGTTCCGAGTAAGCGGCGAGCGCCACTTCATTGATCGGAGGGATAAAGCGTCCCGTTACAATCAAGGTAAGGAACAATGCTTCGGAATAGAGGCCAAGATCATAAGTCGGGAGCAGGCGGCCCGCTATCACGATGTCGCTTTGGCTCTGAACAATCCAGAACAACTGGCAGAGCGTTAGAGTGCCGCCGAAGGTGACCAGATCCCAAGCGCCACGCGGATCGAAGATCGGTTTCACTCGGAGGCCTGCCGCCCAGGTGAGTCCGATCGCGCGGGTGATAAACATGGCAATTGGAGCGTATACCAACGCCCACACGCCAAAGCCTTGCCATGCGAGAACCAAAGCCACGACTGCGCCGACAACCGCGCTCACCATATTTACCTGCCCCTGCTTCCGGAATTGCAGTTCGCGGGCGAGCAATTCTGTTGGGAGGGCCGTGAAGGGGACGGTCAGAAAGATCACGGCCTGCAATCGCAGCATATCTGCGACTAACGGTTCGCGGAAATATGCCGCAGCGTAAGGCGCGCTCAGCAACTGGACCATTGCAAGAGTACCGTTGAACGCCAGCAGCAGACCGAAAACTTGCGCAATCCTTCTTTGATCTATGCGCTTCGTCTGGACGAGTGATGTCGCGAAGCTCGCACCGTTAAGGAAAGCAAGCGCAGTGATCACGACCTGACTCATCGCAAAGAGGCCATAGTCTGTGGGGTCAAGCAGTCGAACAACGAGGATTGTCGAGGTCCAGGTTATGATCTGCGCTGCGACTTGCGTGCCCCAGCGCCATGCAACTGCTGAACGCACGCGTGACGCGAATCCGGAATCAGACGAAGCTGTTTCCGTCGTTGATTCGGCAGGTGCGCTGTCAGACTGCATTTTTAGGCCAATTATCCGCGATGGTTACGATTCTGGGCTTTCACAAAGGCGAAAATGCCGCGAACCCGCAGTTCCCATGGCGGAAAAGCGTTAACGACCGCTTGAAATTTAGACGTTGGTAACCATCTCAATCCCAGAAAATGAGGGCGAAAATGGCGGAATTCCGGGATTCTTGCGCTTGTTTGAAATAAAATTGCAAAAAGGCGTTGACCGAATCCCGGACCACGCCTAGATGACCTCCACCGACGCGGCGCTGACGGTTTCTAACCGCTGCACTGAGTTGGTCGCCAACATAATCGGATAGCCGGTCCCCCGGTGTAAATCGGGGAAGCCATCGCTGTCCGCTTCTTCATGTTGGTAGGCTCTTTGACATTGTTAGTTTTTGATGAAGGGACATGTGGGCGACGGCGCCCGGTCCGGGGGTTTTAAGGCTCCGGATACCGGTTAATTTTAAGCCGATTGCCACATCCTTCCAGGCTCCACAGTCTGGATGTGATGATGCATGTTCATTCGTATCCATTACGTTTGACAGTGCAGGTATCGGCTCCTTGAAGCTCATGCCAAGCAGGTTGGCGGGGTTTTCCCCGTGTCTGTTTAGTATGTGACACAAACTTGAGAGTTTGATCCTGGCTCAGAAC
>JBCBGS010000227.1:0-2735 GCA_038526515.1 Pseudomonadota bacterium | reverse complement strand
ATAACAGGTACCCTCCACGCAAGTGGAAGCCAGCGAAAGAAACGGTTTTTCTTCATGCGTATTTGTATAGGCTCGACAAAATATCAGTCCATACATGTCTTTGATTTTGCCGAAATCACTAGGGCGAAATAAAAAAGCCCCGCTCCTAATGGAGCAGGGCTTTTCTAAATCGTTGGGCTAGTGCCTTAGGCGTCCACGGTCGCTCGTGGGCCCGCCGCATTCACGTCGGCTGAGACGTGTGCCTCGTAGACTTTGAAATTCTCGACAAACATTTGTGCGAGCTTCGCAGCCTGCGCGTCATAAGCAGCTTTGTCTTCCCAGGTGTCGCGCGGGTTGAGGATCGTGCTGTCGACGCCTTCAAGGGCGGTCGGGACCATGAAGCCAAACGTTTCGTCCTGGCGGAAGTCCGCATCGTTCAGTGAGCCGTCGAGCGCTGCGTTCAGAAGCGTACGGGTCGCTTTGATTGGCATCCGATGGCCAACGCCGTGCGCGCCGCCGGTCCAACCCGTCGAGACGAGCCAGCAATTCACGTTATACTTGTCGATCAGCTCGCCGAGCAGCTTGCCATACTCGCTTGGGTGACGCGGCATGAATGGCCCGCCAAAGCAGGTCGAGAAGGTTGCTGTTGGCTCTGTCACGCCTTTTTCAGTGCCCGCGACTTTCGCGGTGTAGCCTGACAGGAAGTGATACATTGCTTGCTCAGGAGTCAGCTTGGCAATCGGCGGCATGACGCCAAACGCGTCACAGGTCAGCATGATCAGGTTCTTTGGCTGACCGCAACGGCCGCTCAAAGATGCGTTCTCAATCGCTGAGATTGGGTAAGCGCCGCGAGAGTTTTCAGCCAGTGTGTTGTCAAAGAAATCGAGCTCACGGGTCTCTGGGTCCATGACCACGTTCTCGAGGACTGTGCCCCACATGCTTGTGGTGGCGTAGATCTCTGGTTCATTCTCCGGCGAGAGATTGATCATCTTCGCGTAGCAACCGCCTTCGAAATTGAAGAGGCCATTTTCTGACCAACCATGCTCGTCATCGCCGACTAGGGTTCGGCTCGCGTCCGCAGACAGGGTCGTTTTACCTGTGCCTGACAGACCAAAGAAGATCGCGGCATCATTGTTTCCGCCATCATTGACGGAGCAGTGCATTGGCATCACGCCTTTGGTCGGCAGGATGTAATTCAGGATGGTGAAGACAGACTTCTTAGTTTCGCCGGCGTAGCTGGTGCCGCCGATCAGAACGAGTTTCTTGGCAAAGTTCACCGCAATAATTGTCTCAGAAACAGTGCCATGCTTGGCCGGGTCAGCGCGGAAGCTTGGGCTATTGATGATCGTGAACTCGTGCGCAAAGTCTGCGTACTCTTCTGTCGTCGGGATGCGCAGCAGGTGACGAATAAACAGAGAATGCCAAGCAAATTCGTTGACCACACGAACTGGGGCGCGGTGGTCTAGGTCAGCGCCGCCAAACAATTGCTGTGTGTAGAGGGTCTTACCAGCGAGATGCGCCTGGAAGTCTTCCCAAAGCGCGTCGAAATGTGCTGGCGTCATGGAGGCGTTATTATCCCACCAAACGGTGTTTTCGGTGCTCTCATCGCGGACCGTGAACTTGTCTTTCGCGGAACGCCCAGTGTGTTTGCCGGTCTTCACCAACAAAGCACCACCTTTGGCAACTTCGCCTTCGCCGCTGCGAACAGCTTGCTCGTAAAGACGTTCTTCGGACCAATTTTTGCGGATCTCGGCGGCTTCGATGCCGAGGTCGGCCAACTCTACATTCTGTTGAGACACTGATTCATTCCCCTGAAATTGTGTTCGCGCAGGTCGGATTAATTTTTCGCTCGCATACCCAGCAGCGAGCGCTGCGCGGATACAACTGCAAGGGTCTGGCCAAGACCAGCCCCAGCGACGAGGTAAACGCTGTCAAACTGATAGTCAGCGCTGTCATTTTGCGCAGCACACGTATTCCGAGCAAAATCGTCCGGTTTCGCGCAATTTTTGAGGAAAATTCGATCGCCGATTCGCGGGCAACTAAGCCTTCGAACGCTTTAGTTTTCTCAGGATTTGCCGATTTGGCACAATCATTCTTAACGCCTCTCGGCGGGCGGGAAGAGGGTCACCGAAAATGGTTGCGGTCAAAATTTCTGCCGCCCATGGCCCCCACGTGAAGCCGCGGGATCCATATCCGCCAGCGATATAGACGTTCTCTCTAGCATAATCGTTCGGGGAGACTTGCCAGCCTTGGCGTTCAAGACGCTGCCGGTCCACTTCCATTTGAACCTGGTTCGGCAGTGCGCCGATCAATGGCAGTCGATCTGCCGTTGTTGCCCTGACCCCCGCCCGCGCGTGGAGGTCGGCGCTGCGGCTATTCTGAAGCCAATACGGGTTGAGCGCTTCTAACGCCATCATATTGTCGCGTGTGGCCTGCTCCGACACCTCTGGTTTGGCCCCGATCTGATCAGCAAAGGTTGCGCCCCAAAGGCGCGTCTTTTCAAATGCGAGCGCGTAATGCCCGCTTGCCTGCGCTGCCGGCGGCGCCATGATCTCTGAGTAGAACCATTCGATCTGGCCAAGCCGCCCGGTGAGGTCCAGCTCGGGCATGGCGGCCTGCAGATGCCATCCACTCGCCAGGATGATTGCATCGAACCGATCGTCTTCAACGCTCAGATTTTCGAGGTTCGCACTGGCATCCGTTCGCCATGCCCGAGCTGGACCTCACCGGGCGGCTTGGCCAGATCGAATGGTTCT
>JBCBGS010000226.1:0-2740 GCA_038526515.1 Pseudomonadota bacterium | reverse complement strand
TTGCACGGCCGCTTGATCTGTTAAGTCCAACTCTTGTCGCGTGCGCGTGACGATTTCGCCCGCATCCATCGCGCTGAGTTTTCGGACCAAAGCTGAGCCGACCATTCCCCGATGACCAGCAACATAAATCCTAGGGTGCGCGGACATCGGATTAAGTCTCCGTAGCGACCGGGACGTCATATCCATGCGCTTTCAGAAACGCATGACGTTGTGCGTCTTTCAAATCAGCCTCGACCATCTCGGCGCACATTTCTTCAACTGTAATTTCAGGCTCCCAACCGAGCTTGGCTTTTGCTTTCGAAGGATCACCGAGAAGCGTTTCAACCTCAGCAGGCCGGAAGTAACGAGGATCGACCTCAATGATACGATCACCAACGGCAACCGCCGGCGCTTTGTCAGATGTGATCTCTTCGACAACGGCATACTCATCGACGCCTTCGCCCTCGAAACGAAGCTTGATCCCTAGTTCTAGCGCACTCATTCGCACGAAATCGCGAACTGAGATTTGTTTGCCAGTGGCGATCACAAAGTCGTCTGCTTCATCCTGTTGCAGCATCATCCACTGCATCCGGACATAATCTTTTGCGTGCCCCCAATCGCGCAGCGCATCCATATTTCCAAGATAGAGACGGCTCTCTAATCCTTGTGCGATATGGGCTAACCCGCGCGTGATCTTACGCGTGACAAACGTCTCTCCGCGGCGCGGGGACTCGTGATTGAAGAGAATGCCATTGCAAGCATAGAGCCCATAAGCCTCCCGGTAATTCACGGTGATCCAATAGGCGTAAAGCTTCGCCACGCCATACGGTGAGCGTGGATAGAAGGGCGTCGTTTCCCGTTGAGGCGTTTCCTGGACTTTGCCGTACAGCTCAGATGTTGAGGCCTGATAGAAACGGGTTTTCTTCTCCAACCCGAGAAAGCGGATGGCTTCCAGCAGTCTGAGCGTTCCGATGGCGTCGACGTCCGCCGTATATTCCGGAGCTTCAAAACTCACAGCGACATGGCTTTGCGCGCCTAGATTATACACTTCATCCGGTTGAACCTCGCGCATAAGCCGGGTCAAATTGGATGTATCTGTCAGATCACCATAGTGAAGAATAAAGCGCTGATCATCCGTGTGTGGGTCCTGATAGATGTGATCTACGCGCTGAGTATTGAAAGAAGATGCACGACGTTTCAGACCATGCACCTCATAGCCTTTTTCCAATAAAAGTTCGGCGAGATAAGACCCGTCTTGACCTGTGGTTCCGGTAATGAGTGCGCGTTTCATAATACTCGTCGTTTCCAGCTTTCTCGCGGTTCCAATGCTCTAGCTTGTGCGCTTGAGCAAGTCATCAAAGTAGGTGATCGTTTTCCCTAACCCTTCCCGCAATTCGACGGTCGGCCCCCAGTTCAACTGAGCCTTTGCGCGCGTAATATCGGGTTGGCGTTGTCTGGGGTCATCTTGCGGAAGCGGTTTGTTCACGAGCGTGGAATTTGATCCGGTGAGGTCAAGCACGTGTTCCGCGAGCTCCCGGATTGTAAATTCTCCTGGATTGCCGAGATTGATCGGTCCCGTCACGCCATCCCGGCTTTCCATCAACCGAATGAGGCCGTCGACTAAATCATCGACATAGCAAAAACTTCTCGTCTGCGCGCCGTCTCCGTAGAGCGTAATGTCTTCGCCTTTGAGCGCCTGAACGATGAAGTTCGACACAACTCGCCCATCATTTGGGTGCATTCGCGGTCCGTAAGTGTTGAAGATCCTGGCGACCTTGATGTCGAGCGCGTGTTGACGATGGTAATCGAAGAACAAAGTCTCCGCGCACCGTTTGCCCTCATCATAACAAGACCGCGGGCCGATCGGGTTCACATTGCCCCAATAGCTCTCTTCCTGCGGGTGAACGCTCGGGTCACCATAAACTTCCGATGTGGACGCTTGCAGTATTCGAGCCCGCGTTCTCTTTGCCAGCCCGAGCATGTTTATCGCCCCGTGCACTGATGTTTTGGTGGTTTGCACCGGATCAAATTGGTAATGAATTGGACTCGCTGGACAGGCCAAATTGTAGATTTGATCAACTTCAACGAAGAGCGGAAATGTCACGTCGTGACGCAAAAGCTCAAATGTCTTGTTATCCAAGAGATGCGCTACATTCGACCGCGCGCCCGTGAAAAAATTATCGACGCAGAGAACTTCATAGCCTTTTGCGATGAGCTTTTCACAGAGGTGGCTGCCAATAAATCCGGCGCCGCCGGTCACCAGAACACGGTTTGCGAGATGCATCTTGCTGCGACTCCAATTTGGCAAGCTCAAACGCTCTATTCGCCATTGGCCTTTCGAATAGCAGCGTCAAAGAGAAAAGCTAGACGTCTTCGCCAGACGGTCGGCTCACTAATTTGGTAGATACGAGGGCGCCTGATCGATCGGATGGCATGTCGCCGACAGCACGAACGACACTTGGTTCTCTGCCCCTGGTAGAGATCCAATCATCATTCGGGTCAAAGAGAGATTGGATGAGCTTACGGTCACAGAGCCTCCACTTAGAGAATGAAAGCTTGCTTGCCCGCGATACCCCTCAAACTTTTGCCCCCATGCCTGCCCCGAATCCATGACATGTAGGCTCAATGGCGGCTGTTTGCTTTTCTGGGGCAAACAATAAGTCTCGCAGGCCTGAATTCGTATTTGAAACCGAGCGGGCGGCTCCGTCCATTCACCATGAGCGGAAACCTGCGGCGCCGCATAGTAGGCGGTCTGTGTTGC
>JBCBGS010000225.1:0-2755 GCA_038526515.1 Pseudomonadota bacterium | reverse complement strand
CCTCCCCAGTCGGCTCCAAAGGAACTGCCACGTTCGACGCCAAGGCGGCGCAGCAAAGTCATCAGAGACCAATTGGGGAGGGAGCATGAGTTAGAAGATCTGGCGAAATCCTACTTTGATACGATCCAACGTCTTTCACTCTCAGATGGAGAGGTGCTTCTCTATCTTTTGAGAAATCCGAACAACATCGGCCGATTCTACATTGAAGCACAAGACTGGTTATCCGCCTTCCCCCGCGGCACGTTGGTTTGGACAGATCTTCTAACTCATGCTCCCTCCCCAGTCGGCTCCAAAGGAACTGCCACGTTCGACGCCAAGGCGGCGCAGCAAAGTCATCAGAGACCAATTGGGATTTGAGTTTTTCTGTGATCAAAGAATTTAAATCAGATTGGAATGCACGCCTCGACCATAACGAGACTGCTAGCTTGAGCCAATTAACAACACCGAGCGGTGACATTTCGAGCCAGCGTAAACAATAATTTCCCGCGTATTCAATATCTCTTGCCCCCTCCAGTACACGGATGTAGACTAACGCGCCGTCTATTTGAGGGTCATATCCAGCATCAACGCGCCAGCAAGCCAATTTTACTAGTGCATCTCTTCGAAAGTCTTGCAACCAAAGGCTTAACCAAGTGCGAGACCAATCGTCAGTTTCAGGGTATGCCTTGAGCCGATCAAAATCAGATTCAAGATCTGAAGACTGCTCGGTATCCTGCTCTTTTTCACCAGAGCGAATTTTCCTGAGGGCTAAAAATGTCCGCTTCTCAGACTCAGCCCATTGAATAGCTGCAGGACTACCACGCCGAACCCAACCGAACCCCTCTAATGCTATTGACATACGCTCTCGATCGCCCAGTAAATTCGCGGCCTCTAATTCAAGAACAGGGTCATCATATTGGTGATTAAGAAAATGCTCTCTTAAATCATCGATATTTCCTTGAAAAAGAATCTCACGGTCGCCAACAATTGTAAATAATCCAAAATCACCTAGATCAATTTTCACATTTGGAAGCCCGGCAATATAAGCTGACGAGAGCATATCATCTTCAATTTCGATAAACCTTACGACCCGACCCTCATGATTTAGGTCGTGCGTGAACGACCTATTACTTCCAACTTTCGAGAATATAGGGAGAGCAAAGCAATGACTGCCAAAGCCCAACAATCGCAAATCAGACAAGAAAAAACTCATCTTAGCACTTCAGATTCACGTAGATAATCAAGATACTTCTGAAAAATTACACCATAATATAAATCAAGTGACTGAGCATGAACATCATAGGTTATGGGCGCCGCATCCCAGCGATCTAACGCACTCCTGACCTTCTCATTGCCTAGATATATTGTTGGTAAAATAACCGCCGATGGCGGATTTTCTTCAAAATCTATTCTATTCTTTGTTTGAACTTCAATTGTAAATCTTCGGTCATCAAATGACTTTGGCGTCCCATCCGATGCCAATCGTCGAAGAGCCATCACTTCGGCATCGAACGCAGATACGGTGTAATTTTCCGAAAACTCCTGCTCAGTTTTCGCGTCACCATTTAGGTATGACTCAATATCACCGAAAAAGGCTTCGACTATTCTGTCAGACGAAAAGTTACCGACAAGTTCAAACTCCTCGAGGGGCATTAGCCGAATATATGATGGGTACCGACCTTGTTTGAATGCTCCCGAGTCGAACGGATATGTGCGAGCACCGGCAATGTCAGGCAGACTGTCATAGAGAAAACATGTCGGCAATTGCCAGTGCGATGCCTCCTCTCCTTCGCTCGATTGCTTATAGGCAGGACGCCCCCTAAAAAAATATAGCAGTTCCTCTTCGAACTCAGGGCAATGAGAGGGTTTCAAAGAGCTATCCCTAAGAATTTTCTCAATATTGTATGACTGCGTTGAGTGCACATAGGGAAGTTCAAGCCCTTCATTGCCAATTTGGTTCCGGTTAAAAAAGTCCTCTACTTTAGACATGTACCGATGGTCTCACACATGAATTCAAACGAGAGGTCCGTTACATGACTGTTAGTGTCTAGTACAGCCATGACAGATGTGGCTAGGCGACTCACTCCGCCCCAAACTAGCAACTTCGCTGGCAATGCCCTGTCCGCTGCATTCGGACTCGGTTTAGGCACCGAGCGTCGCTTTGCGGATCAGCGCGACACTGTTCACGTAGGCCGTTCCGAACTTCGTCTGGATTTCTTTGGTGCACCCAACATCGGAGTTCATGGCCGCCACAATCGCCCTATCCACCCACCTAGACGCCCCCTCCCCCTCGCGCTACGTTCGCCTCAGCGCAACAGGCCTCGCTCAAGACACACAACCGGGTTCAGCACTCAACTGGCTCTGACCACGCGATCCTTCGCGATTTCGGGAGTGAACGACCATGCCTTCGACTTCGGCTTTCCGCTTTGTCAGTGGACCCAAACTGCGCCTCATCAACGCCAAGAACGTGCGCGGGCTTGCGCCGCCGCGGCAATTGCAGGCGATCCGCAAATGGTGGGAGATGAACCTTGCCAAGGACCCGCGCTTCGCGCTCGAATCCGATGAGGATATGCAGGCCTTCCTGAAAGATGCGGCGAACGAGCTGGGGGTGGACACCGCCGCCCCGCCCTTCGGCACAGCGCTCGCGGCTCAGAAAGGCGCTGGCGAAGCGTGGCGCGAGAAGGTCGAGGATACGACCGGCAAGGCGGTCGATATCGATGCGCAGGGGCTGGATGATCAGGTGCTCGGCAAGCTGAAGAGATCGAGAGCACACGTC
>JBCBGS010000224.1:0-2828 GCA_038526515.1 Pseudomonadota bacterium | reverse complement strand
GCCATTCAAACACGCTGATCCTGTCTTACGCCGCCAAATATGCGAGTGGCTTCTATGGCCCGTATCGCGAGGCGATTGGCTCAGCGACAGCCCTAATTGGGGACAAGAAGACTTATCAACAGAACCCCGCCAACACCGATGAAGCTTTGCGCGAAGTTGCAATGGACATCGAAGAAGGCGCCGACATGGTCATGGTGAAGCCGGGCCTGCCTTATCTTGATATCGTCCGCCGTGTCTCTGAAACATTCCAGATCCCAACCTTTGCGTTCCAAGTTTCAGGTGAATACGCCATGATTCAAGCCGCCGCACAGAATGGTTGGATCGATGGTGATCGCGTCATGATGGAAACACTGCTAAGCTTCAAACGCGCAGGTGCCAGCGGAATTATTACCTATTTCGCAGAGGACGCCGCGAGAAAGTTGGGGTGAGCATGTCCAAACCAGAGAACGTCATCGCGAAGAAACTTGTAAATGCACTGATGAAGGACGCCGAAGTTGGCGACCGAGCACAACGCTTACTCGGAGCTGGTGGTCGTTTCGGGACCAATGCCGCGAAAAAACTGATGGGCGGACTCTGGGTGGGAGGCACGGCCTATTTGACTAAAGATGCTGTCGAGTTTCACCCGAACGGGATCAATCGGATGCTCCACAAAGACCCGGACTCTATGAGCGTCATTCTCCCCCTTCGCAGTATAACGTCAGTCGAAACGCGATTTGGGATCGGGACACAAATCATCGATGTCAAAACGGCGATCGGAACGCTCTCAATTCGGTGCTATGGCGCGCAAGGCTTCGCGAAGAAGATCGAAGCAGCTCGCAGCGCTTAGGCGGCTCCGGAGATCTGGTGGACCGCCCTCTTTTTCCAAAGCTTGATGTCATCGTAGGTTTCAACCGGAAGGGTAATTTCTGTTGCGACGAGCCGGTCGAAACGCACCGACTGATGCAATAATGCGTTTATCTCATCTTGTAGTGCGCCAAGCTCTGTCGGCGCGCCATAACAAAGACTGATATGGGGGTCGAAGTCGCGACTGGTTCGGAAACCAGGAATGGCCTCTAAAACAGAGCGTGCATGTAAAAGCTGCTCAGTTGGCGCAAACCGAACAAATAACGACATCGTAAAGCTTGGCGTTTGGGCGATTTCGATGGGACCTAATTCTAGACCGCGCAAAAGCCCGAGTACCTCAGTCAAATCCGGCTCTTTCTCTGCAAAGGAGCCAAATGAGAGGTGCGGATGATAGTGAACGCCGCCTTGTTGATCCGCAAGTTTATCGACCACTCGTTGAAACCGCTCAGTATGGTCAGCAGTCGGGACCAACCAATAGGCGACGATCTCTTCGCGCTCACTCATCCCAAGTTTGATATTTCTTGCGCATATCCGCGAGCCCATCGAGAACGTCTATATCAATGTCGTCGAGCTTGTTTACATACAGGCAGGACTTGCCGATTTTATGCTTGCCCAGGCGCCCGAGCATCTCTTGCATCTCTTCAGCGCGATAGCCCGGCATAATGTAGAAGACGAGATTGCTTTTTCTTGGACTGAAGCCGGTCAAAAGGCTCTCACCCTCGCGCCCACTGTCATACTTATAGTGATAGCGCCCATAACCAATAATGCTTGGCCCCCACATTTGCGCTTTGAGGCCCGTGACCCGTGCAAAGAAGTCGAGCAAGACTTCCGCATCCGCGCGTCGCTTGGGATGCTCGACCGCCGCGACAAAGTCTTTCGGCTCGATTTTCGTAACCTGTGTTTTGTTTTCCGCCTTCGCCATATCATCCTCCCTGCCGAGAGTTTAACCGATTGAGACGGTTGCGCCCAGATCAAGAATAAGAATGAGCGCGATCGCAATCAGAAGCAGCAAAACGGATAGCGCCATATTGATCGCCACGGCGCGGTCTGCCCCCTTCTTTTCAAGCCAGGTGCGGGGGCGAATGCCGCGCAATCGAAACACAACAAGCGCTGATAGGACCAAGCTCGCAACGTTGAGCGAAAGCAAAAGACCGGCACGTGAGGCCAGTGCAAATTCGCTCGTTCCCAGGAACAACCCAACGGCTGCGCCTGGTGGCAAAAGGGCCGCGGCCACCATCACGCCGACCAATGTCGCATTTGCCCCGCGCGTGAGGGACAGGGCCGCCGCAGCACCCGCAGCAATGGCGAGCGCCATTCCATCTAACCGAACCTCGGCACGAGACATGAGCTCACGGCTCGAAAAGTCGACGGGGATCATGAATGATATCAGAACCGCGCAACCAAGCGCGAGCGCAACGCCAATGCCCAAAGTCTTCGCTGCGCCAAACAAGAGCTTTCGATCCCCCAAAGCCGCCCCAAGCGAGAAGCCAAGAATGGGGCCCAAGAGCGGGGCAATGACCATCGCGCCGATCACGCCAGCGACACTGTTTGAGTGTAAGCCAATCGCGGCCACGATGGTCGACAGAACCACAAAGATCAAAAAGTCCCGATCGAGTTTGGCATCCGCCTGAACGTCTTGATAAATCTCCTCTCGCAGCGCCATTTTCCGCTGGCTCGCGCGTTTTGTCTTGAGATCTTTATCTTCCGGGATCGCAGGTGCGGTGGCTTCAATCGGCACCAGCGATATTCGCCACTCTTTCTCATCTTCGAGACAGGATTGGAGATTATCAACAAGGGTCTGACGCGTCCCATCACGCAAAAACACGGACACCAAACGCCGGTCCTGTCGCTCCAGCGGCACAACGATATAGTCAATCGGATCAGCAGCGCGGATCGCCTTTAAGGCGGTCTCATAAGCTTCGCCTTCACGCATGGGGCGTAAGCCGAGTTAGATGCGGCGGCTCGACTTACATATTCGTGAAGGC
>JBCBGS010000223.1:0-2916 GCA_038526515.1 Pseudomonadota bacterium | reverse complement strand
CAAAATCCGGATGATTGAAATCTAAGTCTTCTGCTCGAACGTCCATTTGCAGCCCCTTTTCAGATGAAAGAAAAGCGGTGCGCGTTGAGCGACTTGATTCTGTCTAACGTCCTTAACGTTCATTTGTGCCCGCCTTACGCTTGTGGGGCTTTCCTGCCTGACAAGATTACCCCTCTTGCGGCTACGAGAATCAGAATCCGCGCTAGTCGGCAAGCGGAAAACTGAAAATACACAATAAAAACAAGTATATACGGAGGATATACAATCGCGGGTTTAGAGCAGGGGCTAAAAACAAGCAAAATGCAGGTGGCCCCAAATGCGGCCCCATTTTTTGAAAAAAGTTAAAAAAAGTAATGAAAACAAGGAGCTATGGCGGAGAGGAAGGGATTCGAACCCTCGACACGCTTATCACGTATACTCCCTTAGCAGGGGAGCGCCTTCAGCCACTCGGCCACCTCTCCGCGAGCGGAAATCCCTAATAATAACCCAGCGCAATGGCAAGCACGGATATGGCGTGCTGCACGGGTTTTCGCAGATAGGCTTGCATGCGAGGCGGCGCAGGCCTATGCCGCGAGAATGAATAATATCACTTTGCACAAAGGCGATTTGCCTGTTGATCTTGATTTGGGCTCGATTATCGCTGTCGATACCGAGGCTATGGGGCTCAATCCTGTTCGCGACGCACTGTGTGTCGTGCAAATTTCGTCTGGCGATGGCTCTGCCCATGTCGTCCAGCTTGAACGCACTTATAATTGCCCGAATCTCAAGGCGCTTTTGGCGGATCCCGCGATCCTGAAAATCTTCCACTTTGCCAGATTTGATGTCGCCATGATGAAAAAGTGGATGGGCATCACGTGCGCGCCGGTTTGGTGTACGAAGATCGCCTCAAAGCTTTCCCGGACTTACACGGACCGTCATGGGTTGAAAGATGTGACGCGAGAGCTCGTCGGCGCCAATATGGACAAGTCGCAACAGTCTTCTGACTGGGGGGCAGACGAGCTGACAGATCAGCAACTTCAATACGCCGCGAGTGATGTCTTGCACTTACACGAGATCCGTAATGGCTTGATCGCGATGCTCGAACGAGAAGGACGCGTCGAGCTAGCGCAAGCCTGCTTCGACTTTCTGCCCATTCGTGCGGACCTCGATCTTCTTGGCTGGGACGAGACGGATATCTTCGCCCACAGCTAATCATTGCTTGCGAGAGTGTGACGGAACTGTCATGTCATAGCCCTGTTCTCGTTGGATTTTGTCGCATAGTAGAGTGATATGAACGCCGCCCACACTGAAATGCTGGCCCAATGGGCTCCGCAGCGCCAGATGACTCTGGCGCAGGCGAGGCGTCGCTCGAAATTTGTCAGCACATTGCGCATGGTCTTTGTCGCTGGCGCTGCCATCTCGGCAGGGGTCATTATTGGTCCTATCGCGGCCACGACCCTAACGGGTCCAGGTGAGCAAGTGGATCAGCTGGCGGGCGATGAAGTGGTGACCATGGTCAATGCACGCTTCACCGGTCGCAATATTGCCGGCGAGGCCTATGTCATCACGGCCGCAGAAGCGAGACGTCGGCGCGCGGACCCGAATGTGATCAATCTGACCAGCCCGCAATTGGTTGACGATAAAGGCACTCAAGTCAGAGCCCCCGTTGGTGTGTACTACCAGAACGCGGAATATCTGGATCTGTTCCAAGCGGTTCAGGTGAGAGATCGCGAAGGGTATGAGTTTGAGACTACCGCCGCACGCGTGTTTGTTTTGGATGGCCGAGTGCAGGGCCTAGAACCTTTGAGCGGCAGCGGACCCCTTGGCTATGTCCGCGCAGACTCCTATGAAATTGAAGACGATGGTGATCGGATCATCTTTCGAGGGAATGTCGATTTGACAATTTACCCGGAAGGCTCTGAGGACACTGACACGGGTGAAGTAGAAGAGTAGAGACATGACGGTGACAAAAGCATTAGCGGCTGTAAGCGCATTGGCGATGATGGTCAGCGGGACCGCGATCGCACAGGTTTCCGGCGAAGGCGGCCCGATCCGCGTTAATGCAGACCGGTCTGAGGTGCTCGATAAAGAGCGCAAAGTCATCCTGATCGATAATGTCGACATTACGCAGGGCACAGCGCGTCTGCGCGCAGATATTGTGACCATCGAATATGGCGCAACGGGCGATACGACCACTGCGGGACTTGGGTCCAATTTCGGAGACATCCGTACGCTTACCGCGCGTGGCAATGTCTTCTATGTCACGCCGGATCTGAAGGCGAACGGTGAGCTGGGTGTTTATGTGGCTTCGACAGACACGATCACGCTGACTGGCGATATTGTTTTGGTTCGCGGCGAAGATGTTGCGAAAGGCGAGCGTTTGGTCATGGAACTCAGCGCCGGTAAAACCACCCTTGATGGTGGTAACAGTCAGGTCAATATGGTTATTGTGCCCGGAGAAGGGGACGGTCGATAAAATTCGATCTATCGCCATAAGTGGATTTTAAGGCTGTTATTGTAGGTGATTAACCCGAGGGCTAATCACTAGGGAGCTGAAACATATGGACCAGACTGGCCAAGGCCTCGTCGCAACCGGACTCGCCAAGACTTTTGGCAAGCGCCAGGTTGTCCATGATGTTTCGCTGAGTTTGCAGCGGGGCGAAGTCGTTGGGTTGCTAGGACCGAATGGCGCGGGGAAAACCACCTGTTTTTACATGATTATGGGACTGATCGGCGCTGATGATGGCTCGATCCGCATTGATGGCGCCGACGTTACGGCATTGCCAATGTATCAGCGCGCCCGTCTCGGCCTTGGATATCTTCCTCAGGAAGCAAGCATCTTCCGTGGAATGAGTGTCGAAGAGAATATCATGGCCGTCGTAGAGCTTGTTGAAAAAGACAAGTCCGAGCGTCAGAACCAAGTCGATTCTCTGCTTG
>JBCBGS010000222.1:0-2918 GCA_038526515.1 Pseudomonadota bacterium | reverse complement strand
ATCTCGGTGCACAGGATTGCCTGTGAGCAGCGAAACCATTGCAGTTGTCATTGCGATACCCGCACTCGGCCCATCCTTAGGCGTAGCACCATCCGGCACGTGGACGTGAATATCCGTCGTATTGAACGCGCTTGGCTTAATGCCCAGCATAACTGCGCGAGACCGAACAAGAGACTGTGCCGCCGAGATCGACTCTTTCATGACATCGCGAAGATTACCCGTAACCTTCGTGTTGCCGCGTCCCGGCATTGAAACAGCTTCAATGGTGAGCAAGTCACCACCAACTTCTGTCCAAGCGAGGCCCGTTACAGCACCAACCTGATCTTCTTCATCCGCAAGTCCGAAACGGAACTTCCGCACGCCAGAATAGTCTGCGAGATTCTCCGGAGTGACTGTCACTTGAGTGACGCCTTCATTGCCAAGCTCACGCACACCCTTTCGGGCGAGTTTCGCGAGTTCTCGTTCTAGCGAACGCACACCTGCTTCACGCGTATAGTAGCGCAACAGATCACGAATAGAATCGGATTGAACAATCCATTCACCTTCTTCCAAACCGTGATCCGCGCGGATCTTTGGAAGCAAGTGGCGCTCAGCGATCTCAAGCTTCTCATCTTCGGTGTAACCAGCGATCCGAATGATCTCCATCCGGTCGAGAAGCGGCTGCGGCATGTTCAAACTGTTCGCCGTTGTCACGAACATGACGTCTGAAAGGTCATAGTCGACTTCCAGATAATGGTCGTTGAACGTAGAATTTTGCGCTGGATCCAACACTTCGAGAAGTGCTGCAGACGGATCACCGCGATGATCCATGCCCATTTTGTCGATCTCATCCAACAAGAAGAGCGGATTACCCGTCTTGGCCTTCTTCAGACTCTGAATGATCCGACCTGGCATGGACCCGATATAGGTCCGTCGGTGGCCCCGGATTTCGCTTTCGTCCCGAACGCCGCCGAGCGATACGCGCACAAAATCGCGCCCTGTCGCCTCAGCGATGGATTTACCGAGCGAGGTCTTACCGACCCCTGGAGGCCCCAAGAGACATAAAATTGGGCCGCGCAGCTTGTTTGTACGCTTTTGGACCGCGAGGTATTCGAGGATCCGCTCTTTGACTTTTTCCAAGCCATAGTGGTCGTCATTGAGTTGGCTTTCAGCCGCCTCAAGATCAGTCGAAATATCCTTGCGCTCGTCCCATGGTAGGGCGAGGAGCCAGTCGAGGTAATTTCGAACCACCGTTGATTCAGCCGACATAGGGCTCATCTGGCGAAGTTTTTTGACTTCCTGCTCAGCTTTCGCTCTGGCTTCTTCAGACAGACCTGTTTCTTTGATCTTATCTTCCAGCTCACCGACTTCGTCGCGTTCGCCTTCACCTTGATCACCCAACTCGCGCTGAATGGCTTTCATTTGCTCATTCAAGTAATACTCGCGCTGGGACTTCTCCATCTGACGCTTCACGCGGTTTTTGATTTTCCGCTCCATCTGCATCATGCCCATCTCGCCTTCCATCAGCGAGAGAACTTTTTCCAAACGGTCTTTGACGTCAGAGAGCTCTAGAAGGCCCTGCTTTTCTGATAGCTTCACCTGAAGCTGCGATGAAACGGCATCGGCAAGCTTACCCGGCTCAACGATATCAGAGATCGTAGAGACAGACTCCGGTGGAATCTTACGGTTAAGTTTGGCGTAGCTTTCGAACTGCTCGGTGACGGCACGCATGAGAGCTTCCAGCTCGCTCGTGCTCGCATTGACCGGTTCAATCACCCCAACTTCTGCAACATAATAGTCGCCGCGGTCCTCAAGGTTATTGAGGCGCGCACGACTTCCGCCTTCGACAAGAACTTTGACTGTTCCGTCGGGCAGCTTCAACAATTGGAGGATCGTCGCTGTTGTCCCAACAGCGTGTAAATCGTCAGCACTTGGATCGTCCGTCGAAGGATCCTTCTGCGCGACGAGCATAATTTCATTCTGGCCTTCATCGACCATTTCGAGGGCTCGCACAGACTTGTCACGGCCCACAAAAAGCGGCGCCACCATGTCCGGGAACACAACAATATCTCGCAGCGGAAGAACTGGGAGGGTTTTCGTCGTCATAATTGACTCCTTTGCTTCAGGTCCCGCTCAGCGGCGACCATCACCTTCACCCCGTTGTCGGGTGATTCTGGCGTCTATGTTATTTGATAACCGAGACCCTGCACTTCAACCACTAAATTGCGGTGGAAATCTGCGTATTTAATACTAGGGCCGTGGAAACGATTAAGACGCTTCGTTCGGTTGAACCTGCTTGGCGTGCACGTAAAGCGGCTTGGCATTGCCATCGACCACTTCCGCATTGATGACCACTTCATCAACACCGCGCAGCCCTGGAAGTTCGAACATCGTATCCAGCAGGATCGACTCCATGATGGATCGAAGTCCCCGAGCACCGGTCTTCCGGATAATCGCCTTCTTCGCCACAGCAGTCATCGCATCTGGCGTGAACGTGAGGTTCACATCCTCCATCTCAAACAGTTTTTGATACTGTTTGACGAGGGCATTCTTCGGTTCTGTCAGGATGGTCACGAGCGCGTCTTCATCCAAATCCTCAAGCGTTGCCAGGACCGGCAAACGACCAATGAATTCTGGGATCAAACCATAGCGCTGTAGATCTTCCGGCTCGACCGTCCGCAAGATTTCTCCAACGCGGCGCGCCTCTGGATCTTGTACATCCGCCCCGAAACCAATCGAGGTCGATTCACCGCGCGACGAGATGATCTTATCGAGGCCCGCAAATGCGCCGCCGCAGATAAAGAGGATATTGGTCGTATCGACTTGCAGGAATTCCTGCTGAGGATGCTTACGACCGCCTTGCGGAGGAACCGCTGCGACCGTGCCTTCCATCAACTTCAAGAGTGCTTGCTGTACGCCCTCACCTGACACATCGCGTG
>JBCBGS010000221.1:0-2981 GCA_038526515.1 Pseudomonadota bacterium | reverse complement strand
CGTTCGCAGATGGCTGAGGGCGAAGAACGAATTGTCATACTGTGAACGCCTTCCTACATGAATCCACAATCCATTTTCGAACGGTCTTGTGTCGTGCAATGTTTCGGCTGTCTCGATGAAATACCAACCAGGGGACACGGTTCGGCAAAACAGGCCCTGGAATTGCAGCCAGACCTGCTTGTTTGGCTAGAAACGTCGGAAGCGGTGCTGCACCGACGCCGGCCTTCGTCGCGTGTAATAGTGCGCGAACGCTAGATGCACGAAACGAAACTCGCTCTTTAAGGCCACTATCGGCCAACCAAGTGTTTTCGGCGATGTCTCCAAACGCGTCATCATACCAAAGCAATGGAACGTCCAGATCCATCAGATTGGTGCGTTTCCCAGAGGTCAGATCGGGCGACACAAAGAGCTGCATCTTAATCGCAGGGAGCTTCTTTGTGATCAAACTATCTGCGTTGGGGCGGACCATGCGAACCGCGATGTCTGCATCACCTTTGTTCAGGCTGACCTGTAAGAGGGAGCTCTCCAAAGTCACTCTTGCATTTGAATCGCGACGTACCAGCGCGCCGAGGGCAGGCGCAAGAACATCTGCAATCACCGGCTCGGTCGAGGATATGCGGATTGCATCTTGAGCCTCGTCGAGACGAAGCGATTGAGCAAGGCGCGCCACTTCATCAAGGTGATCGCCACCAAGACTGACCGCATTCAGAATTTGGGCGCCATCTTTCGTGGGCTTTGCCCCGCGCGCATCGCGTTTGAGAAGTTGTAAGCCAAGCTCGTGCTCTAGCCGCTCAACACGTCTCGTCAGAGTCGCAGTAGAAAGACCCATTTTGGCAGCGCCAGCAGTAAGGCTTCGCTCGGCAACGGCTGCTCTAAAGCACTGCAGACCTTCCCAACTGTAGCGCATGTAACCTCTTCAAATGTGAAGATCAGCTCATCAATTTTGGTGATAAGTCTAGCGCCGAAATCATGCAAGCCTTGGCATCAACAAAGCCTAGAACGGCTGCCTTAGGAGAACTCAGCCATGTTTTCGAATTCCGGCAATTGGACGAAGACCGCGATCGGATTGGTAGTTGTGATGGTCATTCTTCAAGCGGTCAACGTTGTCCGGGTGGTGGCCGATCCCATAGGGTTTTCGCAATACATGGGTATCGGCATAGATCAGAACGGCGATACGAGTTTTGTCTATGTCTACGGTCTTCGCACCGCATTCATCATCGTTATTGCTTGCGTTCTTCTCTTTCTTCGAGACTTTCGAATGTTGTCGGTCGTCGCGGTTGCGGCTTTGATTTTACCAATCGGCGACGCGATGCTTGCGTTGCGGGCGGACGCGTCATTCGCAATTGTCGTGCGGCATTTTTTGATAGGACTATACTTAGCCGCAACAGCACTTGTGCTGGGAAGGGCAATTCGAGAAACAAACTCGTAAGCACCTAACATGTTGTCTTCCTTGCGGCTTGGATGACAATTCTAAGGGCGCAGCCAGATGGCAATCCAGGCTCACAAGCGGCGTTCTTTGCAATCACAAACAGCCGGTTGCTTAACGAAAGGCCGCCCGTTTCGGGGCGGCCCATTCAGCAGTATGTTCTGGCTTAGATATCCAGCGTGTTCGTCCGTTCCCACTCAGAGAAATGCGACACATAGGAATTCCATTCTTGCATCTTCATTTTCAGGTAGGCGGCTGAGAATTCCTCGCCCATCGCTCCCTTTAGGCCTTTGTCTTTGTCGTACTCACGTAGCGCATCAAGAAGATTAAGCGGCAGTTTCGGCGCGCCGCGCACCTTGTGTCCTTCGGCGTACATATCAATGTCATAGCGTTTACCTGGATCTGCTTTTGACCGGATGCCGTCGAGGCCCGCCGCGATGATTACAGCTTGAAGCAGGTAGGGATTGGCGGCGCCGTCTGGCAGCCGTAGTTCGAAGCGGCCAGGGCCCGGCACGCGCACCATGTGAGTGCGGTTGTTGCCTGTCCACGTCACCGTATTTGGCGCCCATGTTGCCCCGGACATCGTCCGCGGCGCGTTGATGCGTTTGTAACTGTTCACGGTTGGGTTCGTGATCGCGGCCAGGGCGCTGGCGTGCTTCATGATGCCGCCCAGGAAGTGCTTGCCCCGCTCGGACAAGCCAACTTCGCCCGTCGGACCATCGCCTTCGCCTGCAAAAACGTTGGTTTTCGCCTCTGCACCAGGTGCGTCCCAAACCGAGATATGCGCATGGCACCCGTTGCCGGTCAGGCCTTCAATCGGCTTCGGCATAAAAGTCGCGCGGAAACCATGCTTTTCTGCGACGGATTTAGTCATGAACTTAAAGAAGGAATGTTTGTCTGCGGTTTTCAGAACGTCGTCAAACTCCCAGTTCATTTCGAACTGTCCATTCGCGTCTTCGTGGTCGTTTTGATAGGGGCCCCAGCCGAGATCGAGCATATAATCGCAAATCTCGCGGACGACATCGTAACGACGCATCACGGCCTGCTGGTCATAACAAGGCTTTTCCGCCGTATCGAAAGGGTCGCTGATCTGGTTGCCTTCTGGCGTCAGCAGAAAATACTCGGCCTCGATCCCGGTCTTCACATGCAGGCCTTCGGCTGCGGCCTCATCAATCAGGCGCCGCAGTACGTTTCGCGGGGCTTGTGCAACGTCTTCGTCTTCCATGACGCAATTCCCTGCGACCCAGGCCACTTCTGGTTTCCAAGGAAGTTGGATGACCGAAGAGGGGTCCGGGACAGCGAGCATATCTGGATGCGCGGGCGTCATATCGAGCCATGTGGCAAAACCCGCGAAGCCGGCACCCTCCTCCTGCATGTCTGCGATGGCCTGCGCCGGAACAAGTTTTGCGCGCTGTCCTCCGAAGAGGTCAGTGAAAGAAATCATGAAGTATTTGACGCCTTTGTCCTTGGCGTATTTGGCCAAATCAATGGTCATGTGTGTTTCCCTGTCGTTCAATGTTTTTGATAGCAGAAGGCGCGACCATTTTCGGGCCGC
>JBCBGS010000220.1:0-2999 GCA_038526515.1 Pseudomonadota bacterium | reverse complement strand
TGATCTGATCACCCCACCTGATCTTCATCTATTCGCTTTCTTCGGTTCAGTGTTTGACCCCTCACGCGCAAGAAATGCGGTCAAAACAAACTGCCTCGCAGCACGGCATATCCTGAAATAATGCGTCGCTTGTTGCCTACCCGCATCCAAACGTCCGGCTGGTGGCTGGGGTGGAGAGCTACTTGCACCGGGATCAACTGAACTCGGTCGTGGCGATCTCGGATGCGAGTGGGGCGAAGGCGCATGAGGAGACCTTCCCGCCCTTCGGCCTCTCTGCCGTCAGCCAAACCTACAACCCCGCCGTGGCCGAGGATGCCAAAGGCTTCATCGGCGAACGCTTCGACAGCGACGCCGGCCTGCAATACCTCAACGCGCGCTACTATGATCCGGAGTTGGGACTGTTTCTGCAGCCGGATTGGTTTGAGGTAACGATGTCGGGCGTGGGGACCAATCGGTATGCCTATGCGGGCAATGATCCTGTAAACCGCTTAGACCCCAATGGGAACAGTTGGGAAAGGCTTAAGAAAACCTGGGATCGCGTGAAGAGTTGGGCGCGAGAGCAGCATCGGATCGGTCAGGAACGCAGCCGATATGCGCGCGACCACGGGGTCGGCGTTGGCGACGTAACCTATAACTCGAGCACCCGAAGATTTGCAATTGGCGGTAGTACTGTCGGCTATTACGGAGCCAACATACAATATTCGACCCAGGGACTACATGGCGATATTTACGACCCCTCTAGCGGTATGATCAGGCTCGCACAACGGCCTAGCATTGTTGATGACGGGCCTGTGGCAGGTGGAGCTCGATGGAGCATTTTGGCAGACGGGCCCAGGGGTAGGCGCTTTGAGCAAGCGGTTTTGGCTGCTTTGGAATTTGTAGGCGCACGTAAGAACGCACGCGTATTTCGAACACCATTAGGAAACACTATACCGGATGCCATCAATCGGGCCGGTGGTACGTTAGAAGTGAAACATGTACTGTTACTGTGGAATACCAGTCAACTACAACGGCAAGAATCGGCGGCGAATGCGGCAGAAATGCCACTAAACGTTATCGTTAGCCCGCGCACGCGATATGTATCGAACAACTTGTTAGCAGCCGTTAGACGTACGCGGGGTTCGGACAATGTAGCGGGTGATGTCTTTGTTTTCGATCCCATCAACGGTTCATTCACCCGATGGAGTCAATAAAATGAGGTGTGAACATTAGTAATAAGCTAAGAATCCTTATAGATACCGAGGCCGAGGACTTAACATCCTGGGCTTCTGGCCAATCTGTTCTAGGGCCAGTTTTCGCCAGAGCTGATCTAAAGCCGCAGTTTATTGCGCTTGGCGATACGGTCAACGCCCGCAGTCGCATCATCGTAGAAAGTGTCGATCATGTAGAAGATTTATGGGGTGCAAAGGATACAATGCGTATGGACGGCGCACCGCTCGAGTACGTACCGACACTAGAATGGAAAAGAACCAAAAAGATCAGATCAACTGGGTCAATCACGTTTCCATCTCGGTCACGCCGAAATAGATTGAATCCCGGTTTTCTGGCGTTTGACTCGGATTTTGACGCAACTATCGATTGGTTGGATCTTTTTGTTAGGTGGTGTCAAGCTACGAAGGGTGTGTCAGGTTTGCTACATCTTCAAAGAGAGAACGCAGGATATGTTGAATATGAACCTTCCGATGATGACGAGCGCAATGAATTACAGAGGCGAGCACTATCGGATTTTGGTATAGGAACACTGCGAGTAAGTTATAGAACAGATACGACCGATCGCTATGTAAGCGGGCTGACAAATCTTGGCTGGGCAACATTCCTTGGAGGCGACCTCAGATCAAAGATTGATCCAAACAGAATTAGTCAAGCAGGTTTCTTCATTAGAGATATTGGCCACGGTTTTATCGTCACCACGACAGAGAAGTTTTCTGATGTTGTCGATAATTTTAACCATTTTTCAGCACAAAGGTCGCTGCTAAAAAAACAGTTTGAACCTGATTTATTCCTTATCGACCGCGAACCAAAAAACCTACTTTCTTAAATGAACTATTTCTATAATGCGAGATGAAGACTATGTCCGGAGCCAGTATGTTTAATGTGTTTAAACTTACGCCGACAAGTTACTGTGTTATGAAGAGGTGATACCACGCATTTCGCTCTTTCGGTTCGAGACTTATCCGGATTTGGGTTTCCAAAAAATCGGCAATCACTAAGCTCTCATTAGCCAACAACGCCTCCCCAATCAACGGCAACGCCACCGCTCTCACCGATTGCAGCGCAATCCGCTCGTCTTCCTGTTCCATCACCCGGTCCAATAAAGTAGCCTGCGACAGCGCACGGTTCTGCGCGGCGAGCGCAAACCCCGCCAGCAAGGTCAAAAGGAGCAGCGTCGTGATCAGAATGATCCCCCGATCCCCACGACGCCGCATGATGCTGGGGTGTTTGACCGCTTTGCCCATCGCGCTGGCCATTCCAGTGCTCCCGACGATGCCACCACCGGTGATGTTGCTGAGCATGGTTTTAGTCGGCCTCTGCATATGGGCAGCTTACATTGATCTGACCCAATTCAGAATATCCGAAGCGCCAGCCTCGGGATCTTTGCCTTTGGGGTGATCGCCGTTGGCGGGAACGATATGTCCCTGCTCCCGTCCCATTTGGTCGCGAGCATTTTGACGCTATCCGTTTCTGGCTGAATGGTAACATCCTGCTCCGCATCGCCGGAGCAGACAAGCGCTGAAGAAGACAATGCGCGACTTCAGCCACCAAGCCAAACCTCAATAACTTCTTCGCAGATCGATCTGTCACGGGAACAAGCTGTGTTTGATTTCAGGCTAGAAATTAGTGCAGCCTGGGGGAGGAAGTTAGAGCCTTCCGAACTCTCATCGTTTCTTCGAAACGATTGCCGCCCAGCGCAATGTTCCAAGGATTCACGTTTCTATCGAGAGGTTTGTGGTGCCGCTGATAGGACTCGAACCTACGACCCCATCATTACGAATGACGTG
>JBCBGS010000219.1:0-3008 GCA_038526515.1 Pseudomonadota bacterium | reverse complement strand
AGTAGAGCTTTTCCAGCTCGTCTATGATCTTTTTTGGAGTTTCTAGTTTTGTCATGGCCTCCTTTGCCGCAAAGCGGTTTCGGGGTCAACGTAGGGATCGATCCTGCGCACGCTCGAACGCCGAAATCGTAAAAGCGCCATTAGTAACTTCGCCCATCTTTCAAACCTGCTCTTAAGCAAAAAAACCGTATCGATAGGGCTTGGACAAGGTGAAGGTGGACCCGCATGACACGGACCTCGCTCTCACAATTCGGTCGATTTGCCATTGTCGGTGGGCTGGGCTTCGTGATCGATTCTTGTTTCACGCTCGCGCTCATCCATCGCAGTATTGATCCCTACACCGCGCGCATATTTTCGATTGCATTAGCGATGATGGTGACCTGGCGGCTCAACCGGGCCCTAACTTTTGAAACCAGAGGGTCTGACCAGGCGTCCGAGGGGATCCGCTATTTCACTGTGGCGATAATCGCGGCCGTCTTGAACTATGCGATTTATGCAGGGCTCCTGATTAGCATTCCGGCCCTACCGCCTTTGCTCGCCATCATAATCGCGATTGGGTCCGTCACTATGCTGTCTTTTGTAGGATACCGGCACCTGGTATTTAAGGGCGCCGTCTGACCAAGTGGCCCATTTTGCGCCCAGGTTTGGCGTCGCGTTTCCCATAGAGCGTTAGGACCCCATCAGCGGCTAGAACTTCAGGTGGTACCAAGGCTTCTTCGCCCAGCAAGTTCAGCATCTCGACATCATGATATCGCGTGACCGGCCCCAGCGGCCATCCAGCGACCGCACGCATATGCTGTTCAAATTGACCGGTCGCGCAGGCCTCTGGTGTCCAATGCCCAGAATTGTGGACGCGCGGCGCAAATTCATTCGCAAGCAGCGTTCCGTCGCTGAGAACGAAAAACTCCAGCGCCAGCAATCCAATATAATCAAGCGCATCGGCGAGCGCTTTTGCAGACTTCCCGGCTCGTTCGGCGACATCGGCAGACAAGTCGCTCGGCACGACGGACCGTTTCAGGATGCCGTTCACATGCTCATTGCGCGGAATGTCGAAGCAGATCGACTCACCTGCCCGGTCGCGCGCGACAATAACTGAGACCTCGAACTCGAACGGCACCATGGCTTCGAGAATACAAGGCGCGTGTTTAAGCGCCTTATGGGCCGCCTCATAATCGTCGCCAAGTTCCAAGCGCGCCTGACCTTTCCCGTCATAGCCATCGCGCCGGGTCTTGAGGATGCCCTTCCCCCCAAATTGTTCGATCGGTGCGGCAACATCTGAGGCTGTATCAATTTGCGCGAAATCAGCGGTCTGTATCCCGCACTCTCTCAGAAAAGTCTTTTCAACGATCCGGTCCTGCGAAACTTCCAGCGGTTTGGCGCCAGGACGCACAAGCGCGCCAGCAGCGATCAACGCTTCGGCAGCTTCTACCGGAACATTCTCAAACTCGTACGTGATTGCATCGCAGGTTTTCGCCCACGCGATCAAAGCGTCCGTGTCGGTATAGGCCCCTATCGTATGCCGCGCCGCAATGCGCGCCGCAGGACAGTCCTCTTCCGGACAGTAAATCGAGATATCAAACCCCAAGGCTGCGGCAGCAGATCCTAGCATGCGTCCCAACTGACCACCGCCCAAGATCCCAATTGTCGCCCCAGCTTTGAGTGCCGTCATCCTTCCGGAATCTCCTGCACTGCATCTGTTTGCTTGGCGCGAAAGGCGTCCAGTTTTGCGGCGACATCATCATTTTCCAGTGCGATGATCGACGCGGCCAAAAGCCCTGCATTGGCAGCACCCGCTTCGCCGATCGCCAAGGTGCCGACAGGCACGCCTTTCGGCATTTGAGCAATCGATAACAGACTATCAATCCCGCTTAGCGCGCGCGACTGAACGGGGACACCCAACACAGGAAGCGGCGTCATCGCAGCGGCCATGCCCGGCAAATGCGCCGCACCACCCGCCCCAGCGATAATGACTTTCAAGCCGCGCCCTTTCGCAGCTTGCGCATAATCATACAAACGCTGCGGTGTACGATGAGCGGAAACAATCCGTGCTTCAAACGCGACGCCGAGTTGGTCTAGCAGCTCGCACGCCTTTTCCATGATCGGCCAATCGGATTGGCTGCCCATGATCACGCCGACAACTGGCGTATCACTGTTCGAGGTCAGGGCCATCGATTCCCCCGTTTCAAAGCGCGCAACATAGAAATGCTGATTGCGGCGTCAACTGCTCATGCTCTGGGCTTTGCAGCGCCAATCCCGTAAGCTGTTCAGATGATTGAGTCGCGTCGCCCAGAAACAGAAAAAGAGCGGTTCGAAGCGCGTCGGACAGACCGGCAGCGATTGGTCGCTGCTCTGGGTCTTGATATCGACGCCCTCCCACGCGAAGCACGGGCCGCGATTGAAGCCTTGGCTGGCGAAGTTCTTGGGCTACGCGAAGACCGCGAACGCCTCAAAAAAGAGTTGGAAAGCGCAGCGCACTTGGCGGACAGGGATGCGCTTTGCCCGATCTTCAACCGCCGCGCATTCGAACGCGAACTCGCCCGCGAGATTTCTTTGGCAGAGCGATATGGAACTCCGCTCTGCCTGATCTTTATCGATCTCGACCGGTTCAAATTGATCAATGACCGGTTCGGTCACGCCACGGGAGACCATGTGATCCAACATGTCGCTGAAACCCTGGTCGATCATGTGCGCCAAAGCGATATTGTCGGACGTCTCGGCGGCGACGAGTTCGGGATCGCACTGACTCATGCAGACCTCGCAGATGGACAGAGCAAAGCGGCCCGCCTTGAGGCAATTATCAGTGCGGTCATTGTCCGGGACGCAGGCGACGAATCCCTGGGCTCTGTGAATCTCGGCGCATCGTGCGGGACCGTCTTATGGCGCCCGGGACGGGATGCGGCGAACCTCATCGCAGAGGCTGATGAGACCATGTTTCGCCGGAAAAACGAAAAAAAGCGAGCGCGATAAAGGCGCTGTGTGGAAGATTATTCCAAATTTGAAATAATCTT
>JBCBGS010000218.1:0-3117 GCA_038526515.1 Pseudomonadota bacterium | reverse complement strand
CGCTATCCAAAGGCGCGTTCACGCGTTGATGGCCCATGGATCGAAGCAATGCTCGAACGACACAGACCCATGGTCGTTGCCGTTGCCGTCGCAAACAAGTTGGCGCGGACCATTTGGGCAATGCTGACAACTGGCGAGGTGTTCCGCACAGCATAACCACGAAGGTCAAATCAACTGCGATAAAACGAGATGGCACAAGTGCAATGAAAGCGTGATGGCAAATCGGCAGAGCTGAGGATCGAGAAAGCCCGGAGAGCTTTAGGCGCACCAAAGCGCGTCCCGTTGATGAGGCCTCGATCCGCGGACATCATCAGGGCCAGCAGTCATGTAAAGGCTGCATGAACAGGCCGAATACATGAACGCACCCGCCGATGACGATCGCGATCAAAACACTTGCGCCCGCGGGGCCGTCTATACATGAAGCTCTCGACCAGACCGTTCTGCAGGGACTTTCCGGGCGCGAGCTAGTGCCAGCCGACTTGGCGGTCCTCCTGCCATTTCAACATCGCGTTCGAGGTCAGTCGCCACGTCCATCATCTGCTCAGCCAGCATCTTCTTCAGTTTGGCGTTCTCAGATTCCAGCGTCTTCAATCGCCGAGCATCGAACACCTTCATGCCGCCGTACTTCGATCGCCATTTGTAGAATGTCGCATCGCTGATCCCGTGCTTGCGGCACAGCTCCTTCGCGCCCAGCCCAGCTTGATGCTCCTTCAGAATGCCAATGATCTGTTCTTCGCTAAAACGGCTTCTCTTCATCGTCTGTCTCCTTGTTGGAGAACAGGCTAAATCAAAACACCGGACTCTTCAGGGGAGCAGGTCACCACCGCCTGAGCGTAGTAATCCTCGGCCGTAAAGACAAGTTGGTCCAGGTCATCGCTGTCGATACTCATCGCCAGTTCGATAAGGCTTAGAAGTCGAGCATCCTTTTTCAGCGCCACAAAAAGGTCGATCGTGTCGATCGTCAGGAGTCCTTCTGTTTCGCCAGACTCTTTAAAAAGCGCATGAAATAGCTTTCGGTGGTTGTCCGACAATCCCTCCAGAGCTTTGTCTAGATCCGTCGTCGACTCCTCGCAGCCAGTGCCGCAATCCATATTGATATTTTCCCCTTTTTCCGAGGAACCCAACCCGAATTACGTTGAGCCCAGCATCCTCGGTGAAAACACGAACCGTGCACGTCACACAAAGTACCTACAGGAGAGGCTGAGGCGAACGCCCACACCCACTACGTACCGCAACAAGGCAGAAAAAAGGCTCAAATGCCTATATCCAGCCTCTGACGAGACCCCACATAATCATTGTGATCCAGTGCCTTTGCGAAGCCAACCAGAATTTGGAGCCTAGGTTAAATTAAATGCGGAAAACAGAATACGTCCCCGGCGGCCTCGAGTGCCCACTGGCTGGCTCCCCTTGGAGTTTGCTCTTATTGATTAGTTCCCATGGGGGTTGGTCTTCTTATGACCATTGGTGATACTCTCGTGAGGTGAGCCCTCCGAAGCCAGACGCAGTACGGCGAGCACTGTAGTCGTCGCGCCATCCCACGATCAAAGGGCGGGCATTGCGCAGGCCAGGTTGAAAGACAGGTACCTGTGTTTATGCGTGCACGGAACGTAATGCACTATCGGCATTAAACAGCTCTTACTACAATTCGCGAAACCCGTGGAGGCTTGACGGCGGAGTACGTGCCCAAACAGTCAAGCCTCTGCCCCCCGGCCTACGAAAGACTGCAAGATGCTTTTGCCCAATTGGACGCGAGAATTTGATCCCGCATGTGCCGTCTTTCACCCAAACAACGGTCGCATGTATCTGATCTGTCAAGCAACTAATGCGTATCTGGTCGCCTTCCTCAAGGTCGTGATCACCATCCAGCCTAGCACCTGAACTGCTCACCGAGGAAACAGTTAGCGAGTGAGGATCCTCCTTGGACAGGACCTTGGTCGGAAAATCAACGACCCACCTTTGCGTTCGCCATCTCATGCCTCGTCCTTACTCTTGCTCTTCCCATTGGTGCTCCACTTGTGAGTACTGAGTTTGAGATACTGGCACGCCGACTCTGCACCGAATAGTGTGTGTTGCGCTCATTGAGGCAAACGTCGGAAGGAAGATTGTCAGGAAGATGATCTCTAACTGTGATCCTTGAGCTGACCCATACACACAGGCTCCATGGGCACTAGGTCGGGGCTACCAGTTGACTCAATCATGGCGGAAGGTGAATTGCTCTGGTCGCTTGGTTTTAACACTTCGTGTTACGACGTGCCAGGGACAGCAACGGTTCGTCGCAGGAAGCAAACAAAACTTCCCAGCGGGGAACGGCCCGTCCCTAAGGATGACAAGGCCAGCACGCCAGTCACAAAGCTTACTCTGGCTTTTAGTTCACAACCAGACCTTCGCGACGCAGCATCGCGGGCAACCGAAGATAGCCATAGCACCGGTTCTCAGATGCCGGTTCTTTCAGGCGCTTGATCGCTGCTGCGTCATACTTGAACAGCGGCTGATACTGCTGCACTGACCGCGCTGGCCTGACGATCCGGCAGGCCCTGCGTTCGCTCTGGCCCACCTCGCTCATTAACAAGGCCGCAGCTTAGCGCTTGACAATGAGTATCGCCAGTTTTTTGCCAGCAGTTCCTTCATCGACGACATGTCCAGAATCTGGTCTGCGACGATCCGCTTGAGCTTGGCGTTCCCGATCTCCAACTCGCGTTGCCGCTTGGCCTCAAACGCATCCCGGCCGCCGTACTTGTTCCGCCAGCTGTAGAACGTCGCCGAGCTGATGCCGTGCCGCAGACAGATGTCGTCAGCCTTCGCGACCCCTCCGTCCTCCTTCAGCACATCTATGATCTGTTCTTCTGTGAAACGCTTCCGCTTCATGAGTCTTCCTCCTTAGTCCATTCAAAGATGGAAAATTCCAGTTCGCAATGGCCCAGATGTCGGGGGGAAAATCACTTTGACCTCGGTCGAGGTCGCTGCACGCGCCGTGTCGCCCGCCAGGCGCTTCTTTCCAGCTTCGAGGAACTCCTTGGACCACCTGTAATATGGGCTCGGAGCGATGCCTTCGCGGCGGCACAGTTCCGCAATGCTGTCCTCGCCCTTCAGGCCGTCCAGCACGATCCTGATCTTCTC
>JBCBGS010000217.1:0-3181 GCA_038526515.1 Pseudomonadota bacterium | reverse complement strand
GGCACTTTCGGATTTTTTGCTCATCTTCACTCCTTGAGTCAGTTACGATGAGCCAAAAATCCTCCTTAAGCAAAACCACCAAAGTGTCTCACGGTCGCTGAACCGCTACACAGACAACGTTGTCAATTTATACAGATCGGGTAGCACCTTCAAATTAAGTCGACAAGTAGCTTGTCACTCTAATTCTAGGCGGCAAGCTCTGTGAAGGTGTCACAAAGCACCAGCAGAAGACTACCATTGCACATATCGAAGAGCAAAAATCTCGTCCTCGCCAGCGCGATAACGCTAAATAGAGCGTGTCAACGGCGCTCCGGCCGCTGTGTGGGAGTCGTTATTACGGTCATCTCAGTCTCGACAGTAGGGTCTGAACTGCTCGTATCACGAGGCGGTTTGGTTTGACGGGCGGGCTTTGTATCTCGAGATGGTTTGGGCTCAGCACTGTCACTCCCACCCCCTTGCCCTTCTGGTCCTTGAGGCAGTGGCTGAAAGCCTGGTCCCATGCCAGCTTCTGTAACACCCTTCGGACCTGATTTACCGCACATGATCGTCACGCCATTGATGATCCCATCGCCGCGGCGCGGCAATTGTTGAATAAAGGGCGTCCAGGGATCGTCTGCTGTTGCACGAACCTCAATCGGAATCGAGGTCTTGAAACTGGTCCACCAACCTGATGCTAAAACAGCTGATTTGGATTTGTTCGATTTGTTTGCCGCATGTTGAAGCCGCGCCTGACATTCGGCCTCGACCCAAGCGCCTTTGAAAACGTCACTATTTGTGAGTTCGACTGTCACATCATTTGGAACGCTCTGAAAGACCTTCGCGTCGCTCACCCGCCCGGTCTTTTCGTCACTGCCAAAGCGGATAGAAAAGGAGCCGTTGAACGTCCGGCTCTCCCCAGGATAGGCGTCGATGTCCAGGCCAATGGTCTGCGCATCATCACGCAAGGCAAATCCACCCTCGACCACTGACGCTCTAATCACGAGCGCCTTTTTAGATGTTGGTTTGACCTTGATATATGCGCCGTCGCCTGGCTTAGCTTCCGCACTGAGGGCAGCGATCAACGCCACCGTGCTTAAGACTGAAAGTGCACGTATTTGCTTATGATACATTTCGTAGACCTCGCTATTTTGGCGCCGGCGCTAATCACTATTGGCCAAGCGCATCATTCGTTCTGATTTCACCTAGTCTCGCGTCGCGCGTAGGGCGCGGGCAGGCTTTCCTTTCCATGGGACGCAATGGACCGGCGTCACGGGGTTTTCGAAGGAGTCATCGAAAACCAGCATCATTCCTGGTGAGGACAAACAGTTTTGCATCGTGGTCATGAAGATCGTCGCGTATGAGGCAACTTCGGCCGATATGCTGGCTGAGTAAGATTGGTGGAACTTGGTTTGGCCCGGCGTTGCCTTCACTTTGCCGCACTGTCCCTCTGACAATGAGGTTCCATTGCTTCCAGCGGTGCCATAGGCGGACTCAACGGTGAGAACGATATGCTTTTCGACGACATCGTAACTCACATGCGTCGTTGCCGGAGCGCGGCAAAAAACAAGATTCTTATCGGAGGCATCATAACCGATGTGAGACGGCGCTGGTCCACTCTCCGCGAACGCGCTCCCGGTAAGTAGTGTAAAAGCGATTGCGCTAGCGAATGGTCTTAAATTGGAGAATGTCATTCTGATTTTCCCTTTGTCTATGAACCTGACGCTCGCGGCGCCAAAGTGTTGGCGCTCGTGCTAACCCGCCGGAAGAACCGGTGACTTGAGCAGGTCAATTTGTTGGTAAGGCTCCATAATCGTAACAGCTGCGCCATCAGCATTCGCTTTGGAGTGAGCAGCTCCATCCTTGGCAGATTTGAGATTGAAAGCGATCGTTCTGCCTTTGCCTTTGGCGAGGCTCGGCACAGACTTTTCACCGCCATACATTTTACCATCTTCGACAATTCGATACTTCACCACAGTCGCATCCGAAGCCTGGGCGCCGTTATTCTTAAGCCGAACCACAATTTGGTTTTGCGACCCAACTGTGCGCCATTGCGCTTCCAGCACATCCAGTTTTGCCGACGGCATCGCAAAGGTCATCGTTTGTGTCGCTGGTGCGGCTGGCACCGCCGACTTACAAACGATTTTGAAGTTCTGAGGTACACCGCCAGCATTGTACTGGGATGGTTTGTCGTAAGTGCTGTCGCGTCTAAAGAGGCCTTTCGTCGCTGGTGGCGCGGTGACGACCATCTCCGTGTGCGCTTGGATCCCGACCATGATCGTATCACTGAACTGGCCTCGGTTCGCGTCCTTATAGGCCTCGTCATTTCGCTTGTTTGCCGGAAGCGAAGAGAGAAAAGCGTCCTCACAAACCTTTTCGACCGAATTCAAGTAGAAAAACCGCAGCGGGGGCCCTTCAAAGGTAATGTGACGCTTTTCGGCATTCTTAGACCCTCGCGTCTGATCCCCGAGAGACTTCCAAGTATCAATCACGCCGTCGCCATTATAGTCTGATGGCTGGTTCGTTCGTCCGTGACTGAAAGATCGACGACGCTGTAGGAAACTCTGTTCGTTACCGCCTTTCGGTCCAACAATCGTTTTCCAGCTCTTGAAGCGTCGCTTTTTTCCGGTGCTGCCATGCACGTGGAAGACTAAGCGCGTGACTTGCGTTTCGACTTGCCATTCATCGCCCAGGTTTTTCACGACGAGGTGAGTCGATTCTTCAGGCTCGAACGTCACGGATGCATACGCCCCTTCGCCGCCATTCGCGGACGCCACCGGGCTGAACGAAAGCGCGCAAGCGGCGCTTAAGAGTGCGATGGAAAAAAACCGAGTCATGTGAACTTCAATCTCCTAGAACTTGCCCCACCAATTCTGGCCCTATGATTTCGGAGATTAGCGCGCGGCGTTTTCTACGGATTGGATATTTGCGACATTTGCCGCAGTGGGGTCACATGATCGTCCAGGGGCTAAGGGGGTAATCCGGCGCCGGACCTATCGGACGAAACGCCCGTTCTGCGGCGCGGGACAGCTCTTCTGCAGATATGTTTGCGTGCTCACCCAAGCACTTGATTCTAGCGCGATAATGGGCGCCCCAGGCATCAAACGTCGCGATTGAATTCGGATGCTCATCCATTTCACTATCAGGAAACCAAGTGTTGTCCGGCCAAATGTACTTGCCCGTGAGGGTCGACGGCGTCGTTCCC
>JBCBGS010000216.1:0-3203 GCA_038526515.1 Pseudomonadota bacterium | reverse complement strand
TTATGATAATCCTGCGTGAGGGCAGCCGCGACCACATCAGCGATGTCATCAACATCAACAAAAGGTTCAACCAAAACTTCTCCGAAGGCGCATTCATCGATATGGTTCTAAACGGGGCCATCACGCTTCCTGCCGGAGATCAGGTTGAGCCTTTTGTTGATGTTGATGACATCGCTGATGTGGTCGCGGCTGCCCTCACGCAGGATTATCATAAAGGCGAGATCTATGAGGTGACCGGCCCGCGATTGATGTCGATGGCGGATATTGCAGCGGACCTCTCCAAAGCGACAGGGCGAGCGATCTCATATGTGAATGTTCCTCATGACGCATTCGTCGCGGAGATCGAAAACTCAGGGGCGCCAAAAGAGGTGACTTGGATGCTCGACTATCTCTTTGCAACGGTGCTGGATGGTCGTAACGCGCATCTCACTGACGGTGTTGCGCGTGCGCTCGGACGCCCGCCAAAGGACTTTGCAGACTACGCACGCGACGTCGCTCGAACAGGTCTTTGGAAGACTGCTGCTTAAGCATGCGCTCAATCTGATCCGGGCAAATCCGCCCGGATCATCAAACCCATCATAATAAGGAGGCCTAGATATGCTCCAGGATTGGCCTGTCTATCTTAGTCTATTTCTCGCCGTTTGGAGTGCCGTAATCGGCGGTGTGTTTTCCGCTTTTTCGGAGTTTATCATGTCAGCGCTTCTGCGGACGAATTCAGAAGGTGGCATCGAGGCGATGCAACAGATCAACCATACGGTGATCAAGACCCAGTTTGTGGTCGGTATTCTTGCAATAGCGGGGATTTCAATTGCTTTTGCGCTGTATGGGAACTCTGCCTTTACGGGTGGTGCCCGTCGCGCCGTTATACTGGCGCCAATGATCTATATCCCATCAGTGTTTTTGATGACGATCTTTGGCAACGTTCCGATGAACAACAAGCTGGAAAGCTTGGCTCACACCTCCAGCGAGGCGAAAACCTACTGGCCCGTTTATGGCCGGGTTTGGACTCGCCTGAACCATGTGCGAACGCTGGGAAGCGTCGCGACCTCCGTGGTATATTTGGTCTTAGCGGTGCAATTGATCACCTAGGTTTAAGCTTGGCGTCCGCTGAGACTTCAAATCTTCGCCCCTTCGGCTACATAGGCCGAATGGGCGAAATTACGTCTCTCTATGTCTACAAAGTCATTGCGCAAGCGAGTGACGGCGTCGCGACGCGCGATCTGGTCGAGGGATTGGGTTTAACTCCAGATGGACCGGTTGACGCTGCCCGCATGGTTTCGTCGACAGCTTATTATAATTTTTTCGCCGAACTCGAAACGCGTGATCCGGAAGGGTTGCGCCTGCCGCTGAAAATCGGCGCAGCCATGAAGAGCGATGAGTATGGAGCTTTTGGTCTTGCCTGGAAGTCGGCTCCGGATTTGCGCGGATCCTACACTCGATCACAGCGATATGGCCGCGTGCTCGGGTCGGCAGAATCCTATGCGATGGAAAGAACAGAGGATGGAGTCTTTTACACGCTCGAAAAGGCGGGCGATGGTAGCCGGGGGATGCTCTTGTCGAATGAAGCGAGCATGTCCGCTGTTGCGCAGATTAGCGCCGAAGTGAGCAGCGAGCCTTTTGCGCCGAAAGCGGTGTTCTTCAAGCATGCTCCGCGGGGAGATGAGGCTGTGTATGCCGAGCATTTCACATGCCCTGTTTTCTTCAATTCAAATCGGGATGCGCTGCTCGTGGATGAGGCCGCGTTAGATGTTCCAAACAAACTCGGCGACGAGACCATTGCGAGCTTCTTCGACCGGCATCTGGAACAAGAATTGGCTGCCTTGCCTGATCAAATTGGACTTGAGCAACAGGTCAGAAAAGCGGTCGTAAAGCTATTGAGCGAAGGGGTTCCGGCGCTTTCTGAAATATCCAGCGAACTTGGAATGAGCGCCAGGACATTGCAGCGACGTTTGTCGGAAACAGGCCAGTCTTTTCAGGGGTTGGTGGATCTTGCTCGCCAGGAGCTCGCGCAGCAATTGTTGAGAGAGACGAATTACAGCCTCGCAGAGGTCGCGTTTCTTACAGGGTTTTCAGAGCAAAGCGGCTTCACACGTGCATTCAAGAGATGGTCGGGACAAACACCACGATCATATCGATTGGGAGCACCTCTGCGATGAAAGCTCATATCATGATTGCGCTTGGCCTACTCATGGCGGTGGTCTTCTCCTACCGATTGGCGAACGCGCTTCTGGAGCCCGGATTTGGGTGGCTAGAGCTTTATCTGTTCGGTGGCATTATTATCGCCGCGGCTTTAATATTTGGCGGACTGAGAGAGCGAAACAGTTCTCAGGACTAAATCACTCCTGCAACCCCAAGCCATTGAGTCATCCCGACTCTAGGGTAAACCTATCCCGAAAGAGAATGAGGGAGGGTGCTGTCGTGTCCGATAAAAAAGTAGACGCAAAAGGGTACTGGGCTGCGACGATCCGTTTGACGCTCAGCTTACTCGCGATTTGGTTTGTTGTGTCTTATGGCGCAGGCATCCTGTTCCGGGACTTTCTGGATCAATTCTCGATCGGCGGTGCGCCGCTGGGCTTTTGGTTTGCCCAACAAGGATCGATCTATGTCTTTGTCGGTTTGATCTTCTACTATTGCTGGGCGATGGCGCGGCTTGAACGCAAGTTCGGCGTGGAGGGATAGGTCGATGGATTGGACCCTCTTTTTCGTTATCACGACATTTGCGCTCTATATCGGTATCGCGATTTGGGGCCGCGCTGGTTCGACCGATGATTTCTATGTTGCAGGCCATGATGTGCACCCGACCGTCAACGGTATGGCGACGGCAGCAGACTGGATGTCGGCAGCCTCATTCCTATCCATGGCGGGCCTGATTGCATTCCTTGGCTATGGCGGCTCGGTCTATCTCATGGGGTGGACCGGCGGCTATGTACTCCTGGCGGTCCTGCTGGCGCCGTTCTTGCGCGAATTTGGCAAGTTCACCGTTCCTGATTTTGTCGGCGATCGATACTATTCAGACGTCGCACGGATCATCGCGGTGATCTGCGCATTGTTTGTTTCTTTCACTTATATTGCGGGGCAAATGAAAGGTGTCGGGGTCGCGTTCTCGGGCTTCCTTGGGGTTGATTTCAATGTCGGTATCGGGATCGGCATGGTGACGCCCTTCATCCCGCCAAGCACCGCGTAGAAGAATACGATCACCATGC
>JBCBGS010000215.1:0-3239 GCA_038526515.1 Pseudomonadota bacterium | reverse complement strand
CGCATAGACACGGCCATCCCCGATGCCGAGAATGAGCTTACCGCGGCGCACGCGCTACATATCGATCTCATAGCGGACCAGCTTTGTGTCGGGCGTAATCTCGCCGGTAAAACGCACATCGCCAACGCCAAGCGCGCGGCCCTTGCCATAAGATCCAGACCAGCCAAGCCAGTATCCGACCGCCTGCCACATTGCATCCAATCCAAGACAGCCTGGCATGACCGGGTCACCTGGGAAGTGGCACTCAAAGAACCAAAGGTCTGGATGAATATCGAACTCGCCAATCACGTGGCCTTTGCCAAATTCACCGCCATCTTCAGAGATCTCGGTGATGCGATCCATCATCAGCATTGGCGGAATTGGCAGTTGAGCATTGCCTGGACCGAACAGTTCTCCCGCGCCTGATTTAAGCAGGTCTTCCTTAGTGTAAGACGATTGCGGGGTATGAAATTCGTGCGGTCCCTTCATAGAACTGGCCTCGCTCTTTTTGATTATTAGACATCTGCGATTCGTGCAGACAAGGTAGCTGCGGGCCTTAAACGGTTGGGGCCTACGCCGCAAGGCTTCGCAGGTTACAGTTTTCCGGTCTCGATTTCGGTTCCCCAAAGAACCGACTCTGGAAGATAGCCAGAACTGCGCGCGATTTTGACCTCGCACCAGCCTCGCTCGCAGGCCAAGAGCTCCGCGATCACACCGGGCTTTAAACGCGCTTTCGAACGCGCATCGTCTTCGGGCGCTCGTTTTAGCTCTACTTCTGCTGTGACAAGCGCCGTTCGCTCGGAGGAAAGCATACGCGCTTGCATCCAAACTTCATCGCCATCTGGATCACGCACCCGGCGCCAGCCATGCGTTTCGCGAACCACCAGCATAGGCAGGCCTTCACGCTCATAGCGCCACAAGATTTGATGATCCAAGTTTGGACCTTGGCGCCCATGCACAGCCGAATAGCGCAGCGACTCAAAGCGTGGCAGGGGCTTCCCGGAGAACCGGCTAATCTTGACCGTGTCCGCAGATTGCCGTGCATCGACCGTCACAGCGCCCACCCCAAAAAAGAAGGCGGCGCAAACCAAAGAACGTGCAAACAGCGCTGTCATGACTGCTTTTTTACCGATTGAGGTGAATCGACCGTAAAACAGCGCATTGGCGATGTGCTTTTGCTCTGCTAAGCGCGGAGCAGAAAGCGAGGAAGAATGTCAGATACGCGCTTGAAGGTCATTGTTACCCGCCGTCTCCCGGACGCGGTCGAACTGCGCCTTAAGGAACTGTTTGATACCGAGCTGAATGCCTCTGATGAAGCTTTCACGGAAGACCAGTTGATTGATGCCGTCGGGCGCGCCGACGTTTTGGTGTCTACAGTGACGGATCAAGTGAATGGAAAGGTTCTCAGCAAAGCTGGCGAGCAGTTCAAATTGGTCGCACAATTTGGAGCTGGCGTGGACAATATTGACGTTCAAACGGCGAACGAGCGCGGCATCACTGTGACCAACACATCCGGCGTTCTGACCGATGACACAGCCGATGTCACTATGGCGCTGATCCTCGCCGTCCCGCGCCGGATGCATGAAGGCATCGAATTGATGGAAGCGGGCAAGTTCGATGGCTGGGCCCCGACCTGGATGATGGGGCGCCGCCTGGCTGGCAAGCGTCTTGGCATTATCGGCATGGGGCGGATCGGTCAGGCTGTGGCGCGGCGTGCAAAGGCGTTTGGCCTGCAAATTCACTATCACAACCGCAAAAAGGTCTCGCACCTTATCGAAGAAGAATTGGACGCGACTTATTGGGATAGTCTCGATCAGATGTTGTCGCGGATGGACATCGTATCCGTGAATTGCCCGCACACGCCGGCCACGTTTCACCTGCTCAATTCACGGCGACTCGAGTTGATGAAACCTGAAGCTTTCATTGTGAACACGGCGCGTGGTGAAGTTATCGACGAAGCCGCGCTGGCAGAGGCTTTGAAAACCGGCAAGCTCGCTGGGGCCGGGCTCGACGTGTTCGAACGGGAACCCGCCGTGAACCCAGACCTGGTTGGCCTACCTAATGTTATCCTGCTCCCGCATATGGGATCAGCGACGGTCGAGGGGCGCAATGAGATGGGCGAGAAGGTGATCATCAATATCAAAACCTTCGCCGATGGGCATCGCCCACCTGATCGCGTAATCCCAGCTATCTTGTAAAAGTGTCGTGCGCTCTAGTGCGCACTGACCGCATGAAGCTTATAGGCCTCTGCAGCCGCCTCTGCAGCTTCGAGCCCTTCAATGATGGCCAGCTTTTGGCCGTCGCCATTGGTCACAACGACAAGTTCATCAACATCATCGACGCCGCTCAAGGCATCCGCTGGCAGTTCAGCGAGCTCGCGCTCATTGATGTTTCGGAAATAGACAAACCGGCTGAAGTCATTCTCGCCGGTGGTCGGCTTTTCTAGGTCATTCATGGTCTACTCCTTCCGTTTCAGACAGGACCAGGACACTCGACACTCACAAGGCCCCATCTTGGCAGCCCCGCCATAAGAGGATCGGTGTTAGACTGAATCTAGGAAGCCACCTTGTCATCATCAAGGCGCATGCGTTCACATTGAGTTGTTGAGCCTTAACCTGCCCAAGAACCGCGCAGTTGACGGATATTTGCTGGCGGCGGCGTTTCGTGACGGTTCAATGCCGCGCAATCTTCGGGAGAAATCGGGCGAGAGAAGTAAAAGCCTTGAACGTGACGGCAGCCAAGATCGCGCACCACGCTCAGCTGAGACTCTTGCTCAACTCCTTCCACGACCACGTTCAAGCCGAGGCTGCGCGCCAAACCGATGATTGATTTGAGAATCTTCAAGTTTGAGTCGCCGTCGCAATGCTGCACGAATGACCTGTCGATCTTCAGCGCATTCACGGGCAGCATGGAAAGATAGCTGAGAGACGAGAATCCAGTGCCGAAATCGTCGAGCGTGATGGAGAAACCAAGGTCTCTAAGTTGCCGGCAGATCGAAACGGCAACTTCCTCATTCTCGATAATCTCAGTCTCCGTGATTTCGATTTGAACCTGCCAAGTTTGCAGCGAGGATTGGGCGATTGCCTCTTCGACAAAGTCCACAAAACCCTCACTCAGAAGCGTTCGGCCTGAGACATTGATTGCAACTTTTTGCGACGGCTTGAGCCAGGTCTGGGCGAGTAAGATCGCTTTTTTGAATACGGACTGGTCCAATTGAGTGATCAAATTGGCGCGCTCTGCCAAAGGGACAAACTCACCTG
>JBCBGS010000214.1:0-3265 GCA_038526515.1 Pseudomonadota bacterium | reverse complement strand
ACCAAAGAGGCTCGTACTCTGATTGGGTTCTCTCAGGTGGACTTTGCGGACGGTAATGATGTGCGTGCCGATAAATTGGAGTGGTTTGAGCGTCAGCTCGGAACCGGCCAGGTTCGCGGCGAGCACTATTTCCCAGAGCTTGGAAACGTTTGGTCTGAACTGTCGGATTTGAAGTTCAACTGGCGTGCATCCTACTCTGAAGCAACACGCGATGCACCGTATGAGCGTGAAGTCATTTACGAAGACACATCTGGTGAAACTCGCGACTTCGATGGGGTTTTCCAAATCGACTCCGCTCGACGCAACTCGACTGTGTTCTCTAAAATCGAAGACGATGCTCAGGAAATCGGAACAGATGTAGAGCTTCCACTGAATGTTGATTTCTTGCCTGGCAAAGAAGCGACCTTGAGCGGTGGTTGGACATTCTATGAGTCCAATCGTGATACGCTCACGAAAATCTATCGCTTTGATGGAAACCTAGATCCTGCGATCGCCCAAACGCGTGTCGACATCATTTATGGCGATAGCAATATCGGCCCTGGTCTATTGCAGCTTCGGGAAGTCGGTGGTTCGGAATTCCCAGAGGCTTTCGCCGGGCACCTCGAATTAGATGCATTCTATTTCAAGGCAGATTTGCAGCTGACCAACTTCCTGCGTGTTTCTGGTGGCGTGCGCTACGAGGACTCGCTCCAAACCTCGGACACGTTGAATTTCACACTGCCAGACAATGGCTTTACGGAAGCGGAGATTTCATCTCAATATGGCTTGCCAAGCGCGAGCGCGACATGGAATTTTACTGATAATATGCAGCTCCGTGCTGCATACTCACAAACGATCACCCGCCCTCAATTCCGGGAATTGGCGTTCGTTCAGTTTATCAATTCTGAAACAGATGAGAGTTTCATCGGTAACCCATTCTTGCTCAATTCTGAGGTCGAGAACTTTGATGCGCGTTGGGAGTATTATTTCTCTCCAAACGAGTTTGTAACGCTCGGCGTTTTCCACAAAGATATCGACAATCCGATCGAAGAAGTGAGCTTCGTGTTCGGTGACTCCAGCATCAACTCATTCATCAACGCGCCTGGTGCAACTCTGTCAGGCTTCGAAGCAGAAATTGAGAAAAACCTAGACTTTGATGAATGGTTCGGTTGGAACTTCTTAGGCGATCGCGAGATCGTCCTGAAAGCGAACTACGCCTTTACCGATTCCGAAGTTTCAACGGATGGCGAAGTTGTCAGAGCGTCCGCTGCGAGCGGCGTTCCTGAGGCGGACCCAACAGCCGCTGAGAACTTCATCATCGATGGGCGTCGCCTGCAGGGGCAATCAGATCACTTGTTTAACCTGCAGCTGGGCTACGATAATGATATCGCGCGCTCGAAATTCCGTATCTTGGTGAATTATGCGAGCGAGCGTATTCGCCGGGCGGAAAATCGAACTGCGAATATTCCGGCGATCCTCGAGAAAATTCCGACCACGGTCGACTTGACCTATAGTCGAGACTTTGATTTCGGGAGCGGCGAATACGAACTATCTATCAAAGCTCAGAACATCTTGGGCGAAGACTATGAAGCCTTCCAAGAAGGCACGAACCAAGAAGTCATCGTCGACGGTTACGACCGAGGCACGGCAATCTCAGTCGGCATCAAACGCCGGTTTTAATTTGGTAATTTTGCGGCAAGGCGCTTGCCGTACAAGATTTATCACGCGAGGATGGGTGGCAGCATTGTCGCCCATCATTTACTAGGATGGCATGAGCCTGATGAACCAGACCCTTTTCACAGCTTTGGCACGTTGGCAGTCGCCAGCGAGAATAGTGGCTGAGATTCTGCTCATCGCAGTGATTGCATCGCTGATTGCGAGACTAATTTGGCTGATTGTAGCCCCTCTTGAATCGGTATCTCAATTTCCTGATCGGCCGCTGCCATCGCCATATTCTGGGACTTTGAGCGGCGCCTTTTTAAGTGTGGATCGCACCGTTCTGATTAGCGGCAACCCATTCGCAAAAAGTGATGTGGCGGAGTTAGTGATTGCCGAGGCCCCAGAAACCAACCTCAATTTGCAATTGTTGGGGGTGTTTTCCTCTGATGCTCCCAGCCGTAGCGGCACGGCTTTTATCAAAACGCCAGATAATCAGACCAAGCGGTATGCTGTTGGGGACGATATTATCGGCGGTGTATCATTAGAGCGGGTATTGTCCGATCGTGTCATCATCAATCGCGACGGAGCGTCAGAAGTTTTAATGCGGGGCGGACGCAGCGCTGGACTTTCAGTAATCGGCGATGACTCACAAGTCGCTCTGCCAGGTGCCGGGGCCCAGAGCGCGTCTGAGCCATCCAATGAGAGTTTACCGCCGATTGTGGGTAAAGTGGCGGGGGCGGAAATTCTTTTTACGGCCATGAGTGTTGCTCCGACACGGCTGGAGAGTGGTGTCGAAGGGTATCGGGTTTCTGCGCGCGGCGATCCAGAGGCAATGCGTCAAGCCGGGTTCGAGCCCGGCGATGTATTGCTGCAATTTAACGGGACACCTACCGCTAATATTGATGTTGAAGACTTGTTTGAGACGTTCGAAGAGATCGATACTGCGATATTGCGCGTAGACCGCAACGGAACAGAACGCACAATTCGTTTAGAATTGGGTGAGTAAGGTTTAAATCATGAAGAAGTTTTTTGCCGTATCCGCTTTGGCTGTCTGCCTGCAATCCGGCGTCATGGCAGAAATGAATTCCCCTCAGGCCGCGCGGCACGTCCTGAGCTTGAATGATGTTGATATCACCGCTTTGATCGATGATGTCTCAATTATCACAGGATACACGTTCATCCTGCACCCCGATGTGCGGCGCAGTAAGGTCACGGTAATGTCGCAAGCGCCAATGAGCACGAATGAAGTGTTCCAGGTGTTCCTGTCGACATTGCGTGTGCAGGGGTTTGCCGCGGTGCCGGCCGGTAAAGGGGTCTATCGGATTGTGCCGGAGCAAATGGCGATTGGTGAGGCTGCAGTCGGCGGCGTTGGACCCAATGCTTTCATCACTCAGGTGTTTAAGCTCGATAATTTTAGCGCGATTGAAGCGGCGCAAATGGTGAAGCCATTGATTGATGCGCAGGGCCAAGTCGTCGCGAATGCGCGGTCGAATACGCTTGCAGTAGTTGATTACGCCTCGAACATGCCGAGACTGCGCGAAATCGTGTCAGGCTTGGATGAGTATGATCGCACCAGGGTCGAGACGATTGAACTACGCAACTTTCCGGCGCGTGAGATCGAAGGAAT
>JBCBGS010000213.1:0-3346 GCA_038526515.1 Pseudomonadota bacterium | reverse complement strand
ATTTTCCGGCAAACCAAGATTATCAGTTCCAGAGCCGTTGTTGCCTGGAATACATGTTGCGCCGTTCGGCACGAGGCCGGGACCGCACACAGGTGTTGCGCTCTGACCAACCACAAAACTAGGGGTCAGGGCGAAGAAAAGAAGGCAAGAAATTCGTTTAGTGGTCATCAGGAAATCTCCTAAAGGGGGCTACACAACCCATAGCACAAAGTCGCCTGTAGTGAAACATGATGACCGTTGTTGAATCCTTTATTTTACGGTAGTTTGTGGCCAATAAGCGATAGAACGCCCAATTGATTGCCGCACGGGCGCGAGCAGAAGCAAAAAGTCTCCTTGCAGGAGGGAAATTCAGTGAATTCCATTAACACCCCCATTGAGCCCGTCCAAAAGCGTTTGGTTGAGCGGATCGATCCGGCGCAAGATGATGACACGATCGACATTTTCGGTCTGCTCAACACACTTTGGCTCGGAAAGTGGATCATTCTGCTATGCGTGGTATTGGCCGGTCTGGTCGGAATCTACCAAGCATTTGTTGTTTCGGTTCCTGTCTATCGTGCCACTTCCGTGGTGATCCTTGAGACGGACCAGACCTCTCCCGTTGATCTGCAAGGCGTTGTTGGTGGGATTTCTGGCGATTCAACCGAAGTGAAATCAGAGATTGAAGTTCTGCGGGCACGCAGCCTCATGGGGCGGGTCGTCGACCGAATGGATTTGATTAGTGATCCGGAATTCAATGGTTCACTCCGGGAGCCTACATTCGGGTCACGGATGCGGGGGCAGCTTAGGTCTGCCGTTTTGGGGGGGATCGACCTGCTCACCGGTGGTAACGAAGAACAACCAGAACCGACACTGACCGCCGCGGAACAAGAAGCCGCTGATATCCTGCAAGAAAAACGCGTCCGCGACCGCGTGATCTCCAGCCTACTGGGAAAAGTCCAAGTCCAGAACGTCACTGGTTCATTGGTATTCCGTATTACAGTTACCTCCGAAAGCCCGACAAAGGCAGCACAGCTCGCGGATACGTTGGTCGACCTCTATATCATCAATCAGATCGACGTGAAGTTTGATGCGATGAAACAGGCGACAACTTTCCTAAGCAACCGAGTGGCCGAATTGAAGGTTGAACTGGAAGAGTCCGAGGCGGCGATCTCAGACTTCAACGCGCAAACGGACCTTGTGTCGCTCGAGATCATTCGTGATGCGGAACTCGAGTTGAATGAACTGAGGCAACGGACAACGGATGCCCAAATGGTGTTGGACGATTTTGGCGCTGATCTCAAAGCCTTTGAAACGGCGCAGACCACAGACGACAAACTAGCTGTGGCTGTTGACCCGCAGTTGTCACAACTGGCCAGCGCGATCGCAGACGACCAACAAGGGCAAGACGCGTTCGATACCCGTTACGCAGTCCTCATGATGCGCATCAAGCAAAACTACGATAGTGCTGGTGCGCAATTGCAGGCCTTGACGGGTTCGGTCCGAGCACTTGAATTGCGGATCGCTCAACAAAGCCGTGATCTCATTGAATTACAACAGCTTACACGTGAGGCTGAGGCGACCCGCCTGCTGTATGAATACTTCCTGACGCGGCTGAAAGAGATCTCTGCACAACAAGGCATTCAGCAGGCCGACAGCCGCGTCCTGTCCAACGCTGTGATTCCGACAACACCATCCGCGCCTCGCAAAAGCCGCATCTTGGCGTTGTCGTTGATCCTCGGTGCCATGGTTGGAGCAGGGTTGGTCTTGTTGAATAATCTCCGAAAACAAGGGTTCAAGACTGCGGACGAGCTTGAAGCGCATACAGGGATTTCAGTGTTGGGACAGATCCCGCTCATTCAGGCTAGCGGGCGACCGATGGTGCTGGAATATCTACGGTCAAAACCAACCTCAGCCGCTGCCGAGGCTGTTCGGGACCTCCGTACCTCCGTGATGCTATCAAACATCGACAACTCTCCACAGGTGATCGTGTCCACTTCGTCTTTGCCTGGCGAAGGGAAAACGACCCAATCACTTGCCCTCGCGCAAAACCTGTCGGCAATGGGGCAAAAAGTGCTTTTGATTGAGGGGGATATTCGGCGACGTACGCTCAATGAGTACTTCACAGATGCGCCATTGAAAGGGATCGTTTCGGTCCTTCTCGACGAAGTCGCGTTTGACAAAGCCAGGCTCGAAGATCCGGAATTGAAAATCGATGTCTTGTTCGGTGAGGCATCCTCCTTCAATGCGGCGGATATCTTCTCATCCGTGAAGTTCAAAGAATTTATCGCGGAGCGGCGGTCAGAGTACGATGTCATCATCATCGACACGCCGCCTGTCTTGGTTGTGCCGGACTCGCGAATTATCGCGCAAGTTGCTGACGTTACACTGCTTTCTGTCAAATGGGACAGCACGACCAAATCGCAGCTGGATGAGTCACTTCGTCTCATCCGAAACGCACGACAAGAGGTGTCTGGCCTCGTACTCAGCCAGGTAAGTGCGGCAGGAATGCGACGGTATGGCTACGGCAGCAATTACGGTGCTTACGGCGCATACGGTAATCGTTATTATTCAAATTAATCCGGCAGTAACCAATAGCCGGTCATAAAAACCCTATTTGGGGGCCGAGCTGTGTTGAGGCAGAAAATTCTATTTATCCCGGCCGCGGTCGGGCTCACTTTGGTGTGGACAGGTGTGTCAGCCGAACGCCCGACTATTAACGACTTCGGGATGCCCGGTGTCGTCGAGCTCCCATCAGCCGATCGGTTACCAGATGGCGAGCTGAGCTTTTCCTCCTCGATAGCCCTAAGCAGCAGTCGGAACGCCGTGACGTTTCAGATTTTCCCGCGTGTAACTGGGGCGTTTCGGTACACAATTCTGAGAGATTTTCAGCCCAGGGACAATCCTCTGGACTCTTTGTTCAAAGGGCAAGTCTTCGACCGGAGCTTCGACGTACAGTTTGCGCTTGCTGATCAACAAAGGGTCGGTGCCGATGTGGCGCTTGGTCTAAGGGATTTTCTTGGGACCGGAATTTTTAGTGCCGAGTACCTTGTCGCGACACGATCCATCGATGACACCGTTGCCCTGTCTTTTGGGATTGGGTGGGGCCGATTGGCGGGCCGGAACAGTTTTGACAATCCGCTTGGTCTTCTGTCGGACAGTCTAGAGACGCGGAGTGGACGAGAGTTTCGACAAGGCGGCGGCGTGGAGGCCGCGCAATGGTTTAGCGGCGATGCCAGTCTATTCGCAGGCGTGGATTGGAAGGTCGGGGAAAGAACACGTATTCAGCTTGAGTATTCCCCCGATCTTTACGAACGGGAGCTCGAACTCTCAGAGATCGACAATACCACGCCGATCAACGCAGCTGTAC
>JBCBGS010000212.1:0-3350 GCA_038526515.1 Pseudomonadota bacterium | reverse complement strand
CCGGCAACCTTTCCAAAAAGGGCGCGGCGGAGACTAAAGCGTGCTCTGAATTTGAGGGAAATCAAAGGTTATGAATGACTGGATTGGGGAGCTGCGTGGCAACGGCAAAATTTTCTCGCAGCACGTGTGGTTGTATGCTGCTTCAGCAGTAGCTGCGCGAGCAAAAGGCCGGTTTGTCCAGCATACCGGTCATTGGCGCTATGTGCAGTGGAGGGCTGCTTTGAGCCCATACCTACCAGACCGGATTTGTTCTCGCAGATGCAGAAAGGCGTGCTACCATTCAGCCAGCGGCTAAGGAGACAAGGTTTTGCAGTTTGAATTGGTGATAGCTTTCACACTTATATTTTTGGTGGACTCAATTTCGCCGGGTCCTGCGTCGGCGGCAGTTGTGGCCAAAGGCGCGACTACCGGTCTGCGGCGTACCCTGCCTTTCATCTGCGGCTTAGTTCTCGGAGATCTCATTTTGTTTGCTCTTGCGGTCACCGGCCTTGCGGCCCTGGCAGCAGCGATGGGACCCTTCTTTGCGATCATCAAATGGGTCGGTATCGCTTATCTTCTTGACCTCGCTTACAAAATGTGGACCGCGAAGCCTGTAAAGATGTCGACCGTTGCGCCGAAAGGAGAGGGTTTCAAGCTATTTGGCCTCGGGAGTTTGCTTCCGCTAGGGAACCCAAAGGCTATCGGGTTTTACATCGCCCTTCTTCCTGCGGTGATGGATGTATCGGCCATCACTCTGGTCGCTGCGTTTCAGCTCAGCCTGATCATCGTCGGAGTATGGGCGCTTGTGCTGATTGCTTACGCAGCAGCCGCTGACCGCGCCAGCCGCATGATTTCAACACAACGCGCACAGCTTTGGTTGAACCGTAGTTCTGCAGGCGCAATGGTCGGTGCAGCGGGAACAATCGCTGCCAGATAGAAGTGTTGGCTTTGTCCGCGAAGCGGACAGCGTAAAACCTTGAAGAGATAGGCTGCAAAGTAGAGATCGGCTGGGCTGGTTTTTTGCACGAAGTAGATGCAATCTTTCGTGAAACGGGCCGAGAATTCCGGCAGTTCAAAATACAGCGCACTGCTCCTAAGTGTAGATTCTGAGCGCAAACAACTTATGCGGTACGCCGACGAACCCCATATGTCGATGAGGTCAATTGATCAGGGTCAATATATGGCGTCACTTAGTGCATTTATCCGCAAATCTCCCTCGCAGCGGCTGCAGGAATTTCTAGTCGCACGAGGCGTACATGCGGAGGACAGTTTCGATTGGATCAGTGATGGGCGCGGCACCGTATTCGTGCGGTCGATTGAGGCGCTGATTACCGGCTTGCCTGACTCTCAACAAGACGCGGTCAAAGCTGAATTGGAACTATTGGCTGAACTTGTATCCGACGATGGCATGAGTGGCGTTGCGCATGTATGCGCGGGAGAAGGCGTCGAACTGGAGGGGTATGAAGGCGTTGAAGATATCCTATTGATGCTGGCGACACAGTATGAACGTTTGATGATCGACCGGGTTCAGGTTCAGGCATCCTATCTTCGCAAGACCGACGGAAAGCAATGGGCGCGTTTTCAATTCGCCGATGATGGTAAGCCTTGGGTTCTGGACAAAAGAAGTACGCAAGACGCGTTCTTGGCGGAAACCATCGACATTCTGAAATTGCCCGCGCACCGCAAGCGCGAAGCTGATTGGTTTCACCCTGTCCGACTTGATCCAGCTACAGGAACAGAAACGAAACTGACCCAAGCCACAATATATGTCGAAGACCACGCTGAAAGCGAACTGGCTTTCGGAGAGACAAGCCTTGAGCGGCACACGCGTCAAAAGGTGCTTGAGGTCGGAGTGGTTTGTGACTCTGAAGAGAAGATCGTCGAGATTTGCGCCAAAGGTTACCATAAGTTCCGCGACAAGTATCTGCAGGCCTTTGCTAAGCATTTTGCACCTGGGTCGAAGCCTCCCGTCCAAGTTCCGCGTCGAAATGTTCGTCTTGAGGTGCTGTGTAGCGTGCCCAAATTGACGATCGTTCCTGCGGACGGAATTGAAAGTGTAGAGGTGTCATCGCTGTCGTTCCGGTCCTCGGATGGGGCTTTTTTGATGGCGGAAAAGCGCGGTGAGGATGAAACCCTCTATCGGTTCTTGGAACGACGGTTTGGAATTACGTCGCCATTGCAGGCAGGAGGTTGGCACATTGTTGCGGCATCCTTGCGTATTTTCAAAGCGCCTCACGACGGAAGAAAAAGGGCACGTTCTGACAGTGACCTTGCGAACGCCCAACACCACAAGCGTAATGAACAAGTCCGAAGCAGATAGGAATTTGTTTTCGACCTTTTGGAACGGTGGGAGTTGCTGGACCCACCGCCAACGAAAGATGAGTTGTTGGAGGTGATCGCGTGAGCGTAGCAGCGCGCCTATGCGATGTAGTTGCACAAGGCGGAAAGGTATCCGCAAAATTTGACGGCGATGAAGACTTTCGGGCTCTAGTCCGTCATCGCTATCTTCGCGAAGCGGACGTTTTGGCTTCGATTGTGTGCGATGAGTGCGTCGCGCCACATTCCGCACCGGTTGTCTATCAAGAAGATCGGTATGGTTATTGCTGCCCAGACCTCGGCTTTCTGACGCTTGATCCCGCGCAAGTGGCAGCGTTTTTGCCAGATATTCCAAAACTGATTGATCGTTTGGCGGATGCCCTTGGATGCCGGCAGCGCAAGTCATCCAGCGTTTCCGGCGAGACTTGGCGGATAGGTGCGGTCCAAACCGACACCGCGACGGTGATGCTCTACTTTCATCCGACCTTGGAGGCCGAAGACGATGCGTGCACATTCGGAGATGCTTTGGGGCGTGAAGCCCGGTCTGAATGGCGGCTTGTGGTGACCGCTCAAGGAGCTTTGCCAATGGCTGGTTCGGCGACGGTACGGCTTGATGAGTTTGTTGAGATCGACATCGCTACCGGTGAACTGAGCGTAGTTGCCGACCTCGCTTATTTGGCGGGGGTGCCTCGCAAGAATCTTGGAGGGCGGCCAGCCGAGCGCGGGAAATTGCTCAAGCCGTTGATCGAAGGCCGCATTTGCGAGGGTGTGGCTGTTGAAGGCGTCAATGCCGAAGCGGATGAAGTCCGCAGTGCATTAACCTCCAAGTATCCTGACCGTCCGATACCTTCAGAGTCCGCAATCAAGCGCTATATAGTGGTAACCATACGCCCCCTTGTTTTTCCACTTCGCGGCCATGTCGAATGGAAGACTTTTGGCACCCTCGTTCGCACACTGAATAGGAGGTTACGATGAGCAAACGACCCAATGAAAAAACGAACGCATCAAACGGCGCTTCATCGAATTTCGGAAGTTCACAAGACAGCTTTCCGAAC
>JBCBGS010000211.1:0-3371 GCA_038526515.1 Pseudomonadota bacterium | reverse complement strand
ATTCTTCGAAGAGTTGTTGAATACGTTTCAAAATATTCCTCTGTGCTGCGACGTTCCTGACCGAGCTTGTCAATGTCTGTAACTCCATTATCGAAAGTCACAGCAAGCTCTCTCAAAAGCTCAAGTTCACGCTTTAGGTTCACTGGCTGATCATCATCAGCTAAAGACATCGTTGGAAGCAAAAGAGCAATCAGAATGACTCGCGCAACTAGACGAAAACGTGTCGTTTTTTTCAATTCCGAACCCCAGCTATCGTGTCACATGCCTTGGTATGATCAATGAACTGCGCGCGATCGTCAATTATGCATTGAGCTTGTGAGTGGCTAGGGTCAGGATTCATAACCAGAACATGACCACTGCAGCCAAAGCGCAGGCTGAGAGGAAGACTTTCGGGCACCTGTCGTAGCGGGTTGCGACACGCCGCCAGTCTTTGAGGCGGGCAAAGCAGTTTTCGATTTTGTGGCGTTTCTTGTATCGGTCGACATCGTGCGGGATAGGAACCTTGCGGCCTTTACGAGAAGGGATGCAAGGCATAATGCCCTTGTCTTCAAGGGCTTCACGATACCACTCCGCATCATACCCGCGATCCGCCAGCATGTGTTTGGCGTCTGGGAGATCATGCAACAAACCCCGCGCGCCGATGTAGTCGCTGCGCTGCCCGGCGGTTAGGAACATTCGCAAAGGACGCCCCAAGGCATCCGTGACGGCGTGAAGCTTCGAGTTCATCCCGCCCTTCGTCCGCCCGATCAGGCGGCCACGCCCCCCTTTTTCAGCCGCATGCTCGTGGCAGTGCGATGCGTCTTGAGATGGGTTGCGTCGATCATCAGCGTGTCTGTTTCGCCGCCCTGATCGGCCAACTCCAGGAGCATTCGGGCAAAGATACCTTTCTCGCTCCACCGTTTCCAACGACTGTAAAGTGTCTTGGGCGGACCGTATTCAGCCGGCGCATCTCGCCAGCGTAAGCCATTGCGATTGATGAAGATAATACCGCTCAGCACACGCCTGTCATCGACCCGGGGTTTGCCGTGCGACCTGGGGAAATACGGCGAAAGCTTCGCCATTTGCTCGTCTGTCAACCAGTAGAGATCACTCACGTCACCGCTCCGTTTTGAGCAAACGTGAATCACGCCGGAGAGCGAAAATCAATGCATCCTGACCCTAGTACGCCAGGCAACTTGGTGAGTAGACGAACTACACATCCCTAGATATGTAGTTGCCAGTCAGTACGGAATTTTAGCTCTCGACCGAACTCAAAGGCTGTGCACGGACGAACCCCAAACTGACGTGCTACATCTGGGACTTTTCGGTTCTTACGCTGCGCTTTGGGCTTGGACCGCTCAGTTGTTACGATCACACGGTTTTCCGCATCTGCCAGGGCATAGGCGATTAGGAACGGATCACGGCCTATTTCTTCTATTTCAATGTCTGTTAGGTCCGGCGCGTAGCCTTCCTCAGTGACGCGCCGCACAAGGTCAATATCAACCTCCTCTTCGAAGCGTAGCGCAGCCTCAGTTTCAGCGGCTTTCGTCCATTCACTGAGCGCGTCCTTTCCGGCCTTCAGCTCTTCGTAGATTTCGAGCGGAATTTTCACCTGGCCAAGTTCACCGCAATGGATCAACCACTCCCAATATTCGTCCACTTGGCCGATACCGTAGTAGTCACGGTTTGCGTCGATAAGTGTGTTGGCATCCAATAGGTAAAGCAAAATCAATCCTTAAGCCGGTACACGCGGACCACCAGCTTTCAAAACGCCGTCAACGTTCTTTCCACTGACGCCTAGAACCTTCCCGGCTTTTGTCGTTGTGATGGCTCCAACGCCCAGCATCCTGTCAACGAACTCGACCAAGGCTGGCCCCGCGCGGTGTCTGCGGATCACTGGGTAAGTCGGCCCACCATCGGCATCACGGCTCAAGTCACGGTCCCTTTGACGCTGACCAAGGAAGTTTTGGCGGAACACACGAGAGATTTGCTCGCATCTTTCGTAGGTGTATGCGCCTGCGCGATGCAGTGCATAGGCAACCATCGACGCGCTCACCTTGCGCTCATCTGCAAAGTCTCGGATCATCTGAACGGCTTCATCAAATTCAGTATCGGCATCGACTGGAAGTCGTTCCACACCTTCCGGTAAAAGAAACGCTCCAGCTACGTCGTTGCAGAACTTTTCGATTTCCCGCTCTACCGCACGTCCACTTACACCTGTTACGCCTAGCCAGAGATGGGCCAGTTCGTGCACGATTGTGAACGACTGAGCGCCTTTGGAGTCATTCGCATTCACCGCAATGAAGGGCGCAACATCATCGGCTAAAGCAAACCCCCGAAAGGCTTCGACAGATATCTCTGTATGGTGGCTGCCCAGATTATCGACAAACAGAACAAATATCCCTGCGGCTTCAGCTTGGCCGCGTAGGTATGCAACTGAATCACCCATGTTCCGAGATTTCCGGTAAGTTCCAATATCGAAACCGATAGCTTCAGCTATTTTCGGAGCAAGTACCTCCGGTCGCTCCGTCCGACGTGCCGATCCAATAAATGGCAACGGCTCAGCCTCGTCTTCTTCCTCTAAAACGTTGCGTACAAGTGCCTGACGTGCGCGAATATCTCTTAAGACAACATCAACCAAAGCTTTGTCACTTATGGCCAACGCTTCGGGGAGTGTCCTGAAGTCTTCTCCTCGATCACCTGTTCTCGGTGGTGCGCTCAAATAGAATGTTAGGATCGGCCGACGATATTGCTTTGACATCTTCACAAGCATCGGTCGTGTTGGCGCAACTTCCCCCGTTTCTAGCTGTTCCAGTCTTACCAAAGCTTCGACACCTCGAGCATCTTTGATGCCAAGCTTTTGGACAGCATCTTCAGGCGTCAGACCAGCGGTCTCACGCGCCCAAATCAGGATATCTGGATTAACGCTTGGCAAAACAAAAGTTCCTTAGTGGATAACAGTTATCTGTTATCTTCTGCGGCCGTCAATCTCAGAGGTTTTTGGGATTTCTATCCCTCCAGCTCTGAGGCATTCATACAAAAGCTCTTTTTTTGTAACTCCCCGTTTTTTGGCTTCTGTCGCAAATGCTTCTTTGATTGGCTCTGGCACATTGGTGAATGAGAACTGGACGCGCGGCGCATCCTTCAGGGCTGACGACTTTGCTTTACTCACGCTTGGTAGCGGCGCTGCCATCGTCCTCAGCTTCTGCGCATTGTCGTCCGCCTCTAAATCGTCATCGAGGTTTACGCTGACTTTGGCCATGACCCGCTCCTATAGAAACCCAAGAGACCCCTGCCCTGCAAATCTGCAAGCACTGACTGAGCTGACCGCCGTGCCGATCCCTGCGGAGCCTGACCATCGGACTGGTTTCAAGGAAATGACTTCCACTGGT
>JBCBGS010000210.1:0-3388 GCA_038526515.1 Pseudomonadota bacterium | reverse complement strand
GAATTACCGAAAGACCGGAAACCTTCGCGCGGTCCAACTGTTACTTGGTCACACGAAGGTCGATAGTACCGTTTGCTACCTTGGCGTTGAACTCGAAGACGCCCTGAGCATCGCCGAACGTATCGACATCTGAGCTACTTTGGCGAACGGTCCTGCCGTTCGCCATTTCAATGCGGGTCTTTGTCCCCTGTGCGGCGTTGGTCGGTGTCGAGCCCATAGGTGACCAAAAGAACCTTCGCTGCGTGCGCACGCAACGCGCTTCATGCTGCGACTGTAGAAATTCTGGTGCCAGGACGCGGTGTGATTACGAGCCGTTCGCTCAAATTGCAGCATCGAGGCGTAGGCCAAGGATCAAGTCGCGAGACAAAGCTGTTATTGATCTGATTGCGTGTTTTGCTCTCTTCGCGACCGAAGAAAGAAAGTCAGGTATCTTGCGGCGCCAATATTTTCACATTTACACAGCTTCTTGCGAACTTTGGCGCTGCAACCAGTTCAAAAACGTTTCCGGTGCACCGGATAAGGCCGCGTCGTCGCGCACAACTATGGAGATGTCGCGCGCGGCCCAGTCGCCTGAAATGGGTATCATCGAAATTGGTAAGAGTTTCAGATAGGGCGAGACGAACTTCTCGGGCAGAATGGCAATGCCAAGATTGTTGGCCACCATCGTTCGCGCGACTTCGTTCGTGCTTGCCATATAACTATAGGCAAACCTTGGAGAGGCTGCGCCGACGACCTTGCGGACCAGCCGGGTGAGTGAACTGGCATTTTGCACCCCGATCATCTCCCAGTCTAGAAAATCCTCGAAAGACGCGCTGACGCGTCCTTCAAGAGGATGCGAATTGGGAACCACAAGAACCAAACGGTCATGCAGATAAGGCAGGGTGCGTAATCCCTCAGGAATGCGCATCGTGTTCGAAACAAATCCGATATCGGCAATGCCGCGCTGCACTTGGCTCAGGATTTCCGGCGTCAAAAGTTCCAGCAGGTCGATATCAATGTCGTCGGTCTGGCTTAGAAAAGATTGGATGTGCTTGGCCAAGCCATTTACCAAGGCTGACCCGTTGGCGCAGATTGAGACTTTGCCGCGGGTGCCGGTCGCAAGCCTTTGCATGTCGTCCTCGATCGCACGGAGGCTTCGAAAGGTGTCGCGTGCGCGCGACACCAGAAGCCGGCCAGCTTCAGTGATCTCCAGCCCTCGCGAGTGGCGCAAAAAAAGCTGCTGCCCAAGACCCTTCTCAAGATCACTGATGCGCCGACTGACTGCCGAAATTGACAAATTCAACTGCTCCGAGGCAGTTCGCAGGTTCTCGGCATCTGCAACCATCAAAAAGGCGCGCAAGGTGACAAAATCAAAGTGCATCCCAGCTCCCATGATCGTAAGTGAATGCGATTTAGGTCGAAATATTGGGCCAGCATTGCATTTTCCGCAACCCTGCATTCTTGAGGCCAGAATTCCACTCTCAGCTCGGAAACTTTAATGTCTAGAAGACAAATTGTGAACGGCACGCCAGGCGGAGTGAGGTTGGTAGCGCCAAACCCAAAAAGAAAGACAAGGATCACAAGAAAACGAAGGCTCGTTTCGCGAAAATGCAATGCGAGTTTAGTCGAGATCGACGCAGCAGGTGGAGGCCTGAATGTGTCACCAAGGGAGGAAACTATGAACAAGACATCCAAGGCCGCAACAGCAGGCCGTTATTTGCTGGCGACATCCGCAATGGCGATTGGGATCGCTGCGGCGTCTGCGCAGGCCGAGACGATCGACATGCAATCGTTCTTGCCGCCGACGTTGCCTGTTCTGGCAACATCCGGCGTTGATATGACCGAGCGCGTTAAGCGGCTGACCGGTGGCGAAGTCGAGATCGTTTATCAGTCACCCGGCGCACTGGTCGCGACCAACGAAATCTGGGACGCTGTTTCGACCGGTGCCGTTCCCGCGGGATGGTATGCCACTGGCTTTGCCGAGGGCGTAATCCCGTCGGCGTCGCTGTTCACGGCATTCCCCTTCGGTCCTGACGCTGTGGAATACACCGCTTGGTGGTACGAGGGCGGCGGCAAGGAATTGTGGGCAGAAATCTCTGAACCGTTTAACATCCACTCAGAACTCTGCTCGGTCGTGGCACCGGAAGCCTCTGGCTGGTTCAAAGAGCCGATCACGTCTCCCGACCAATTGGACGGCCTGAAGATGCGGATCTTCGGCCTGGGTGCGGCAACCATGGAAAAGCTGGGCGTACAAGCGCAGTCCATGGGTGCAGGTGACACGATGACCGCGCTGAACACCGGTGCGATCGATGCAGCTGAGATTAGTTTCCCGGCGCTGGACAAGGCAATCGGCCTTCAAGAGCACGCGTCGCATTACTATTTTCCCGGCTGGCACCAGCAAAGCTCGTTCTTGCACTTCATCATCAACAAAGATGTGTGGAACGGGCTAGAAGATAGCCAGCAGGCAGCGATTGAAGCCGCTTGTGCGGCGAACGTTGCGACGACAATTGCAGAAGGTGAGTCGATCCAACTTCAGCCGCTGGCCGATCTGCAGGCTGAGGGCATCACAGTGCACCGTTGGTCTGAAGAAATGCTGGCCACCTTTGAGGGGGCCTGGAACGAAGTTGTTGTCGAACGTGCCGCTGCCGATGCAGACTTTGCCCGCGTTTGGGAAAGCATCACCGACTTCCGCGAAAGCTATGCTGAGTGGTCTGAACTTGGCTACCTAGACTAATTGTCTAGCCTGCGAGGGGCCACGGCCCCTCGCACAGAAAAACAACGAACATGCTGAAAATTGCACATCTTTTCGAGAGGCTTTGCGTTTACGCGGCACGCTTGGCTGGGCTTTTGCTGCTCGCGCTCATGGCTGTCGTACTTTATGACGTCATAGGCCGTCAGTTCTTCAACACCGGCTCGGTCGCGCTGAGCGAGTTGCAATGGCATATCCATGGTGCCATTGCGCTGCTTGCCTTTGGCTATGCCTATACGCGCGACGCCCATGTGCGCATTGATGTCCTTTCACTAAACTTTTCAAACCGGTTCAAGGCGCGTCTCGAAATCGCAGGTATCGTGCTGTGTCTGACGCCGTTTCTGCTTTTGGTGATGTGGTACGGCATTGATTTTGCCGAGCGTTCGTTCTCGCGGGGCGAGCGTTCGCCCGTCAGTCTTGGTTTGACACATCGCTGGATCATAAAATCCGTTGTGCCGCTTTCGGCATTGATCGCTTTGATGGGTGCTTGGTCAGTTCTTTTGCGGATGGTTGTCCGTTTGCGCGGCGACTTGGACGAACCGTTTGTGCGCGAGGGCCTATGGAAATCTTGATCGACCTTTTGCCCGCGCTGATGTTCGGGTGCCTGATCACGGGAAGACCGGTGAACATTCCCATGATCAGGCACCCGAACATCAGCGC
>JBCBGS010000209.1:0-3416 GCA_038526515.1 Pseudomonadota bacterium | reverse complement strand
CCCGGATCCAGCCAAATATGTGCCCTAGGAATGCCAGCCTGATCAGCCCGCGCATAAGCGGCGTCGAAAAACGCCCGCATATCATCGACGAAATTGATGTCCTCGCGCGTTTCACCGCGATTGTAGGTGACAACAATGATCGACCCGCTCTTTGCAACCGCGTCGGCCATTGCAGGATCATAAGTCATTCCTGAAATGTCATTGACGATTACCGCGCCTGCAGCGGCATTCTGCGCCGCGACTTTGGCTTTGTAAGTATCAATCGACAGAGGCGTGAGCGCCGTCTCGAACAAGTCGCTTGTGATTTGCTCGGTACGTGTGAGCTCATCGGCTTCGGACACTGGCGTGCTTCCTGGGCGCGTTGACTCGCCGCCAATGTCGAGAATGGCAGCGCCCTCCTCAACCATTGCTTTGGCCCGCGCTAAGGCGTCCGTCCGATCTGCATACAGTCCGCCATCTGAGAAACTGTCCGGGGTGACGTTGAGCACCCCCATCAGCATGGGCGTTTGCCGAACGGACGAGATCAGCTCATCGCGAATAATAGTTCTTTTCTCGATCATGACGGCGCGCTTATCCACTTTCCAGCATCAATCGTGATGCCAATTTAAACGCAGAGGGCAATTGTCCGGGAAATGTCGCGCCGTCAATCTTTGTAACTGGAGAAAATAGCCGCAACGAGTTGGTCATCAAAACGAAATCGGCAGCTTTGACCTCTTCCAGCGTGAGGCTGGCCTCAACAAGATCCATTCCAATTTGCGCAGCCTTGTCGAGCAGCCAGGCCCGGACTGTGCCCGGCAGAACGCCGTCCAAGACCGGTGGCGTGACAAGCTTATCGCCGATCGCAAAGAACAAGTTCCCACTCGTCGCGCAGCAGACATTGCCTGTCTCATTGAGGAAGAGCGCGTCATCGAAGCCAGTCTCCACGGCCGCGCGCCGGGCTAGGATATTGTCCATATAGGCAAGCGTTTTGTGCCGCGCGGTTGGCGAGCTTGAATTGCGCCGGATGGTGCTCGTCATAAGCGTCCTGGGGGCGTACTGAATGTCCGGATTGATCGGCGATAGTTTGCTCAAAAGCGTCGGACGCACATTCACGCTAAGCTCGAGACCACGCGGCGCAGGTCCGCGCGTGATCGTGATCCGAAAGGCGCCGTTCGCGTCTGGCGCTAGCGCTTCAGCTATGAATTGCGCAAGCCGATCAGGGCTCACATCCAATCCGATTGCCTGCGCATCGCGCAGAAGCCGCGCCACATGGAGATCCCTTTGCACCATTTGCCCGTCAATCACTAAGGACGTGTCGAACACGCCGTCGCCGAGCAGCAAACCGCGATCAGACAAGTCGAACAGAACCGTGTTCTGATCGGTCGCATCTTGTTCAATCCGGTTCATGCTGGCGCGACCACGTTTTGCAAAAAGGTCTTCAGCATTGTGAACCCATCCTCGCTCAAAATCGATTCAGGATGGAACTGGACCCCATAAGTTGGATGCGTCGCGTGCCGCAGGGCCATGATTTCGCCCGTCGGTGAGCGCGCCTCTATGATCAGATCATCGCCGACCGGCTCTTGCACCACGAGCGAATGATAAAGCCCAACTTTGAGCGGGGATTTCAGCCCTTCAAAGAGCCCTTTCTCGCTATGCTCAACCAGGCTTGCGGTTGTGAGGACGTATTCCGGACGCGTTCCTATTCTCGGCGTTTGCCTCGGGCACCAAGTGATTGGGCAAGTCTTTGGGGCAAAAATAGGAAAGTCCAAATCCCCGATGTATGGCCGCGCAAGCCTGGTTGAGCATAGCGAGAAAGGGCTCTTTGAAGGGCTGAAATCCCCGCTCAAAGTTGGGCTTTATCATTCGCTCGTGGTGCAAGAGCCGGTCGGCGATGATCTGATCATAGAGGCGCGCTCACCGACGGGCGAAATCATGGCCCTGCGGCACGCGACGCATCCAACTTATGGGGTCCAGTTCCATCCTGAATCGATTTTGAGCGAGGATGGGTTCACAATGCTGAAGACCTTTTTGCAAAACGTGGTCGCGCCAGCATGAACCGGATTGAACAAGATGCGACCGATCAGAACACGGTTCTGTTCGACTTGTCTGATCGCGGTTTGCTGCTCGGCGACGGCGTGTTCGACACGTCCTTAGTGATTGACGGGCAAATGGTGCAAAGGGATCTCCATGTGGCGCGGCTTCTGCGCGATGCGCAGGCAATCGGATTGGATGTGAGCCCTGATCGGCTTGCGCAATTCATAGCTGAAGCGCTAGCGCCAGACGCGAACGGCGCCTTTCGGATCACGATCACGCGCGGACCTGCGCCGCGTGGTCTCGAGCTTAGCGTGAATGTGCGTCCGACGCTTTTGAGCAAACTATCGCCGATCAATCCGGACATTCAGTACGCCCCCAGGACGCTTATGACGAGCACCATCCGGCGCAATTCAAGCTCGCCAACCGCGCGGCACAAAACGCTTGCCTATATGGACAATATCCTAGCCCGGCGCGCGGCCGTGGAGACTGGCTTCGATGACGCGCTCTTCCTCAATGAGACAGGCAATGTCTGCTGCGCGACGAGTGGGAACTTGTTCTTTGCGATCGGCGATAAGCTTGTCACGCCACCGGTCTTGGACGGCGTTCTGCCGGGCACAGTCCGGGCCTGGCTGCTCGACAAGGCTGCGCAAATTGGAATGGATCTTGTTGAGGCCAGCCTCACGCTGGAAGAGGTCAAAGCTGCCGATTTCGTTTTGATGACCAACTCGTTGCGGCTATTTTCTCCAGTTACAAAGATTGACGGCGCGACATTTCCCGGACAATTGCCCTCTGCGTTTAAATTGGCATCACGATTGATGCTGGAAAGTGGATAAGCGCGCCGTCATGATCGAGAAAAGAACTATTATTCGCGATGAGCTGATCTCGTCCGTTCGGCAAACGCCCATGCTGATGGGGGTGCTCAACGTCACCCCGGACAGTTTCTCAGATGGCGGACTGTATGCAGATCGGACGGACGCCTTAGCGCGGGCCAAAGCAATGGTTGAGGAGGGCGCTGCCATTCTCGACATTGGCGGCGAGTCAACGCGCCCAGGAAGCACGCCAGTGTCCGAAGCCGATGAGCTCACACGTACCGAGCAAATCACAAGCGACTTGTTCGAGACGGCGCTCACGCCTCTGTCGATTGATACTTACAAAGCCAAAGTCGCGGCGCAGAATGCCGCTGCAGGCGCGGTAATCGTCAATGACATTTCAGGAATGACTTATGATCCTGCAATGGCCGACGCGGTTGCAAAGAGCGGGTCGATCATTGTTGTCACCTACAATCGCGGTGAAACGCGCGAGGACATCAATTTCGTCGATGATATGCGGGCGTTTTTCGACGCCGCTTATGCGCGGGCTGATCAGGCTGGCATTCCTAGGGCACATATTTGGCTGGATCCGGG
>JBCBGS010000208.1:0-3471 GCA_038526515.1 Pseudomonadota bacterium | reverse complement strand
AAACACCCTGGTCTGCTGGGCCGCGGCAAGCTCTGAAGTCGAGGTTTGCAGGATCGCAAACGACCACAGCGTTTGTGGTTGCTCCGGAATTATCTTCCGCAAATCGATTTATGCTCAATCGTCCATCGGCGCGACTGGCGAAGGATTGAATTAGGCTATCGACCGTATGCGATTGCGAAGCTTCGAGAATAGTCTGCATTCGGTCTTTCCGGGCGTGCGTGCTTTCAGAAAGGTCAGACTCGAGCGCGATATGAGACTCAAACAAACAGTGATTTGATCGAGCAAGTGGCCCGTCATCTGTCGTTCGCAAGAAGGCTTCGTCTGGCGACTTTTCCCATTCGATCGCCCCAAATTTGTCGCCAACCCAATAGGTATGGCTGCCGGCGACTTGCACCGTCTCGATGAGTTGACCGGCCGCCTCTCGGTTCGATTGCTTCAGCGCTTTGTGCAAAACCGAGAGATAAGGAATTCCAATCCGAGCCCCCTTGGTTTTCAGGTTGGTCGTGCCAACGGTGACACCATGCTGGTTCATCCCCATGAGCGTTTGGCAACCTGCGCAGGTCACGGACCATGTTTCTGGCCCTTCATCCGGGATACGATGGATCGCGATTACATGTTTCACGTCCGGCCCGTTCAGATCCCAAGTTTGCCCCTGCAGACTGTGGCCGCTTTGCGAAATTGAAGAGGGTAGAAGCGCCGCGGTGCAGCCTTCGTCTTCAAGAATGGGCGGGTCGCCGGGCAGAACAATAATGTCTCGAACGTCCGTCATATTCGCTGACGTGAATAAGAGCACGGGGTCTATGTTAGCCCCTTTCGCCATCGCCATATGCTCTAAGTATCCTTCGGGGTCGAAGCTTTTCACCTCTTGTAGGCAAGCGGCGCCGGCGCGATACAGTTCATCGGTGCCCGCATGCCCGGCGTCTGACAAGTATTCTTCAACCGCTGCGACACGATCTGCGACGAAGGCGTGGATCTGTTCCCCGCACATTTCTCCGTATTGGTGACCCATAGTCTCAGGCGTGCCCGCTACCGTAAATTGTGGAAGTGTAATGCCCATGGGATGTTTCCTATCGTTTGGTGTCTTTGTTGCCGCAAAACAGGGCATGTGGAGGTATTAGGTTCGATATCGTGATGATATAACGTTGCATCTGATTCAATCGAAGCTTAGCGCTGATATAGGTCCATCTCAACGCGAGAAAATGATGAAATCACTTATGGTTAGTTTAGCAGGTGTCACCGTTCTTTCGGTCGCCGGATGTGCACCAGCCCTTCAAGGGTCTGGCAGTCTTGTCACTGAGCAGCAAGCGCCCGCAGCAGAAAGCACGACCGCTTTAGACTTCCATGAAAGCCTGTTAACGCTCGATGCGCATCTAGACACGCCGGCATTGTTTCATCGTGACGGGTACGACTTCTCCAAGCGTGGATCTTTTGAGGCGGATCGCACGAATGTTGATCTTCCGAGATTGGAAGCTGGAAAACTCGATGGCGGTTTTTGGGTCATCTACACGGCGCCCGGTCCCTTAAATGAGGCGTCATACATTGCCGCGAGAACATCTGCGACCTTGAGGCAGGCTGCGATTAGGGAACTTGCCGCAAAATATTCTGAATCTGTTGAACTCGCCTTTGCCGCGGATGACGCCGCTCGTATCCATGAAGCCAACAAGATCGTCGTTTTTCAGAGTATGGAAAACGCCTATCCACTGGGCGAAGACATCACGCTTCTGCAAACCTTCTATGTTGGCGGGCTAAGAATGCTTGGTCTCGTGCATTTTGACAGCAATCAATTTGCGGATAGCTCCACCGATGATCCATTGCACGGCGGGTTGAGTGAGCTGGGCAAAGATCTGGTCCGGGAAGCCAACCGGTTGGGCATGATCGTCGATGCTTCGCATGCGTCGGATGATGCTTTGCGCGACATGATGGAGGTCTCAACAACCCCGGTCATCCTCTCTCATAGTGGCCCAGATGGTGTCTTTGAGCATGCGCGCAACGTCCCTGACGACCTCCTCATTCAACTCGCAGAGAGCGGCGGCGTCGTGCATGTGAACGCGTTTGGTGGATATTTGGAAGACTTACAGCCAACACCCGAACGCGCCGCTGCGCTCGAGGCGCTCAATGCAGAGTATGGTAATAATTTCGCGGAAATGACCGAAGCGGAGACCGCCGCCTATCGAGCAGCCCGTATCGCGCTGGAGCAACAATATCCTGCGCCCAGATCGACCTTTGACAAATACATAGAGCACTTAATGTACACGCTCGATTTGGTTGGTGTAGACCATGTCGGCATAGGTGCAGATTGGGATGGAGGCGGCGGCGTTGATGGCATGGCAGACGTGTCTGAGGTTCCAAAGATCACGGCCGCTTTGCTGGCGGCAGGATACAGTGGTGAAGACATCGAAAAAATCTGGAGCGGCAACGTGTTACGGCTGATGCGCGATGTCGAAGCTGCTAAGACGGCAACTCTCGTCTCTCCAGATGTGCTGAAATGATGGAACGCTCGCTCAAATAAACAAGCATGCGCCATACTCGTAAGACAAACTTGCCAGCTATTTTATCTTAAAGAACTTCTTTTTGATTTCTGATTGCGACGCTCGTAGGGTCGAGCATATTGCGTTTGAACGTGTTCGGGGAGCGCGGCTCGATGGATGTTTTTGCAGCGTCATGGCAGGGGCGGTCGCATTTCTATTTGCCTGGGTCACGCGTCCGCGGTTTGGCGTCTGGCTACATTGAAGTGGCCGTAACGATGACGGAGATGCCATTCTTCACCGTCGACCGGATTAACATTCCTCTGAATGACGGTCCCGTATTCAAAATCGGGGACACTGTTTCAGACCCTTCTGGTTTCATCTCGCTCACCCCGCCGGGTATGCAGCAGGTCACAACAGATGGAGAGATCCACTATTGGTGCATTGATCTGTTTCGGGGAATGACATCACGTCTGTTTAGCATCGATGCCAGCGCGTTGAGTTCACCCTATTTGCCAGTTTCGAGCTTTCCCTGGTTAGTTCAGCTTTCCGCCGATTTGCGCGCCGCGCCGGACAGTCACACGCGCGCCAACATTTGTGACCACGTCCTAGAAACCCAGCTCGCGCACCTGGAGCCCGCTGATGAAATAGAAGCCGCCTTGTTCCAGATTTTCGCGCACGAAGAAGCACTTACGGTGCAGGCCTTGGCGGATCTCGTCGGGACCAATCGGCGTAAGCTGGAGCGGTTGTTTCAGAAGAGATTGGGCTATAGCCCGCTTCAAGAAATGAGCATGGCCAACACGTTTAGAACGCTTGAGAATATGGTGCATGGTGAACCCGAACCATGGCACCAGCAAGAAAACGCCCGCTTTGCAGATCAGTCCCACTTTATCCGGCGTACCAAACAGCTGACGGGAACGACGCCGTCGACCCTCACGGGCAAGTACATTTGGCCGGACAACACTTGGTTTCCTGATTGTGAAATGGGCGTTTTCTTGCTGGTGCC
>JBCBGS010000207.1:0-3564 GCA_038526515.1 Pseudomonadota bacterium | reverse complement strand
AGTGCCCACGCGCCATAATAGCAATTCGAGCGGGCCACTTCGTTTTTGACGTACATGTCCGCCAGCTTATGCTTGATCGCCTGGTGGCCGCCGATTGGACGACCAAACGCATAGCGCTCTTTGGCATAATCGGTTGCCATCTCAAGACAGCGCGTGGCGCCGCCCAGCTGTTCAAAGGCCAGAAGGACAGCCGCGCGGTTCATGATCGCATCATGCATTTCACCGCCAGCGCCAGCTTCACCGAGACGTTCACCCGCCGCGCCATCAAACTTGATTTCAGCATGGCTACGCGTTGGCTCTAGCGTTTTGACAGGCGTGCGTGTGACGCCCGGGCCGTTGAGGTCAACGAGAACCAAGCTCGCGCCGCTGCCTTCTTTGGCGAGTACAATCGCGTGGGTTGCAACGTCGCCATCCGTGACAGGGATCTTTGTTCCAGAGAGCTTACTACCATCGAAGGTGACAGACAGTTTTGCCGGATCAGGATTGCCTGGGCCTTCGCTCGCGGCGTAACAGCCAATAACGTCGCCACTGGCAACGCCTGGAAGTACCGCGCCTTTTTGGGCATCGCTTCCGGCAATCATCAGGCCTTCAGCAAAGAAATAGACGGTGCTCGCGAATGGCACGGGCGCCAAGGCGCGGCCCATCTCTTCTGCCAGGACACAAAGCTCAAGGGCGCCGAGACCTAGACCACCATGCTCTTCCGGGATTGCCGTACCGAGCCAGCCCATTTCCTTCACTTTGGTCCACACACCTTCATGATGAGATTTGTCATCATCATTCAGCACTTCACGGACATGTTGCGTGGTGCACTCCCCGTCGAGGAACTTGCGTGCCTCATTGCCGAGGAATTTTTGATCATCGGAGAAGTCAAAATTCATGGCCTCACAGGCCTCCCTGTCATTTTCTATAGCGGGAACAATAGCGCGGTTGACGTGCGCGGAAACCCGTGACGCCACGGTAGGCGAACCTTGCGTAAAACAAGGGTAACGGGATCGTATGATTGCAAGGCGGCGCAGGATAGCTAAATGGAGGGAAACACATCCAGAAAGGGCTCCCCATGCGCACAGAAACGCCGGTCCAAATCAAGCTCGCAGACTATACGCCATATCCGTTTGCGATTGATCAGGTGGAAATGGCTTTTGATCTCGAGCCAAGCGCAACCAAAGTCCGAACCAAAATGCAGGTCCGCCGCCTGAGTTCTGGCGACTTGGTTTTGGACGGGGTCCAGATGAAACTGGACTCGATCGCACTCGACGGAACAGCGCTCTCCGCCGACGCCTACAGCATGGATGATGAACGCCTCACGATCGCAGATGCGCCAGATACGTTCACGCTGGAAACGGTTGTAACCATTGACCCATCAGCGAATACAGCCTTGTCCGGCCTTTACATCTCTGGTGGGCGGTTCTGTTCGCAATGCGAGAGTATTGGGTTTCGTCGCATCACCTATTGGCCAGACCGTCCGGACGTGATGAGCCGGTTCAAAGTCCGGATCGAGGGCGACAAGGCGGCGTATCCGATCCTGCTCTCCAACGGCACACTGGGCCAAACCGGAGACCTCGATGGCGGCCGTCACTTCGCCGAGTGGGATGATCCATACCTCAAACCGTCTTACCTCTTTGCACTCTGTGCTGGCGATTATGATGTGTATCGCGACAGCTACACCACAATGAATGGCGCAGAGGTCGATCTCGCTGTGCATGTCGATAAGGGCGATGGTGACCGCGCCGCTTGGGCCATGGAAAGCCTGAAAGCCTCAATGAAATGGGACGAGGATGTCTTCGCCCGAGAATATGATCTTGGCGTGTTTAACATCGTCGCCGTCCGGGATTTCAATTTCGGCGCGATGGAGAATAAAGGCCTCAATATCTTCAACTCAGCCTATGTCTTGGCGGATGAAGCGACTGCTACAGACGCTGACTTTGAGGCGATTGAAAGCATCGTTGGACACGAGTACTTCCACAATTGGACCGGCAATCGCATCACTTGCCGCGACTGGTTCCAACTCTGCCTAAAGGAAGGCCTGACCGTTTTCCGCGACCAAGAGTTCAGCGCTGACATGCGCTCACGCCCGGTGCAGCGGATCAAAGACGTTATTCGCTTGCGCGCCCGCCAATTTGCCGAAGATGCAGGACCACTCGCCCATCAGGTGCGCCCAGACAGCTATGGCAGCATCGATAATCTCTATACGGCCACCGTCTATGAGAAAGGCGCTGAGCTGATCCGCATGCTCAAAACTCTTATTGGTGACGAGGCGTTCGCAGCCGGCATGCAGATCTATTTTGATCGCCATGATGGCGAAGCCACGACCATCGAGCATTTCTATAAGTGTTTCGAAGAGGCGAGCAGCGAAGACCTGAGCAATTTCCGCCGCTGGTATAGCCAGCCAGGAACACCGACGATCACCGCCAGCGAGATGTGGGACGAAGACAGCCACACGCTGACCGTGATGCTCACACAGAGCAATCCGAAAACGCCAGGCAATGAGACGCCAACGCCCTTGCCGATGCCCCTGCGCGTTGCGGCCTTTGCGCCGGATGGATCCACACTTGAGGATCTCACGCTGCTAATCGAAAGCGATGAAACGGTCTGGTCTGTAAAGAGTGAGGCAGGACGCCCATTCGTGTCGCTGAACCGCGGTTTCTCAGCGCCGATCCGATTGGATCATCAAATTGAAGATGCGCAGCGCCTCGATCTGGCTCGCATGGACAATGATCCCTTTAACCAATGGGATGCCCTACAGGCCTTGGTGAAGAAGGATATTCTCGCCCTTGCCTATGGCGACGCATCTGCGCCCGATACAAATGTCATCGCTGCAATCGCGGATGCCGTACGTGACAATATGAGTGATCCAGCTTTTGCCGCCCTGCTCACACGTCTACCGGATGTCGGAGAACTGTTCCTAGAGCATACGCCCGCCAATCCAACGGCACTCGCCAAGGCGCGTAAATCCGTTCAGCAAGCCCTCGCCGCGGCCTTGTCGGATGATGCGGTTGCCTATTTGGCAAAGCCAAGCCCGGCCCCCTTCCGGCCTGACGCAGAGCAATCCGGTGCCCGCGCGCTGCGGAGCGCCTTTATCACTTTGCTCGCCGCTTTGGGAGAGACGTCGGATGCCTCGCTCAAGGAGCTGTTCGATGCGGCTGGAAACATGACTGAGAGCCTCACAACCCTCCGCGCGCTTTGCACGGCGAACGGACCAAGCAAGGCCGATGCGATCAGCGCGTTCGAGACCAGCTGGTCAGACAATGAGCTTGTTATGGACAAATGGTTCGCGGTCCAAGCTGGCACCGGGTCCGTGAGCGATATTGCAGACCTATTGAAGCACCCAAAGTTCGACCTCGGTAATCCAAACCGCGTGCGTTCTGTGATTGCGGTGTTTGCGATGCAGAACCTGGCTGAATTCCATACCGCTGATGGATCAGGCTATGATCTGGTCGCGGGCGTGATCAAAGAAGCAGATCCGAAAAATCCAGCTTTGGCAGCGCGCCTCCTGCCTGCAAAGCTTTCAGCGTCTTTTCAGCCTTTGCTTTTGTTGTTGGCTCGAGCGACCGCCATTGCTCAAAT
>JBCBGS010000206.1:0-3633 GCA_038526515.1 Pseudomonadota bacterium | reverse complement strand
GAACTAAGCGGAAAAACCGCACTCGTGACTGGTGCAACGGGTGGCATCGGCGAAGCAATCGCCAGAACGATGCACGCCGCTGGCGCAGAAGTCGTCCTTTCAGGCCGCCGTGTCGAGAAACTTGAAGCCCTCGCATGCGAGCTGGGTGAGCGTACCCATATCGCGGCTTGCGATCTGTCTGATCCTGACCAAGCAGACGCGCTTGTGGGACAAGCGATCGAAGCAGGTGGCAAGCTAGACATCCTGGTCGCGAATGCCGGCGTGACGCGCGACAAACTGCTGATGCAGATGAAAGACGAGGATTTTCAAGACATTATCCGCGTGAACCTTGAGAGTTACTTCCGCCTTTGTCGCAAGGCCGTGCGCCCAATGATGAAAGCGCGCGGCGGCCGGATTATTGGAATTGCCTCAATTGTTGGCGTCACCGGGAACCCAGGTCAGTCGAATTATTGCGCCTCTAAGGCTGGCATGATCGGCTTCACCAAATCACTCGCGCAAGAAGTCGCGAGCCGCGGCATCACAGCGAACACAATCGCCCCTGGATTCATCGAATCACCAATGACCGATGTGCTTCCAGAGGCTCAAAAAGAGCTTCTTCTTGGCCAGATTCCATCAGGTCGGTTGGGGCTAGGGAAAGATATTGCAGCAGCGTCTGTATATCTTGCCTCTGACGAAGCTTCATATGTGACGGGACAAACCCTACATGTGAATGGCGGAATGGCGATGATCTAGGGGATTGCCCCATCGTCATTGCACTTTCCGCAGTATGCAGGGCTTGGCGTTTTCGCAAAGTGTGTGCTAACGGCAACACCATGGCCCGTAGAAGCCTATCCATCAGACAATATCAGAGAGGTATCCATGTCTGACGTTCTTGAGCGTGTTAAAAAAATTGTTGTCGAAAATCTCGACGTTGAGGGTGACAAGGTTGTTGAGAGCGCAAGCTTCATCGATGACCTCGGCGCTGACTCTCTCGACCTAGTCGAGCTCGTGATGGCCTTCGAAGAAGAGTTCAACATCGAGATCCCTGACGACGTACAGGAAAACATCCGCACCGTTGGTGATGCGGTTACTCACATCAACGCTCACGTCGGGTAGAGGTTGATACATGCGCCGCGTCGTCATTACCGGAATCGGAATCATTTCGCCCCTCGCATCAAACCGAGAGGCGACCTGGGAGCGTTTGATCGCTGGGGAATCTGGAGCAGGACCGATCGACACGTTCGATCCGGAAAACACTGCTTGTAAGATTGCCTTCCAAGTCCCCTACAAAGACGGCCGCGGCGGTGGGTCAGAAGATGACCCGCATGCGTTTGACCCTGATACAGTGGCGAGCGCAAAAGAAAGACGACGGATCGACGAGTTTATCTTGTATGCCATTGGTGCAGCCGAAGAAGCTGTCCAAGATTCTGGTTGGGTTGCTGAAACAACGGATCAACAAGAGCGCACTGGTGTTCTAATTGGATCCGGTATCGGTGGTCTTCAGAGCATCTATGACTCCTCGATCAATCTTTACGAGAACGGGCCACGCAAAGTGAGCCCATTCTTCATTCCATCAGCTTTGATCAACCTGGCGTCTGGCCAAGTCTCGATCAAGCATGGCTTCAAAGGTCCAAACCACTCAGTCGTGACAGCCTGTGCGACGGGAGCTCACGCGATTGGTGATTCTGCACGTCTCATTCAGTATGGCGACGCAGACGTCATGGTCGCGGGTGGATCTGAAGCGGTTATTTGTGAACTTGCGATCGCGGGCTTCTGTTCCGCGAAAGCGATGTCGACGAAATATAATGATGAACCAAAGCGCGCGTCGCGCCCATACGATGAAGGCCGTGATGGCTTTGTTATGGGTGAGGGGGCTGCTGTCCTCGTCCTCGAAGAGTATGAGCATGCCAAAGCACGCGGCGCGAAGATTTATGCAGAGGTTGCTGGCTACGGCCTCACCGGCGATGCCCACCACATCACCGCGCCAGCGGAAGGTGCTGAGGGCGGTTACCGCGCCATGAAAATGGCTGCCGGCCACGCTGAGAAGAACCTCGGCGTCACGTTGGATCAAATCGACTACGTGAACGCCCACGGCACATCGACTCCCCGTGGTGACGAAGGCGAAGTGGGCGCCGTTGAGAGTCTGTTTGGCGATCACTCTAAGAACCTGTCGCTATCATCGACGAAATCAGCTGTCGGGCACTTGCTAGGCGCCGCGGGTGCGATTGAGACGGCGTTCTGTGCTTTGGCGATCCGCGATCAAGTGATGCCGCCAACGCTTAACCTGGACAATCCAAGTGTGGAGTCGCCAATCGATCTGATTGCGCACAAAGCGAAAAAGGCTCCCGTGCGCGCGGCGATGACGAATTCCTTCGGATTTGGCGGAACCAACGCATCCTTAATCTTGAAGAAGGTTGACTAGTCAGCCGACTATCGCGACCAATTTAACGCAAGGGGCCGGGCTATTGAGAAGGTCTAAATGCGTTTTCTAAAAGCTATTTTTGCGTTGATCCTGGTCGCCGCCATTTTGGGTGGCGCCGCGGCTGGATTTGGTTGGTTCTGGTTGCAGGGCGAGATCGCGAAACCAGGCCCGATCGCCCAAGAAACAGAATTCACGATTGAACGCGGCGAAGGACTCGCCAGCGTCGCTAACCGGCTAGAAGCGCTCGGGCTCGTTGAAGATAAGCGCGTGCTTCGTGTTCATGCGCGGATCGAAGATGTCGAGAGCGATCTGAAAGCAGGGTCCTACGTGGTTCCTGCTCGATCCAGCATCGCCGATATCCTCAAACAGTTCATCGATGGCGAGGTCATCGAATTTCGCCTGACCATCCCTGAGGGGCTCACAACCGCTCAAATCCTCAGGCGTGTTGAGGCGGCGACGGATCTAGAAGGGGATATGCCCGAGCGCGCGTTCGAAGAAGGTGTTCTCTTGCCGGATACATATGTCTTCGGTGCCGGAACCACGCGAACGCAGTTCATTGAGCGCATGGAAGCTGCGCAAGATGCGCTCTTGGAGGACTTGTGGGAGGGGCGCCAGGCGGATTTACCCGTCGCAACACCCTATGAGGCCGTTATTCTGGCGTCGGTGGTGGAAAAGGAAACTGCCCATGCCGACGAACGGTCGTTGGTGGCAGGACTGTTTGTAGGGCGCCTGAGACGAGGGATGCGCCTTGAGAGTGATCCAACCATCATTTACGGCGTTTCTCAGGGTGAACCTTTATACAACCGCCAGGGCCAACGCCGCACGCTGTATCGATCAGAAATCGATCGCAAAACCGACTGGAATACCTATCAAATCGATGGCCTGCCAAAGACACCAATCTGCAATCCAGGGCGTGACGCAATTGCTGCTGTCTTGAACCCACCGGAGACCGACTATGTCTTTTTCGTCGCTGATGGGAAGGGTGGACATCTTTTTGCGAAGACCTATGCCGAGCACCAGCGAAACGTGGCGGCCTATCGCCGCTTTGAGCGGGAAGAGATTGCCCGCGAACGGGAGAATTGATGGCATTATCTGGGATGACCGGCTTTGCGCGAGAGAGTGGTGAAGCTGAGTGGGGCACTTGGAGTTGGGAAGCGCGTAGCGTTAATGGACGCGGCTTGGACGTTCAGTCGAACGTCCAAGCCGCGTCCATTAACGCTACGCGCTTCCCA
>JBCBGS010000205.1:0-3634 GCA_038526515.1 Pseudomonadota bacterium | reverse complement strand
CGCAGCCACCCAAGTGCATAGGTGATGTTCAAACCAATACGGTCTCTATCGGAGACATTCGCGCTGCCGCTGTGAACCACGGAGCCAGAATAGACGAGGACCGATCCTGCTTCCATTTCAGCATATTCAACCTCGTCGCGACTTGGTTCGCGGCCAGGGTCCCATTGATTGGAGCCTGGAATAACGTTGGTTGCGCCGTTCTCTTTGGTGAAATCCGTGATCGCCCAAATCGTGTTGAATTGCGGCTCGAGGGCCGGCAAGAGATATCCGCCCCAGGCGAGCCGGTCGCGGTGCAGGGGCTGAACCGGTTGTCCGGGCTGAATGCGGATGAACTGGGTCAGGTGTAGCTGGATCGTTTCGCAATACGGTTTGAGGAAGGTCTTAGCGCCATCGACAATTGTCTTGTTCATAACCGCATCTCGGCACGCTGCGGAACGCGCGACGAGGGCGCCCGTACGGGTGGTTTTGCGGCCGGTAAAATCATCGCGTCCGGTTTCAGTCGCCTCGATGAAGGGCATGCATTCCGATTTCATTTGAGTGAGCGCAGTGTCCGAAAGCGCTCCCTCAACAATGCACGCACCGTCGGTTTTCAGCGCCTCGCTCAACGCCTCAGGTGATACGTCCGCGGGTAGATACTTCAACGGCATAGGTGATCCTCCATCGCTTTTTTGACATTAGAAAACGCTTAGACGAGCGGTGAGTCTAGTTCTGGAGATCAAAAAATGACGAGGCGGGTCGGTTGGCCTTCGCACAAACCCTCGCTGGACAGTCAGCTAATTCATGCCCAGTTCGGCGCGTGTACGGATCGCCTTGGCGGCGCTGACGCGCACCAAGTGGCGACCTTTCTCATCGCGCCAATCGGCCTCGACAAATCCGGTGGTTCGACCGCGCGAGACAAGCCGACCTTCAATCGTAATCACCCCGTGCGGGACAGGCCTAAAGATGCGTGTTTGAAGTTCTGTCGTCGTAAACCACTCGCCATCTTCTAAGCCTGAGGCCATGCACATAGAGACGATATGGTCACTCAACCCTGCGACCCAGCCGCCAAAGACGCGGCCGTCTGAGATGTCGCGATCTCCTTTGTTGGGCCACTCATAGTGGACATAGCCGTAGCGAACCTCTTTCAGCCACTCTTCTGGGCGAATGCCGAGATTGGCGATCCCAGCAGGTTTGTCCCATTCGTTCGATTTTAGACGATCGAAGAAAACTTGCTGTTCGGCGGAAAGTTCAGTGCGGCTCATTGCGGGATATACGCTCGCGCTTTCAGTTCGACAAAACCGAGCGGATTAAACAATGAGGTGATCCCGATCATCGTGTAGCAGGAGAAAAATGGACCCGGCATCCACTTCGCCTTGGCTTTGAACATCGGTCCCATATGTTTCTCAAAGTTCACATGATAGCCGGTGATGTCGACGACATCGGCCATGCTGCCGCCAGCCGCTTTCAAGATCATATCGATCTCTGCGAATGCCTCATCGGCGCCGCGGAAATAGGCCTCGTCGGAAGGGGCTTCCCCTTCTTTTAAAGCCGCGATGACACCGGACAGAAAGACCATATCCCCGGCGCGAACCGCCGGGGCGAATTGCATTTGCTCTGTCCGGTCTTTCAGGCTGTCCGGAGCGATCATCTTCGGCATTTTAGACGACCGTCTGTCCGCCATCGACCACCATCATTTGGCCGGTCATGAAGCTGCCTGCGTCGGACGCCATATAGACCGCCGCACCTGCAATCTCGACAGGCTCACCGATCCGGCGGAGCGGTGTGGTCGAGGTGGCGCGTTTAAGGGTGTCTGGGTTCTCCCAAAGAGCGCGGGCGAAATCTGTTTTGATCAGGCCAGGCGCAATCGCGTTCACGCGCACATTGTCTGGGCCATATTCAGCCGCGAGGTTGCGCACCAGCTGGAAGTCAGCGGCTTTGGAAATGTTATACGCGCCGATCACGGGCGATGCGCGCAAACCCCCAATCGAGCTGACGATAATGACGGAACCGTCCTTACGCTCACGCATTTGCGGAACGCACATTTGCACCAGCCAGTGATTGGAGATGATATTGTTCGATAGAATTTTCTCAAACGCATCGTCTGAGATGCCTTCCATTGGGCCGTAATAGGGATTGGACGCCGCGTTGCAGACGACAATGTCGATCTTGCCAAACGCTTCATTGGTCGCGTCGACCATGGCTTGCAATTGATCTTTTTCAGAGATGTTGGCTGGGATCGCGATCGCGGTGCCTTCGCCATGTTTGTCATTCAACGCGCCAGCCACTTCCTGACATGGGCCTGGCTTACGCGAGCTGATGGTCACTTTTGCGCCGGCTGCTGCGAACTGTTCCGCGATGGCTTTGCCGATGCCGCGAGACGACCCGGTGATGATGGCGGATTTTCCTGAAAGATCGAACAAGCTCATTTGAGCGCTCCCTTTTAACTTGTGTGCTGAACGGGTGATACGCGGCGGACTGGTGTAAGAAAAGGGTTTCGCGAGGTCAGGTTTTGAACGCTGCCCATGCGATCAGCGCCCAGCCCGCGAGCATGCCAAGACCGCCAATGGGTGTGATTGCGCCTAACCATCGCGGCGCGCCGAGCGACATCGCATAAAGGGTCGCCGCAAATAGGACGGCGCCCGCCAAAAGAACGGCCGCCGCGCTGCCAAACTTGTCCGAATTCTGGGCGGATAAAGCCGTCGCGAGCGCAGCTTGGACGAGTAAATAGAGCGTGGCGGTTTCCCACCACCCCGCTGCTTTTTCTGTCAGTGTGTCGCCAAGGGCATGCGCCCCGAACGCGCCAAGGGCGACGGCGAGGAATCCTGCTATGGCTCCGAGAACGGTGGTCATGAGGTTGGCTCAATCGGAATAGAATAGTTTACGACAGCATGGCTCGAGAGTTTGTCGCTGCCTTCGGCGCGAACGTCTACACTTATCACCGCGAGGGTTCTTCCAAGTTTCAAGATCTGGGCCTCCGCAACAACAGCAGTGCCAATACACGGGCGCATGAAATTGATATTCAGATTGCTGGTCAGCGCCATCGGCGTGATGCCGATCCGTGTGAAGATCGCGATATAGGCGGCACTATCAGCAATCGCCATTTGAGTCGGACCATTGATATAGCCGCCCGGGCGCAGATTGCCTGGGTCAACGGGTTGTCGAACGCGGGCATAATTTTCGCGCACTTCAAGAACCCGCTCCTGTTCGCCGGACCCTTGGAACACCGAGTCATAGAAGGCGTTCACTTCTTCGACCGTAACGACTGAACCCATGTTCTCCCTCCGATAGGCATTGACGCCTGCTTGGCTTGAGGGCCAACCTATAGACCGATGTCGATCCGAAAAGAGATCACGCCACGGGAGGACCCAGACTATGCTGACCAAAGGTGACGAATATCCGATTCACCAGATCCCTGAACCGATTGCGTTTTCAGGATCCGATCGAAACTTTTACGACCGATATTTTTTCAACGGATACTCTGCGGATGGGTCTGTTTTTTTCGCCGCGTCCTTTGGTGTTTATCCGCACCTCAATGTTATGGATGGAGCGGTTTCCATTCTGAAAGATGGCGTTCAAAAGTCGATCCATGTGTCCCGTCTGCTCGGTATGGAGCGGATGGATACGACTGTAGGCCCACTCTCGGTTGACGTCATCG
>JBCBGS010000204.1:0-3637 GCA_038526515.1 Pseudomonadota bacterium | reverse complement strand
ATTAAACCAAACCAGATGAGCCAATCTCTCCTGATCCAAAAGCATCAGAGTGTCTCAACCGTTTGAAAACGGACAATAGATCGAACGCATGATTGCAAGGCGTTCTGAATGCTCCAAGCGATCGGATGCGTTCACGCGTGCCGGGATCGCCGCCTTGATCCCGAGTGTCCTCAGAGATGGACCAAGCTTCGCCGCGCTTCCACCCAAACGCGTCTATGAATTTGGAACTCGATGCCGCCACGTGCGCGCAAGACTCAAGAATTCTTCGCTGTGTGTGTCGCGGTGCCCATAGAACAAAAAAATCTTAGAAGCACACCTCTCCCACCGTTCTCCTCAGTAATTCGATTTGCAATTGCCTCAGCAGCGCGATCCCACAAAGCTATCTTTAAGTTTTCCGTTGGTGGAGTTTCATTGTTCGGTTGTTTCTGCGGTTTTCATTGTTTTAGAATCGAAGAACAGGCTTCCCATCGATAAAGCGACGGCAATAACTATGAAGCCGATGAGCTGAAATGAATTCAAACGACTTATTTCTATCGCGGTGTTCCCGATAGGAATTCCGCCCAAGTGAAATACGAGATTAAGCGGAAGCAGCGCAAGCGCTCCAAAAAAAATGATAAAGACGGCGGAGAGATTGGTAGCCGTCGACCAAAAGAGTCCTGTGAAACCGATCATGGTAGGGGCTAGAGTAAAAACCAACAAAAGCGGATCGTCCCCCGCCGAATGGCCGAGAACTTTTAAGAGTTCAGAGCTACCCCAAGCTCCCAAGAGGAACAACAACAAAGGTGGTGCTTTCCTTACGATAGCGAATTCGCTTTTTTTGAATTTGATTGTCATTATTCTAGGATCCCGAGAGCGAAAACCGTTACATCACGCTCTCTCATCCGTTTCAATCGAACGACATGGTCGCGCGTAAACCGAAGGTCCTCGGCTCCGGCAAGTAAGCTACAATTGCTCGTCCTGGCGCAAAGCCTTCCGGATTTCCTGGGTCAACTTGGCGCTGCGCAGACTGGATTGAGTCTTCATCCGTCAGGTTGCGCACGAACGCCACTAGCGTCAAACGATCGAACTCAATACCAGCGCTCACGTCAACTATTGTATATGCCGGTGTCCAAGAGAGATTGGCTTCATCAACAAAGCGTTTGGATCGATGCCGTGCCGCGGATTCAACAAACCAGCTGTTGCCCTGTGCCCCATATTGACGACTGTAGAAGGCGTTGAAATTAAGCGCGTGTTTCGGGCTTTTGGCGACGTTATTGCCGCTAAAGTCTGCACAAATATTACCGGCTTCAGCGCGAAATTGGGGCGATGACGTTTGCCCAATTGCGACCCCACACGCCACAAAATCTGCATCTGCCGCCCCGGTCGGAGGACCTTGGACATAAGTTTCAAACGTGGCATCGGTATAAGCGTAGCCAAGAGTTAGACGAAGGCCGTTCTGAAACCACCAGTCGGCATCAAGTTCGAACCCCTTGGTTTCCACGGCAGCGGCATTCAGGATACCGGGCACTGCAAGCACCGATCCTCCTGATCCAGCTTGGTTGCGTTGAACGCCAATCTGCTGATCCGTATAGTCGTTTAAGTAAACATCTGCATTGACGATCAGTCGGCGATTGAACCACTCACTTTTCACACCGAACTCATACGCGGTTACAAATTCTGGCAAGTAGCCCTGTCCGTCGAACTCATTGATCTCATTAACGTTAAATCCGCCTGGCTTATAGCCGCGAGCTATGCTGCCGTAGACTAAAGCGCGTTCAGTCGCTTGCCAATCGAGCGTCACGCGCGGAGTGAACTCAGAAAACGACGCCGTCTCTTCACGTGGACAGGCGACGACCGTCCCAGGTGGCGGGACATTTGGTCCTGGCACTCCCATAAACGTTGCGCCTTGAGGTAAGTCTGGCAAGCAAATGGGGGTCAGCCGGGAGAGCGATGTATCCTGCAGTCGCCATCCTGGTAATGTATAAGTGATCTCGTCTTCATTTTGGCGTGCTTCCAACCCAAGGCGCAATGTGTCGCTGAGGTTCCAGTGGATTCGGCCAAACAAAGCCTGATAGTCTGTTTCGCGTGTATAGAAGGCGGGAAACTCATTCACTTCCGCCATGTTCGCCAGAAAAAAGGGCGGTCCAGCGAGCGGCGAAGTCGGATTTCGCAACCAGAATTTACTATCATTGAGCAGAGTGGAGCGTTCTTCGAAAACTTGTGCGCCAATCAAAACATCCACATTGCCAAATTCACGCAACCACATCACGGTATGATCGGCGTGCTCATTGTCATAATTTAACTGTTGCAGAGCTGATAGAGAGAAGACGAATCCGGGAGGGCCCGGAAAATCGGTAAAATCGCCATCCGTCTCGATGAAACTGTCAATCTGATGATATCCGAATAAGTATCGAAACTCACCCAAATTCGTTTCCCATCTGGCATCAACCGAGCCAACGGTTTGGTCTACACCAAGACCAAAAGGCGGATTACCCGTCAGCGGATTTAACCCCATTTGTACATCATTGATATCTGCTTCGACCGGCCCGGTATACGTGCCGCGTGTACAAGCGGTTACGATCGGAGCAGGAAGACCAGCCAGGTTATCCGGACATGGCGAGGGCGGTGTTCCCGGAGGGCCAGCGGTAAAAACGCCGCCAGGGACCGGCACACGTTCATTAGAAAACAAGAACGCTGTCGGTAGGTCCGATTGATCGGTTTCGGAGACCTGCACCCGCGCGGTTAAATCAAGACCCTTTACAGGCGTTGCTCGCAGGGCGAAAGCACCGCCCAGAAACTCCTCCGCACCTAGTTTATCGCCATTGACTGGATGCTTATAATGGCCATCGGTTGAACGACTCGCAAGATTGAGACGAAATGCCAGCTTATCCTTAATCAATGGACCGGTGAACGACCCGGAGGCTTCTAGCGTGTCACCCTCTGCAATTTCGATCGTCCCGGATGAGGCATAATCAAATTGCGGTTTTTTAGAGATGTAATTGATCGCTCCGGCGAACGCATTCCGGCCATAGAGCGTCGACTGCGGGCCTTTTACAACTTCGATACGCTCCAGATCGAACAGGCTTGTGACGACTCCGGCTGTCCCACCTGCTATGGCTAAATTCTCGCCTGACAGATCGATGCCGTCCAGCATTACAGCGACGCTTGGGCGCCCGCGCTCAGCCTGCATGCCGCGCACACCTGGGCGCGTATCGTTCGGAAATCCTCCGATATCATAGGTTAGTCCAGCCGTGAGCCTAGCGACATCTTCGGTATTCTGCACGTTTGCCCGGATGATTTCATCTTCGCTGATCAATCGAATGGTCAACGGCACTTCCTGCAAGTCTTCGCTAACACGCCGGGCTGTAACCATAACGGAATCCAAAACAGCGACGTCTTCGGAACTCTCGGGCGCGACTTGCGCAGTGGCGATAGCTGGAAGGATCAATCCGGTGCATACAGCCAGAATAGACGCACCAAACAAGTGTTGAACACGCGAGTTCCGATGGTTTGCCAAAATAGACCCGACACCAAGTGGCTCACCCAGTTTGAGCCCGTAACATTTCCGTATTTGCGCCATTGCCCGTCTTTTGTTCCTCCATGCCCTATTTTTAGCGAAGCTTGGCTTAAAGTAGCGCGGGGGGTCAACCCGTTAAAA
>JBCBGS010000203.1:0-3683 GCA_038526515.1 Pseudomonadota bacterium | reverse complement strand
CAGGCTGTTGATCATAAGACCTGGCGCATCGCGATCTTTGAATGACACCGTCGGGCGCGTTTCCTGCCAACGAGCGAGACGATCAACAGCCTGGGCGAATGCGGCTTCATCAACCGAGCTGACGGGCCCTAAATCGAGTATGATTTCTGTCATAGCGTCCCCACACATATTAACCTCGCACTTCTTGCGAGGAGTTCAGACTGCACCAACGAACATGTTTCAGTCCACCGATCACGGTAAGATTAATGCAAACTCCGCACCAATTGACGCAGTTTTGCGCAAAAGTTCCAGTTGCGAACGCTTCGCAAGTGTGAGATGGAGCTTTCATGATCAAGACATTTAAAACGCTGACCGGCCTCGGCCTGCTCATTGGAGCAGTCGCGGCTTGTTCAAACCCAGCCGAAACGACTACGGATGAAGCGGCCTCCGAACCTCAAAAGGTTCTGACAATTTATAGCTCTCGGCACTATGACTCCGATAAAGCTCTTTATGCCATGTTCGAGGAAGAGACAGGCGCTCGTCTCGACGTTCGCGAGGCCGGCGCGAGCCAACTTCTCGAGACCATGAAGGCTGAAGGCGATCAAAGCCCAGCTGATATTATCATCGCGGCTGACGCTGGCAGCTTATGGCGGTTCAAAGATGCTGGACTGACGCAGGCACTTGAGAGCGAAGCGCTCGCTACCGCAATTCCTGCAAGCTATCGCGCCAGCGACAATCACTGGTACGGCATTGCTCGTCGAATTCGCGGTATCGCTTATGACCCAAACCGCTGGGACGCTTCGGAATTGTCGACTTGGGATACTCTGACCCAAGATGACAAGGCCGGCGAGATCTGCGTTCGTTCGTCGTCCAATATCTATAACCTCTCCCTAATGGGTGAGATTATCCATCGCTACGGCGAAGACAGTGCACGAGAGTGGGCAACGTCGATCGTCTCAAACATGGCGCGCAATCCGCAAGGCGGTGATACCGACCAAATTCGCGCGATTGCTGCTGGCGAATGCTCTATCGCGATCGTGAACCACTATTATTGGATTCGTCTTGGCGCGAGCGAAAGCGAAGCGGATCAACAGGTTGCTGCAAGCACGTCATTTTTGATCCCAGAATTCGTCGAGGGCTCAGGTTCACACGTCAACATTACCGGGCTAGCCGTTGCAAAGACCGCAGATGACCTGGAGCTGGCGGAGACGTTCGCGGCATTTCTTCTAACCGAAACCGGTCAGTCTTACATTACACGCGACACAAAAGAGCTACCGCTTCTAGCCTCCACACCGCTTCCGGATGGCGTCGATCGGGTTCCGACGTTCACGCCATCTGACACGCATCTCGACGTGTATGGTGAAAACCAAGCAGACGCTCAAAGACTATTTGATCTTGCTGGTTGGAATTAGCCCCAAACGCGGCCACACACGATTTTAAATGCCGCGCATGTCTTTATCCCCGAGAATATTCCCACCTTTGCTGATCGTAGCATTGGTGGGATTGCCTGTTTTTGCCGCCATCCTCACCGGGCTGGCAGCTGGTGACGGCGCGACGTGGGATCACATTCTACAGAATAGACTGATCCCATACACGCTCACGACACTCTCAGTCCTCATAATGACAGCGATCATGATCTTCGGACTAGCTGTCCCAGCGGCCTGGATCATCACCCAATACGACTTTCCAGGACGCGGGATTTTTAGCTGGGCGATGATCTTACCACTGGCAATGCCAGGATATGTCATGGCCTATGCTTGGGCCGATTTAGCTGGGGTTGCTGGACCGCTCCAGTCTTGGATACGCGACGTGACTGGGCTATCGGCGCGCGACTATTGGTTTCCAAACCTGTTCAGCGCCCCAGGGTTAGCCTTCGTGCTGGCCACCACCCTGTTTCCATACGTTTACATCACAGCGCGAGCGGCCTTCTCGATGCAATCGCGCGCCAGCATCGAAGCGGCGCGCAGTCTTGGCGCGCGTCCTTTTGATCTGTTCTGGCGGGTATCTCTTCCAGTCGCACTACCGGCGATCCTAGGCGGTTTGTGCCTCGCTTTAATGGAAGCCGCCGCAGACTATGGCGCGGCAGACTTTCTCGGCATTCAGACCCTCGGCGTCGGCATCATTCGCTCTTGGCAGTCTTTTGGCGAACCAAATACCGCAGCTCGCCTGGCCTTGACATTGATACTTATAGCCGGCGCCTTTTTGATTGCGGCGCGCATCTTCCAAGGTCGCCGTGGAACTCAGCAAACAAGCTCGAGATGGCAATCGCAGGAGCGTGAAAAACTGTCACCTGCCTTCGGGCTATGTGCCGTCGCTTTCTGCGCAAGCGTTCTTTTGATTTGCTTCGTGGCGCCCGTGTTCCGCTTGATCTGGCTAGCGCTTGAAAACAGCTCGCGTGCGGCTGATCTCGCCCCTCTCATGCGCTCGACACTCATCCTCGGAGCGTTGGGCGCAGCAATGGCGTTTATGTCGGCCATTGTATTTTCGCTATCGTCTAAGCGCAGTGCCGCATTGCAAGTCGCGACGCGCCTGATCGCAGCGGCGGGTTACGCTGCACCCGGAGCCGTTCTCGGCCTGGGTGCGCTCTTCATCTTGCGAGAGACGGGGCAGGCTCTTTCCGGGGCCGTCGCAATCGGCTTCCTCGTCTGGATATATGTCAGCCGTTTCACCTCGGCTGGCGTCGAACCTATCCAGGCGTCACTCGCCAGGCTGCCCAAGAATCTGGATTTGGCGGCGCAGAGCTTGGGCAGCACTGGCATAAGACAGTTCTTGCGGGTCGATCTGCCACTGATTGCACCAGGCGCTTTCGCAGCCGCACTCATTCTTTTCGTCGAAATCCTCAAGGAACTACCCGCCACGCTGATGCTTCGGCCATTCGGGTGGGACACACTTGCCGTGCGCGCCCACGCTTACGCAACAGACGAGAGATTGGCGCAGGCCACTCTTCCATCACTGCTGATCGTACTTGCCGGACTGGCACCGGTGCTGCTGTTATCGTGGCGTCTTGGACAATCAGAACGAACGTAAATCATGTCGAGCCGCGTCCCCCTCATCGCCGAGAATGTCAGCCGGTCTTTTTCAGGAAACACTGCAGTTGACGCGGTCAGTCTGATCTTGGAACCCGGTAAGATCACATCACTCATTGGCCATTCGGGATCCGGGAAGACAACGCTTCTACGACTGTTCGCAGGTATGGAGAGGCCCAATTTTGGGCGTATCCTATCCGGGACGACGGAACTCTCAGGGCCAACGTCTCATGTCCCCATTGAACGACGAAGGATCGGTCTCGTCTTTCAGGACTTCGCCCTATTCCCTCACCTGTCTGTCCGAGAGAATGTCGGGTTTGGTTTAAAACGCTTGAAGAGCGACGAACGAAACGCCCGTGCGGAGCGCTGGATTGAACGTCTGGGTCTTTCACACCGGATCGACGCTTATCCTCACCAATTGTCCGGAGGCGAGCAACAGCGCACCGCAATTGCTCGCGCTTTAGCACCGGAACCTGTAGCAATTCTACTTGATGAGCCCTTCTCCGGCTTGGACCCAGCGATGCGAGATCAAGTACGAGATGCTGCGCTAGAGGCGGTTCAGAACGCAGACATCCCATCCCTCCTTGTGACTCATGATGCTAAAGAAGCGATGGTCCATTCCGATAAAGTCGCGATAATCGATCGAGGTAAAATACTGCAATCCGGCGCGCCGGAAAT
>JBCBGS010000202.1:0-3734 GCA_038526515.1 Pseudomonadota bacterium | reverse complement strand
CCAGAAAACCGTCCAGAACTGCTCTCAACGCGTGAGATTTCGGAGAAGATTCGCGAACTCGTCGGCCCCGTTCAGGATGCCGAGGAGGTAAGTTTCGACTTTACCGATAATGAGAATGATACGGGTGTACGGTTCGCGCTGAACCACCCGGATCTGGATCGTCTTCGCGAAGCCTCAGCGGTGGTTCAAGAGCAGTTGGCGACTTATGCCGCAGCTTACGACATTGGTGACAATCTGACTGCGGCCGCAGACGAGCTTCGCATTGAATTGAAGCCTGGCGCTGAAGCTTTGGGTGTCTCTCTGGCAGACGTGTCACGTCAGATTCGCCAAGCCTATTTCGGCGAAGAAGTGCAGCGTCTCCCGCGTGATGGAGAAGATGTCCGCGTCATGGTTCGTTTGCCGAAATCGGCACGGACAGATCTCGACAGTATCGACAATTTGCGGATCCGAACAGCGGATGGTCGTGAGCTCCCGCTGACACAGGTTGCCGAATTTACTTACGCACCCGGGATCAACCGTATCCTGCGCCGGAACCGGACACGATCTGTTTCGGTCTTCGCTGACGTGCTCGGCGATGGTGGACGCGGTCAGATCATGGCAGACATGAATGTGAATTTCTGGCCCGATTTTGAGAAACAATTCCCTGACATTGAGCGCGGTGCAGCCGGTGGCTTTGAAGAAGAACAGCGTTTCTTCAACGAGCTTCAGATGCTGGCGGCAGGGGCGATCATTTGTATGTACATCGTCCTGGCGATTGCATTCCGATCTTATGCGCAGCCTCTGCTTTTGATGACGGCGATCCCATTTGCCGTTACCGGGGCGATCCTAGGGCACGCGCTTTTTGGATTTCCAATGGCAATGTTCTCGATCTTCGGGATCGCAGCGGCGGCAGGGGTCGTCATCAATGATAACCTGGTTCTGGTCGACTTCGTGAACCGAAAACGGGCTGAAGGAACCGGGGCGGTGCAGGCCTTGGTTGATGCGGGTGTTTCGCGTTTCCGTCCGATTTTGCTGACTTCGGTGACGACGTTTGTTGGCGTCCTGCCTTTGATCGCAGAGCGCTCCATGCAGGCGCAATTCCTGAAACCAATGGTGATTTCACTTGGGTCTGCGGTTGCGTTTGCGATCTTCGTTTCGCTCTTCTTGGTGCCGACCCTTTATGCTGTTGGCGTTGAGATTGGCCGCGTATTTCGGTGGAGCTGGGGCGGTCGCCCATATCGCAAGATCGGCGAGTCTTATACAGGCGAGGTCACGATCGATAGCGAAGAGTTGATCGGAACCAGTGCGGAAACACCGCGACCGCTGCCTGCCGAATAGGGCATATGACATAAAACCAACCTTCAAACGTTCCGGGAGAGACGAATGAAAAACCTATTGCTAGCGAGTGCGGCGGCGCTCGCTTTAGCGGCTTGTGGGGGACAAAGCACTCCACAATCTACCGAAACTGGCGAGCAGACGTCTGCAGCCGACCGAGCTGTCGAAACGAGCTCGCGAGATGATTGGGGAGAGTTTGGCCTCGATCTCTATTCGATCAAAGCGGATGTCCATCCAGGGGATGACTTTTTCAACCATGTGAACGGAACGTGGTATGACGAGTTTGAAATCCCAAGTGATCAGACGCGCTATGGCTCTTTTACGCTGTTGCGCGAAAAGTCTGAGCAGCGGGTCAAATTCATCATTGATGATCTCGCGGCTGCCAAGCCAGATCCTGCGACGCTCGAAGGCAAAGTCGCAGCCTTTTATAATGCCTTTGTCGACACAGACGCGATTGAAGCCGCCGGCATGGCGCCGGTGCAGCCCTACCTTGACCAGATCGATGCGATCGAAACCAAGGAAGATCTTGCGCGCGCTTTCGCAACCGTTGGCTTTTCAAGTCCAATCGGGGGCGGCGTCAGCATTGATGCTAAGAAAACCGATGAGAATATTTTCTACATTTCTCAGTCCGGTCTCGGGCTTGGGGATCGTTCTTACTACATTAATGATGACGAAAAGAACCAAGAGATCCGCGATGGATATGTTGCGTTTCTGACCACGGTGCTCGACGCAGCTGGATCAGAGGATGCTGCGGGCGGCGCTGCGCGTATCTTGGCGCTGGAAACCCAGATTGCTGAAGCGCATTGGGATCGCACCATGAACCGTAATCGCGATCTCACTTACAATAAGCTGAGCAAGGATGATTTGCTTGCACTCGGCGGCGACTTTCCAATGGACGCGATGCTGGATGAGATTGGTATCGCTGACCAGGACTTCTTCGTCGTCAGCCAAGTTATGCCGTCCGAGGAAGAGATCGAAGAGCTCGGATTGACTGAGGACCAGCTGGAGAAGATCTCCGGCGGCGGCATCGCGTCAATCGCAGAGGTTATGAATTCCGCAGATCTGGAAGACTGGAAAACCTATCTGAAAGCGCGCTTCATTTCGTCGAACGCAAGCGTTTTGCCGAGCCAGATTGATGAAGCCAGCTTTGCTTTCTTTAATCAGCAATTGCGTGGCCAAGAAGAGCAGCGGCCACGTTGGAAACGCGGCGTTTCAGCCGTTGAAGGCGCGCTCGGAGAGGCTGTCGGCAAAGTCTATGCAGACCGGTATTTCCCAGCCGAGAACAAAGCGGCGATGGATGAGCTTGTCGCGAACCTTCGCTTAGCGATGGCGGACAACCTGAATGAAATCGATTGGATGGGCGAAGATACCAAAGTCCAAGCGCGTGATAAGCTGTCCAAATTCACGCCCAAAATTGGTTTCACCGAAAAATTCGAGACCTATGAGGCCTTGAGCGTATCAGATAGTGCGTTTGAAAATGCACAGGCCGCAGATCGCTGGGCGTTTGAAGACAATCTCGCAAAGCTTGGTCAGCCGATCGATAAGACGGAATGGTTCATGCTGCCGCAAACCGTGAACGCTTATTACTCGCCGACGCGGAACGAAATTGTTTTTCCCGCGGCGATCCTGCAGCCTCCTTTCTTCAACATCGACGCTGATCCAGCGCTGAATTATGGCGCGATTGGCGGCGTGATTGGGCATGAAATCGGTCACGGCTTTGACGATCAGGGCTCCAAATCTGATGGCGACGGGGTCTTGCGCAATTGGTGGACGCCTGAAGACAAGGAAGCCTTCGTTGCGCGCACTGATGCGCTCGTCGGGCAGTATAACGAGTTCTGTCCTCTCGACGATGGTGAGACATGCGTGAACGGACGTCTTGGTCTTGGCGAAAATACCGGCGACCTTGGTGGTCTCTCTATGGCCTATAAGGCTTATAAGATGAGCCTCGACACCAATGGCGATGGAGAAATTAGCGCTGACGAAGAGGCGCCTGTGTTGGGCGGCCTAACCGGCGATCAACGCTTCTTCATGGCGTGGGCCCAAGTTTGGCGAAACAAGTACCGCGAAGAAGCTTTGCGCCAGCAATTGGTTCGGGGGCCGCACAGCCCGCCTTATTACCGCGTCAATGGCATCGTCCGGAATTTCGACGAGTGGTACGAAGCATTTGATGTCGGACCGGATCATGAGCTTTATCTGTCGCCAGAGGATCGAATCCGAATCTGGTAAAGTGCAAAAACGGGTCTTTGAAAAAGGGCGAACTTCGGTTCGCCCTTTTGTTCGTCTGCAGAATATTCCTGTTTTCCTATGGTTTGTGCGGCGCACATTGGGGTATAGATCATTTCTGGGGCGAAATGATGGGGTGAGCAGTGCCAAAACCAAAGACTGTGAGCGCATACTTTAATGGGCTTGAACCGCACCAA
>JBCBGS010000201.1:0-3809 GCA_038526515.1 Pseudomonadota bacterium | reverse complement strand
GCGATCTCCTCCGCAGCCAATTTGGTCCGATGATAGATCGTGCGTGGCTGGGGCACCGTCTGCTCAGTGATCCAAGTGGCTCGCTCTTCATCTTGGGCAGCGTATCCATAAAGCGCGGTGGTGCTCGTCAAGACAACATGCGCGGCGCCCTGCTGCTCGGCGCAGCGCAACACCTTTTCAGTGCCCTCAACGTTAATCCGTTCGAACTCTTTGTCGGAAACAGCATCCACATGCGGCGCGTGAAGTGCGGCAACGTGGAAGACACACTCGCATCCCTCGAATGCGCGTTTCAGAGCATCTTCGCGACAGATATCCGCAATCACATGTGTCGAAGGAGCGGGTGAGCGATCCAACCCAACCACTGCGTGATCGCGAGCGAGTAGGTCGACAATATTGCGCCCAATGCGACCAGAACTGCCGGTCACGCAGTGCTTAGCCAAGCTCAGCCTCCATTCTTGCCTCCTGCATCGATCAGGTCTGATACCGTACACGAGATTGTAAGACTGCCATTTCTTTGAAATCGCAGCGCCGTGAACCTGTCACCATAGGCTCTTAACGGACAGCGCACCCCTCCACATCACAAAGGTATCGATTGTGACACAAACCCTATTCCGCGGGCTTCTGCTTGCAACAGCGACGCTCGCCCCCTCCCAATTGCTCGCTCAGGATGAAGCTGCCCAAGAAGACGGCGATTCCGGCAACACGATCATTGTCACCGCGCAAAAGGTTGAACAGCGCGCGCAGGACGTGCCGATCACGATCTCAGCGGTCAATGGCGAGCGTATCGAAGAACTCGGCGTCACTGATCTTGATGAGCTTTCCAATTATGTGCCGGGCCTTTTGATCCAAGAGCAGAGCGCCAACAATCCGGGCGTTGTCATTCGTGGGATCACATCTGACAGCGGGTCATCACAGCAAGGTCCGCGCGTGACCTTGTATTACAACGGCGTCGACATCTCGCGCTCGCGCGGTTCGTACCAAGCGATCTACGATCTCGAACGCGTCGAAGTCATCAAAGGACCGCAAGCGACCCTTTTCGGAACCGCATCAGCCGTCGGAGCGATCAGCCTAGTCTCTGCGCGGCCACGTGAGGGATTTTCAGCATCACTGACCGGCGGCTATGGCAATTTCGACCAGACATTGGTTGGCGGCTTCGTGAATGCAGGCTCTGACGTTTTGGCAGCCCGCGTCGCATTTGAATGGCGCACGCGTGATGGCTATGTCGAAAACCTCAGCCCCAATCAGGAAGAAGAGCTTTACGCGCAAGATCAATTGGGTGTGCGTGCATCACTCCGCTACACGCCGACAGCTGACTTCACACTCGATCTGATCGGAACCTACGATCAGCAACGCAATGGCGGCACGCCCTTTATCTCGGGCACATTCCCAGCATTTGCTGGTGCGCCCGGCGGCGCGGCGAATGCCTTTGAAGACGCCAACCTTGGTGGCTTTCCCGAGGGCGCCGCGGCTTTGGGGAGCGATCAGCTCGGCCTTGATCGCGAAGTCTATGACTTGAACCTAACAGCTGAGTATCAATTCGCAGATGATTGGACCTTCACAACGGTCAATGGCTACCGCGAGTTTGATAGCGCGGAAGTGTTCGATGCGGACGGCACTGCGGCGCCATTCCTGGAATTCGCTGAAATCGCCGACGGTTGGCAGATCAGCCACGAAGGGCGCTTTACCTATAATGGCAGCTCAGTGCGCGCCAATGCGGGCTGGAACCTGTTTATCGAAGACGGCGCGCAAAATGTGCCTTTCGCAACCGAAGAGGGCCTTTATCTTCAGTGCCTCACATCCATCTTCGGTGCGCCTCTAATCCCCGGCATCCCATGCGTCGCGCCAGATGGCAGCGTCCCAGCAAATGCTGTCACTGGATTGGCGACAGCAGGGGCCGCGACCGCCATTCCCTATGCTGCACGGTTTGAAAATCAGGGACGCAACGAAGCCTATTCCGTCTTTGCCGATGTCACCTGGTTTGCGACTGACGCATTGGAATTGACCGCTGGTGTGCGCTTTATCGACGAATACCGCCAGTCAGGCTTTATCTCAGTCTCTCCTAACGCCGTTCTCAGCGGTGCGCCGCTGATCCCGGGTTTCTTGGATACGTCTGGGCAAACATTCGCGACCGACGAAAGTTTCCAAGCGGTTCTGCCGCGCTTTAACGCGCTCTACCGCGTGAGTGACGATGTAAACCTGTTCGCCACCGTCTCAAAAGGGCGACGCTCACCAGTCGTAAATCTGGGCGCAACCTTGGATGGCGCCGGAAATGTTGTGCCTGATCCGGAAACTGTCTCGGAAGAAACGGTTTGGAACTATGAAGGCGGTATCAAGCTCGCCAGTGGCCCTGTTTCAGCCTCGCTCGGCGTCTATTATCAGGTCTACGAAAACTTCCAGGTCTCCGTCCAAGACCCAGACGGCCCGGTTGGCACCTTCATCACGCAGAGTGCTGGTTCTGCAAGCAATTTGGGTGTCGAAGGCGAGATTGCGGTTGATTTGGCTGACTGGCTCCGGGTGTTCGGAAACTTTGGTTATATTGATGGCGGAATTGACGAGGACGGTGCGTTTTCTCCCGCATTCTCAGGCGCGCGGTTCCGGCTTCAACCAGAATTTCAGGCCTCCGGTGGCTTCACCATCGACTACGAATTCGGGAACGGCACGCGCTTCTTTGCAACACCCAGCGTGACACATCGCAGCCGCATCTTCTTCGAAGTGCCTAACAGCGATCTGATTTCTCAAGAAGCGGTCACTCTGGTCAATGCACGCGCAGGGATCAGTTTCGCGGATGAGCGTTATGAGATCGCCGGCTTCATTCGCAACGCTTTCGATGAAGATTACTTGCTGGATGCGGGCAATACGGGCGGCGCCTTTGGTATCCCGACCTTCATTCCAGCAGAGCCTCGTTTCTATGGCATTCAGGTGACAGCCCGCTTCGGCGACTGACACCCCCGAAACGCCGATCTCTCCTCGGCATCTGGCCCGCCAGCCCTTTTGGGTTTGGCGGGCCTTTTTTGACAATGCTGTCACGCAATTGCTTTGGATTGTAAGCGTTTGGTTATGCAATCGTAGCCGATGCGTAAAAGCGCAGAGCTAGGGCGACCTCAGAAGCGGCTGATCAGGCAGCCGTTATAGGGGGACACCCAATGATGCGTTTTCGTTTGATTTCCACGGTCGCTGCTGGCGCAATTGCCGCCACTATCGCTTCACCCACAATCGCTGGAGAGGTGCGCGGCTTGGTCGCGGATGCCACAGCCAATGAGAGCCTTCAGGCCGCTGAGGTCACAATTGAAGAGCTAGGTCGCCGAACAACGACTGCGCGCGATGGCACATACGTGTTCGAAGATGTTCCAGCGGGCAGCTACACAGTGACAGCACGTTATGTTGGCGCAGAGCCGGTTACCTTTACTGTAGCCGTCCCCGATGATGGGACTGTCGTGCGCAATTTTGCACTGGGTCAGTCGGGTTCGACGATCCTTGTCATTGGCCAAAGCGCCAGTCAGGCCTCGGCCCTATCGCGCAAACGCGGCTCCGATGTCGTCTCAGACGTGCTGACCCGCGATTCTATCGGCCAGTTTCCAGACCAGAATGTCGCTGAAAGCCTGCGCCGCTTGCCGGGTATCAACGTGCTCAATGACCAAGGCGAAGGACGCTTTGTGGCGGTGCGCGGACTTGATCCCAACCTTAATGCAACTTCGCTTAACGGTGTCCGAGTCCCCGCGCCCGAAAGTGACATTCGCGCAGTCGCGCTGGATGTGGTGTCTTCTGAAATTATCGAGTCGATCGAAGTCAAAAAGTCGCTCACTCCCGAT
>JBCBGS010000200.1:0-3813 GCA_038526515.1 Pseudomonadota bacterium | reverse complement strand
GGGTGCCGCCACTGAGTGCGGCATGGAAATGTAACGACTTAAAGCAAACATCGATGCAAAGATAACTTTTTTCATAGGTGATCCCCTTTCCTCACTGGCTCACGATTGGTTAACGTTCCACGATTTCCAATCCAAGGCCAGAGGAAATGCACCTATTCTCTTCGTAACAACCGATCGAGACCAAGTTTCGCTTTGCCCGATTTCAAGAAGTCGGTTTTCACCTGCTCGCGATCATATTCGCTTTTCAACCAATCTTCGAAGCCAATCCCGGTCTCGGCTTCAGCGTCGAGATAAGTTTCAAAAAAGGCGTCCAACAAGCCCGTTTTTCCCTCTCGCATATGAAGGTACTTCTTCGACAACTGTCGTACAGCCACGCGAACCGGCTCTCGCTGACGGAAAATCATATAAAGGACGCTCATAAGCCCAGCGCGATCTGCGCCAGACTTACAGTGCATGAGCGCCGGATACTCGATGCGCTCAAAGAGATCCTTTGCCTCGAAGACTTTCTCCACCGTTGGCGTATCGCGGGAATAGACCTGGAAGTCGATCAACTCGATTCCATGCTGCTCGCAGGCTTCTTTCTCCAGAAGGTAGTACCCCCGGGTGCTCGGCCCGCGCAGATTGACGATCGTTTTGATCCCTCGAAGCCGCGCGTGCTCTGCGACTTGCCTCGGATTTGGTTGGTTCGCCCGCCACATCTCATCACTGATTTTATGCAGGTTCTGAAAACTCTCCCGCAGGAAACCATGATCCGATAACGTCATTTCGCGCTCAGCGCGCATGCGGCCGGAGCGCGAACTGATATCAGCTGCAATGTGTTTGCGCTTCTTGTGACCTGGTAGTTTCATGAGATCGCGTTACCCGACGCTCAAACGCCCGACAAGACGCAGTTGCGGTTAGAAAGGTTCCAGTAACCCTATTGTCCTAATTTGGCGTCAATAAGAGCTTTAAAATCAGGGGTATTATATGCGCTTAACCACAGCGCTACGAGCGAGTCTTGTAGCAATTTCAATGGCAGCAATCGCTGCTCCTGCAGCTCCATTTGGCATCGGTTTGCAGCCGACGACCGTGGAGATGGCGGTTCAACCGGGTGATCGGCAACGTCAAGTTATTAACCTGGGCAACGTGCACCAAGAAGAAACCATTTCTCTCACCCTTGGCCTCGCTGATTGGAGCCTTGATGAAAATGGTCAGATCAGTTTAGCCCCGCCCGGAGACAGTGATGTGTCTGCGGCCGATTGGGTTCGGTTCAGCCCAGCTTTTGTCACGCTCAATCCGGGTGAGACGGAGCAAGTCGTTGTCGACATGGCCGCGCCGATCCGCATCGATCGCGAAGGCGACTACAGATTTGCCTTGATCGCATCAACGCTACTGCCAGAAGAGCGCTCAGGACAATCGGGCGTCTGGAAGAAATACCAGATTGCGAGCCTATTTTATCTCACCATGGGCGACGCTGAAAGTTCTCCCGAAATCACCACTGCAACGATGACCAAGTCTGCCGATGGCGAAACGGCTGTGGTGTTTGATCTGGAGAATTCAGGGAACGCCCACGCACGCCTTCGCGGTGACATTGAAATCACAGGCGATTCTGGCGAGACGATCACCGAAGCGATTAGCAATCTCGTTGTGCTTCACGAAGGGAGCCGTAAGTACAAGCTGCCGATCGCGGGCGCTCTGCCGGAAAACCCGCAGGTTAAAGTCACGCTCGAGAACATTTTCGCACCGCAATCATCTGGCGGATCTGTGATGCTCGAGCCGTTTACGTCTGATCTGTCTTTTGAACAAACCGCACTGCCGACCGGTGGAAGCGACGATGCAGAAACGGCGCTTGAATAGTCTAAAATACTTCGCCTTGGGCGGCGCGGTGCTTTCATTGCAACCGGTCGCCCAGGCCTCTTGGCTAGATTCTGATTTTTATTGCCGGGTCTATGGCTGTGTTGTCGTCCATGACGGCTTCACTTTTGATGTTTACGACAATTATATCTTTGCAACGGGTGGCACCGTGCCCATCGGCGGACGCATGATCCCCTGGACGGGCAACCCATTCCAGGGCGCGGGCTCCGTAAATCCAGTGATCACAGGGACCCGCACCGAGGGCTTTCACTCCGTCCCCCTACAGGATCTAAGTGTTATTCTAGGTGTGGATACAAATGGAGATGGAACGCCGGACCGTCTGCCGGTGGACGCGAATGGTAGCGGCTTCTTAGACGCCAGCGACAGCCTCAATCCATTTGAGCTTACCATGACGACTGATCTCGTTGCCTCAGATACGTCTGCGCAGCGCAGTTTCTATCTCTCATCTAGAACCGACTTCTACCTGACCGCCGAAGCGCGATTGATTGGCAATACCGATCAATTCAACTCGACCAATCTCCTCAATGATGTTGAGTTTCGTTATGGCGTCACCCGCAACGGGACGGATGATGGCATGTCTTTCGGGTCAAATGCACGCAATGGCAATTTCATTCGATCCATTGGCAATGCGAGCACAGTTGCCGACCTGTTCGGAGCCCCGACGCAGATCCTCGAATTTCGTAACGCTATTCGACAACGTGACTCGGTTGACCTTCCCTCACAATCGATACGCTTCGACTATGTGTATGGTTTCGGAGGCTATGATCTCTCAATGGGCGACGGCCATCTACAGTATGAGATTGAGTTCGATTTCTACAATCGATAGCCGAGCCCGTTCAGCAACTGCGCTGTTTCATAAACAGGCAAACCCATCACTCCGGTATAGCTGCCACTAATCTGTCGGATATGTGCGCCAAATAGGCCCTGGATCGCATAACCACCAGCCTTTCCGATGCCCTCGCCGCTTTCTATGTATGCGTCTATCTCTGCGCTACTGAGCCGTTTGACCGAGACCCGCGTGTCGCTGAGACGTTTCGCCATTTCGCCGTTCGGCCCCATCACGCAAACAGACGTCATCACGTGGTGTGCACGACCAGATATAAGCGCCAGGCAGTCGCGGACCTCTTCATCGGTTTCTGCTTTAGGAAGAATACGTCGCCCAAGCGCAACGACGGTATCGCCCGCGATCGTATACTGTCCCGCTTGATGAACTGCGGCAGCTTTCTCGACGCCAAGGCGCTCTGCATAAATTCTCGGCCCCTCTTTCGCGCGAGGTGTTTCGTCAATGTCAGCTGGCTGAATGCTGTCAGGTGTGACCTTGATTTGCGCTAATAGCTGCTGCCGCCGCGGGCTAGCACTCGCGAGAACAAGTTTGGTCATAGGATTTTGAACGTAGCGTTGGCCATCGCGACGGGCTTGCCATTTCCTGAGATGATCGCGCGCGCGAAACAGATGGAACCACCGGTCTTCACAGGTTCTGCGTCGATCTCCAGCCATTCTCCAAGTTTTGCGCTTCCGAGATAGTCTGTACCGAGTGAGACAGTCACCAGGCCTTTCCCAACGTCTCGGTCAGCGCTGCGGAGCGCCATCACGCATGAGAGCCCCATCGCATTATCGGAGAGCGCAGCAATCAGCCCTCCATGGACCAAACCTCGGGAATTGCAGTGCGGTTCTGCGAGCACTAAGCCGATCTGAAATCGGTTTTCGAATTGTCTAGAATAGAGCGGTTCCCAAGGGTCAGTTAGGCCGGAGCGGCGAAAGTGCCGCTCGAATCCCTCTGGAACCTGCGCTTCAGCCAAGGCTCGGAGCCTACTTGAAGCGCTAGGGGCTCCGGCCTTTGGGCAGCTCGTATGGGGTCATTTCGACCAGAACTTTATCCCCGGTGAGGATACGAATGCGGTTCTTGCGCATTTTGCCGGCTGTATAGCCAATGATCTCATGATCATTTTCAAGCTTCAC
>JBCBGS010000199.1:0-3832 GCA_038526515.1 Pseudomonadota bacterium | reverse complement strand
CGGACGGATTTTGAAAATGGTGGCCTGCCACGTCCAGAATGGGAGCAGCTTCTGAGAGAGGCCAAGCGGCGCGCTGACAAAGCTGGACACTTCCGCTTCGCGCTCCCCTCAGAATATGGCGGACAAGATGGGTCCAACCTCGCGATGGCGATTATTCGCGAGCATCTCGCGCGTAAGGGGTTAGGGCTTCATAACGATCTCCAAAATGAACATTCGATTGTCGCGAACTATCCTCAGATCCTCATGCTGAGAGACTTCGCGCGCCCCGAACAGAAACATCTCATTCAAGACGCGTTGGATGGGAAGTTCATCGCCACGTTTGGCCTAACCGAGCCAGAGCACGGATCTGATGCTACGCACATGGACACCGTGGCTAAACGCGAAACTCGCGATGGTGTCGACGGCTGGTTGATCAATGGCGAAAAAATGTGGACGACCGGTATGCACGTCGCCACGCACATGATGTGTTTCGTTCGCACCAGCGGAGAGGATGGCGATGCGCGCGGTATTAGCTGTCTGCTTGTTCCAGCCGACGATCCGGGCGTGAAAATTGAAGAGTATCTTTGGACCTTCAACATGCCGACGGATCATCCTCGGGTTTCTTTGACTGATGTCTGGGTTCCGGAGAGCGCGCTGTTTGGCCCGGCAGAAGGTGGCCTGGCACTGGCGCAGCACTTCGTCCACGAAAACCGGATCCGGCAAGCTGCGAGTTCGGTCGGGGCAGCGCTCTATTGCATTGATGAAAGCGTTGACTATGCCCAAGCGCGAAAGCCGTTCGGTAAGCCTCTGGCCGTCAATCAGGCGATCCAGTTCCCGCTAGTTGAACTCGCATCTGAGGCTGAAATGCTGCGTCTCCTGATCTTCAAGACAGCCTGGGAAATGGATCAAATGACCAAACCCGAAGTCGCGCAGCGTCTGTCTGATAAAGTTTCAATGTGTAACTATCGCGCCAATCGCTTGTGCTGCAATGCAGCTGATCGGGCGATGCAGGTGCATGGCGGGATCGGATATTCGCGGCACAAGCCATTTGAACATATCTACCGTCACCATCGCCGTTACCGCATTACTGAAGGCAGCGAAGAGATCCAAATGCGCAAAGTTGCGGGTCACTTGTTTGGATTCATGGGACCGAACAAACGCCGCTGATTTGAACCGACCCATTCCCCCTCGCTAACGCCGCGGACCAACTCCCTTAGCGGGAAATCCGCGCGAATTGGCACACACATTGCTCGCCCGAGACGCGAATTTTGAGTTTTGTGCCAATTTGACCGGGGGACGGGCAAATTTTTTTTCAGGGTCTCAATCAATGGAGACAGGACAAGCGCGGAAACGTTGCTGTTCTCTTCGCACTCGCGCTTGTTCCGATTCTAGTCGTTGTCGGTGCCGCGGTAGATATGTCGCGTCAAATAAATGCCGACCGCCATCTCCAATCGGCGATTGACGCTGCTTCGTTGGCGGGCGCTCGCGCCATGGAAGACGCGTCCGTCACAGATCCGGAAATCCGTCAAATCGCCCTCAACTCGCTCGATGCCAATCTGTCGAGCTCGCATGATGATGTGGCGTGTACGAATTCTCAGGTTGCGATTGATCGGAGTGCCGGAACGGTTCGGGTGACATCGGACTGTACGATGGCGACGCTGATCGGTGGTTCAATCACACCGCACAGCATGGCGGTTGCAAATGCTGCAACATCCAAAGCGAACGTGACGAAACTGGACCTCGCTTTGATGCTTGATGTCTCGGGATCAATGCGTGGAACCAAGCTGGCCGACTTGAAAACAGCCGCGATCACTGCTGCAAACACGCTGATTGATCCGTCGACAGGGGACCGTGTTCGGATCTCGTTTGTGTCTTATTCAACATCCGTAAATGCCGGCGCTTATGGTAATGCTGCCCTCGGACGTCCGACCAATGATGATAGCGATGGCGACGGTCTAGACAAAGTCTGCGTCTCAGAGCGTACCGGTTTGGCCGCGTGGGATGATGATGATCCGGCATTCAATAAATGGGTCGGCGATGATGCGAGCTCTTGCCCATCATCGAGCCTTTTACCGCTGACCAGCAATCTCACGCTGTTTGAGCAAGAAATTAACAAGCTCACGGCTGGCGGATGGACCGCGGGTCATCTCGGGGTCGCGTGGTCCTGGTACCTCATCGCGCCCGATTGGAGCAGCATTTGGCCATCTACGTCCGCACCGCATAGCTACACAGAGCCACATACGGTCAAAGCCGTGATCTTGATGACGGATGGACAGTTCAACCGCCGCTACGAGTGGAGCCAGGGCAATAGCAATCAGCAAGCGCGCCGTTTGTGCCGTGAAATGCGCGATGAGAACGTGCTCATCTATGCTGTCGCCTTCCAAGCGCCAAACAATGCGAAGAACACGCTCCGAAATTGTGCGGGTGATGAGAGTCGCTTCTTTGATGCTGGCAACGGGAGTGAACTGCTCGATGCTTATGCAGCAATTGCCAGCCAATTGTCCGCACTGACGATTGTCGACTAATACGTGCCAGCGCGCTGACATTTGACTTGTCGCTGTTCCGGATTCGGACTAGCTAACGCTCATTAGATCTGTTCCGGGAGAGAATCGAACTCCCGATCGCCGAAGGCGCAACCGCCCCGGAAACGCTCAGGCAAAAGGACCGGAACAGGTTCAACACGCTGGAAAGAGGCGCGCAGGACGCGGCAGCCTCGCCGAAGGAGCAAGCCCCTGACTTGATCAGGAGCGGAATCTCTCAGGCGCCAAGACAGCGGGGGCAGCATAGGTCCGCTTTACGCGTGATCTGTCCTGCTTTGGAAGGCGCCGCAATTGGCTGACCAAACCACCGAAACGCTAAGGCGCACGCCGCTTTACGACCTGCATGTTGAGCATGGCGGCAAGATGGTGCCGTTTGCGGGCTACGAAATGCCGGTCCAGTTTGAAGGCGTGAAGCCGGAACATCTTTGGACCCGCGAGCATGCTGGCCTCTTCGATGTCTCTCACATGGGGCCGTGCTTTCTATTTCTGAAAGACGGTATGGGCGAACCTGGCGCGCACGAGAAAATCTCAGCGGCCATCGAGCGCTTGGTACCCAGCAATATCGCAATCCTGAAACCCGGGCAGGGGCGCCTGTCGGTCCTGCTAAATGATCAGGGCGGGATCCTCGACGATCTCATCATCACGCGTATGCCCGGGATTGATGGCATGCTCTACATCGTCGTGAATGGTGCGGTGAAGGCGCAGGATTGGGCCTTGATGGAAGAGAAGCTCAGTGATGTGGCATCTCTCCAAAAAGCCGATGATCGTATTCTCATGGCGCTGCAGGGACCGAAGGCTGAAGCTGTGCTGGCGGATCACTTCCCCGAGGCGGCCGATCTCACATTCATGCGCTGCGCCTACCTCCAAAAGGGCGATGAGAAAATCATGCTCTCTCGGTCCGGGTATACTGGCGAAGACGGATATGAACTTCTGCTGCCAAACAATGCATTCGGGACCGACCTCGTCAAAGAACTTCTCGCGGATGAGCGTGTAAAACCGATTGGCCTCGGCGCGCGCGACAGCCTGCGCCTCGAGGCCGGGCTCTGTTTGTATGGTCACGATATGGATGCGAGCCGCGATCCCGTCGAGGCCGATTTGGGCTGGGTGATCCAGAAATCTCGCCGGGAGCGAGCAGATTTTCCAGGCGTTGAGCGCATCCTGAAAGCCTTCTCGGAAGGCCCCGCTGAGAAGCGCGTCGGCATCCAGCCGCTGGAACGTGCGCCGGCCCGCGAAGGTACGGAAATTCATGTGAATGGCGAGCGGGTCGGCATTGTGACCTCGGGCGGGTTTGGTCCGAGCGTCGATCGACCGAT
>JBCBGS010000198.1:0-3843 GCA_038526515.1 Pseudomonadota bacterium | reverse complement strand
CGTCGCGACGCTGTTTTTTGTGCCGGAATCCTATACGCCTCTAAAGGGTGTTGGCCTCGCCGTCCTTTCTGGGGCTGTGACCTCAGGCCTTGGATATGTGATCTGGTACCGGGCTTTGTCAGGCCTAACCGCAACGCGCGCGGGGATCGCGCAGCTCAGTGTGCCCGCAATCGCGGCGATTGGCGGCGTCATCTTTCTGGCCGAACCCATCACGTGGCGCTTTACGCTCGCGACGACTGCAATCTTGGGGGGTGTCGCCCTTGCCGTCTTGACCGCAGCCCCGCGCTCCATCAAAGCGGACAAATGACGGAAACTCCCGCCCCTTCAGACAAACCCGGAAAGAACGCGTTCTTCTTCGTGGTCGTCGCTGTCATTCTGAACATGGTGTCCTTTGGGATCATCATGCCGGTGATGCCTGCATTGCTGGAAGATATTACCGGGCTGGCGGCTGAACAGTCGGTCTCATATGGCGGCTGGCTCGCAATGACCTTCGCGGTCGCGAACTTCTTCGCCATGCCAATTCTGGGCGGCTTGTCGGACCGTTACGGGCGCCGCCCGGTACTGCTCGCTTCCATCGCTATGCTGGGTGTCGACCTATTGATCATGGGCCTTGCACCGACACTGGCTGTTCTTTTCCTCGGCCGCTTCTTGGGCGGCATGTTCTCCGCCACCTACTCCGTAGCAAATGCCTACATTGCTGATGTCACAGAGCCCGATGACCGTGGCCGCGCGTTCGGTATGATGGGCGCGGCCTTCGGCATTGGCTTCATTCTCGGCCCCGTCTTTGGCGGGTTCTTAGGAGAGATTAATCCGCGCCTTCCTTTCTTCGTGGCTGCAGGTATCGCCGGGATCAACTTCCTCTATGGCTGGTTCATTCTGCCAGAAAGCCTGAAAGAAGAAGACCGGCGCGATTTCAGCCTCGCTCGCGCAAACCCATTCGGCGCCATGGTGCACTTCTCCAAAGTCCCGCGCGTGGCTTGGTTCATTGTCGCGATTGGCCTGTTTCAGATCGCGCACGCCGTTTATCCATCGACCTGGAACTTCCATGGCGAAATCCGCTATGATTGGTCAGAGTTCGAAATCGGGCTGTCATTGGCCGCCGTCGGCATTGGGTCTGCAGTCAGCCAGGCGCTGCTGACAGGGTATCTGATCAAACGCTTCGGCCCGATGCCCGCCGGCCTCTTCGGCTTGGTAGCGAATGCGATTGCGCTCTTCTTATTCTTCTTAGCGGGCGCCCCATGGATGGCCTATGCTGTTATCTTCGTATCAGCCATTGGCGGCGTCGCGATGCCTGCGATCAATACGATCACCTCGACGCTGACGCCCCGCAATGCGCAAGGCGAACTTCAAGGCGCGCAGGCCAGTATGATGGCGTTCACGCTGATCTTCAGCCCGGTGCTGATGACGCAAACGCTGCAATACTTCGCGACCCTGCCAGACGGCCATGCGTTCAAAACTGGGGGCGCAGCCTTCTTGTTGGCCGCGATCATCACGGGCCTCGCAATCATCCCATTTTTGATCGGAGCAGGTATCAATCGCCGCGCGATTGCGGAAGCAGCGTCTGCGGAGCCAACACCTGTGGAATAGAAAAAGGGCAGCCCGATGGACTGCCCTTTCGGGGTATTTATAGCGTCAGCTTAGCGAGCCTTGGTCACCAGACCAATGATCCCGCCAATCACGCCGCCGCCAACGCCGCCATTTAGGAAGCTGCTGAGCAGACCCATAATCGCTTCGCTGCCGAGCAGAGATTGAAAGCCGACATCGGCTGCGTTCATGCCATAGCCACCGGCTAATCCGCCGATAATCCCAGCAATCGCGCCAGTTCCGCCTTTGCCGCCCAGCGCTTTAGACACGATAGGTCCAAGCACGGCGCCGCCGACACCATTTAGAATAAGTGGAATGAATTGTTCCATATTTTTGCCCTCCCGAGGCTTTGAGGGGGCCTGTTTTCAGATCTCCCCGACGTCCAGGCACCAGAATTTTCGAATTATGCCAAGGCCCCTCGCGCAGAACGAGAGTCTGGGTTAGGCAAGCGAATGGCTGATCTTCGACCCGCTTTGTTCCTCGATCGCGACGGCGTCATCAATGTCGATCGCGGCTATGTCGCGCGGCTCGAAGACTGGGAATGGATGGATGGAGCAGCGGCCTGCGTCGCTGCGTTTAAAGCACGAGGTTGGTTCGTGTTCGTGGTGACCAACCAGTCTGGGATTGCCTTTGATCATTACACAGAGGCCGATATGGAAACGGTCCACACGCACATGATTTCGGGTTTCCAAGAGGCGGGCACAGAAGTGGATCAGATCTATGCCTGCCCGTTCCATCATGAGGGCACGAATCCGCGCTATCGCAAAGACAGCTTTGATCGAAAACCCAAGCCTGGGATGATCCTTCAGGCACTTGCAGATTTTCCCGTAAAACGCGAAGCAAGTTTCTTGATTGGCGACAAACAAACCGATATCGACGCAGCCCATGCCGCAGGAATTGGCGGCTTTTTGTTTAAGGGCGGCAATCTCGCAGACTTTGCGGAATGGGCACTTGCAGGGTTCGAGGACGGGGCACGATGAAGACAATTGGTATGATTGGTGGGGTCAGCACGGAAGCAACGCTGATCTATTACAAAACGATCAATGCTTTGGTACGGCAGCGTCTCGGCGGCTACAACAGCGCCGACATGCGCATCCATTCCGTGAATTTCCACGACTATAACGGTGCCCATGAAACACGTGATTGGCCCTTCATTCGCAGTGGGTTTGATCGCGCCGCCAAAGGTCTCGCTGGCGCAGGTGCGGACTTTTTGGTGCTCGCTTGCAATACCCTGCATACAGTGGCTGACGCCATTCAAGGCGCGACGGAACTTCCATTTTTGCACATCGTGGATGCTTGCGGCGCCAAGCTTCAAAAAGATGGACGGAAACAACCCGGCCTGCTCGGTACCGCGTTCACGATGGCACAGCCCTATTTCGTCGACAGATTGACTGAAAAAACGGGCATGACGCCGATCTTACCGGACGCTGAGACACAAAAAGAGCTGAGCCGGATCATCTTTGACGAGCTCACACATGGTGTCGTGACCGACACAAGCATCGCCTATTATGAAAACGCGATTCAAGCGCTCAAGGACCAAGGCTGCGATTGTATCATTCTAGGTTGTACAGAGCTCGGCATGCTGATCACCGATAAGAACAGCCCGCTGCCACCCTACGACACGGCGCTGATCCATTGCGAAGCGATTGTCGACTACGCCTTAGGCGAAGGCTAAGTCTCTAAGCGCCGACGCGCTGGAAATCACGAATAATGACCGCACGGATTTTCGTATCGGGATAAGCCTCTTCGAGCTTTGTTTTAAACGCAGAGACGATCAGGCCTGGCATTTCCCACTCGCGATACGGGCCGAAATCAACGCTCTCAACAGCTTCGATTTGCAAGAGGCTCACCTTCAATCCATCCGTGTAAAGGGCTTTCGCTGTCTCTTTATCGGTGAGCACGCCGACCGACACCCGCAGGCGTCTAGCATCGGCGCCGACATCAAGCGAAACAGTGGCCGGTGCGGTATGATAAATCGCGTCCGCGCCAGAGAAAGTGAGCGTGCCATACTCGTTCTCAAACGTATTGTCCCAGGCCTCGCCAGCACTCGCGGCGTACGCCTCGTCTTTCTCGTCTTTCTCGGCCTTCGCGCCTTTCTCTCCGTACTCAGCCTCAGCGACTTCCGCCGCTTCATCCGCTTTCGGATCGCTTCCTGATGTCAGGAAGAAAAAGGCACCAGCGCCAATTGCGAGAACCAAGACGGCAATGCCCCCCATGCCGATTGGCGATTTGAGGAGACCAAGCAGACCCGCTTTTTTG
>JBCBGS010000197.1:0-3956 GCA_038526515.1 Pseudomonadota bacterium | reverse complement strand
TGCTCGCGTTTTGCCCGCGCAGTGTGGCGTCGATTTGGTCGAAGCGAGTCCATACTGGCGCGCTGCAGCAGGCTGGGGCCCAAGGGGCAAATTCCCAATTTGAAAACCGCATCAGACTTGGAGCAAATGCTCTCTAACCCGCCATTCCATAGATACCCGTTATCGTAATCACCCGAGGACCGGTCTTGCTATTCAACTGGGTGATGGCGTTCAAGAAACGCGAGGCTTTCCGCAATCACTTTCTTTCGAGAGGCAGAGTTGAACAGACCATGGTCATCTCCTGCGATCGTTACAAGCTCTGCACGTGGAGCGCTGCGGGCGAACATTGAGGACTGGTAGTAGGTGACCGTCGTGTCTTCTTTGCCATGAATGAGCAGCAATGGGGCTTTGTACTCACCGGCACGATCCCTAGGCGTCATCGCGCTCTTTTGGTCCTTCGGCGTTTTGTAAATGTCGCCCATATATTGTTCCCAATAGGCGAGGCTGACGGGCCCAGTATAGATCAACTCGAACGGGTCAGTGACGCCATTGATTGAGATGGCGCACTTTGTTCGATCTGCATCCAGGAGGGCTGTCATCAATGCTGAATAGCCCCCATAGGACCAACCCATTGCGCAATGGCCATCTGAAGCGCCTATGCCGTCCTCAATCAGCTTTGTCGCGCCGTCGACGACATCCAAAACCATTTTTCCACCAAACTCGCCATAACCCGCGTCTCTGAAGTCGCTTCCGTAACCAGACGACCCTCTGAAATTTGGTTGTAAAACCGCGTAGCCCGCCGAAGCAACGGCCTGAGATAGCCAGTCAAAACTCGCATCATCTCTGGCCTCAGGCCCACCATGCGGCATGAGCACAATTTTAAACGGCCCATCCGCTCGTGTTTTTCCGGGTGGCAGGGTCAGGTATGCTGGGATCATCAAACCGTCTCGCGCAGGATAATCATATCGCGAAACTTCCCCCAAGGCTTCAGCGCTCAGCCAGGGCGCTTCTCCACCAATCGGCGAAATTGACGAAGCTTCGCTATCAAAGAGGAAGTACTCGACGGGTTGGCCTATGTTGGCTGCCCGGACCACAAACAAGCTTCGATCCTTGGTCCAGCTGATGAGTGTAATCGAGTCAGCATTGAGGGCGAGCTTGGCTTCATTTGCAATGCTCTGAAATTGCTCATCGAAATAGAATCTCTGAGAGAGGTCGTTTGTGTATCGATAGCCAAGAATTTGGCCGGTGAATATGTCGTCTATCAAACTCACATCGCCAACCACCTCACCGTCAAAACTTAAAGGCGACACCAAACCGTCTTCCAACGAAATATAGTGGGGCCCGGTTCGATTCTGACTGTCAAAATTGACGATTAAGCTGGTTTTATCCGCCGATAATCCCTCGACGTAGAATGTAGGAATCTCAACCTCGTCCTCTTCATAAATCAGTTTTCGACCGTCTTGAGTTGAATTGACCTCCAGCTTTTTAGTTCGAGTATCAAATAAGACTTCGGCGTGGCGTTTGCCATTCGCGTCGAAAACGACATCGATCACATTCCGCCTGATGCGGTCGTCGATCTTGGCTTTTCCGGTTTTTAAGCTGACATCGTAAATCGTGTACCCATAGCCGGACACCATTTTGATTTTCTCTGGATCGTCGACCAGCAGGGAATCAATGTGAGTCATTGAGCCTGCCGACTTTTCATTGCGCATCAAAAAGACGGTCTTCTCCGTCTTGATATTGTAAGAGAGAAGCCGCCGAAGCGTCACGTCCCGTATGCCGTCGGTCGTATTGAGCCTTTCAAACACACTCACATACTGAAGAAGGTAATTGTCACTTGCCCAGAAGAAACCCGTCAGCTTTGAGCCCTCGGGAGGGATTAAGAGTTTGGGCTTATCGCCACTATCCAACTCGTAAATACAAATCGCTCTAACGCCGCTCGGGCTGCAGCCCAGGGCCAACCGCTCGCCATTCGGAGAGATTTGTGCAGCCCGAGTTGGCGGAATTGTTCCAAATCTGTCTTCAATCGTTTGAGCTGAGGCTTGAGCAGCATTGATGACCAAAAGGATGGCAATAAGGAGTGTTAAGCGAATCCGCATTTCGTTTTCCGAAGTTTGACGCAGTAAAAATTTCAATAAAAACGAAAACAGGTTCTCCTTTCGGAGACAAGGGGTGGCATCTATATTTAAAAAGATGGTCTAAGTTTTCTGAGGTCTTCAAGGGTCTTTTCTGCGAGAAAATCTATTCTCGAAGCTGTCAGATGTCTCAATAGCTACTTCCAACGTTCCTCATTTTAGCCAACCGGCCCGCAGGTCATCGCCTCTTGATTCGCGATGATGCCGGGCATGTCTGATGCGTCTGCTGCGAAACGACGGATCAACATGATCCCCTTTGCGGTGGGTGAGACCACTGTCGTGCCGCCCAGAGCATCGGTGTCTTGCCCGTCCAAGGCGAGGACAAAGTCAAATGACGAGCTTCCCAATTCCAGGTCATTCACAACGAAGAAATTGTCGGAGTTCTGTTGATAGAAGGAGAGCGACCAGTAGCGCGGCCATGTCTCGCCTGCGACGCGGACAGGGCCATCGCTCAAATCATAGGCCATTGAGGTGATGATACTGTCCGGATTGGCGCGGCGTGCCGCATTCGTCCGCGGGCCATAGACCTGATTATGGAGGCAGGCATTCCAGTTCCCGGCGCCCGCTGCGATCCGTGCTTCGATGGTCGACATGACCTTCTCCGGCGCTTTCTGGATCACCATATTGCGCGTGATAAAGTATGTGACCGCGGCAAGTGCGATCGCTGCGAGGCTGAAGAAAAGAATTCGATTTAGCATGTTACGCGCTCCACGGTTGGGAGCTCAATGTTCGGCAGGCGCGCCCGCGTTGCATCGCTCGGATTGTAAACCCGGAGCATAAGCTCAAACGTTTTATCCGGTGTCTCCTGAGACGGGAGCCAGGATTCCGCCTGCGGCGTTGGCGCAACATGGATCACCCAGGTGCCATCATCTTCCCTTGGGACGGAAACACTGTTCCAGCTCGAGCGGTTTTCGGTATTCGGGACATAGTGTTGGGTGATCGTGTCGTAGAGTGCGAGCGACCACCATCGAGTGTCGATGGTTGGGCCCGTGATGCGGTAGGTGCATTGAGACCGCAAAGGCGCGCCATCATCATCCTGCTGGGTCACGAAATAGACGGCTTCCTTAGCGGACAGTCCAAGCGGGCCGCCAAGCGCGACGCGGGCACGCTCAACGCCGGAGGCTGCCGCCGCCCCGATTTTATCAGAGAAGAGCCAAGTGCCATTCACGTCTTCGAACGTGTCAAAAATCGAGGTCTGGCTGGTCAGGCTTTTGACGGTCGTGGCACGCGCGACAAAAAACGAGGCGGCCACGATCAGAATTGCGCCCACGAGTGTGATCAAATACTTCATAACGGCCCTCCCGTGCCTCTCTCCAATATTGCTATCGAAGAAATGCGGATCTGGCCAGAATGTCGCTTGGGCGAGACGGGGCCGCGTTTAGAAGCCGCGAAGGTCAGCGAATTCGTCGAGACCAGCGCGCGCCGTGTATAGATCATTCACCGGATCGGACTTATCCGGAATGCCAACCGCGATGCCGCACCAGACCATCTCGTGCTCGCCGAGCTGAAGGTGGGCTTTCAGGCTCGGTCGAAGGATGCCCCAACATTCTTGCATACAGGTGCCCCATCCGCGCTCTTCTGCCAGAAGGCAAAGCGTCTGCATGAACATGCCCGCATGTCCCCATTGGCCGTGGCCAACCCGCTCATCCATGACAATGAACAGCGCGAGCGGAGCGTTGAAGAACTGATAGTTCCGCGCAAACCACATCATGCGCCCCATCTTATCCTCGCGCGGAATGCCGATCTTGCCATACATCTCTTCACCAACTGCCCGGCGACGCGCGTTTTGAGCGTCGGAGATGTATTCGGGATAGATCGGATAGTCGGTTGGCTCGCCGCGCG
>JBCBGS010000196.1:0-3973 GCA_038526515.1 Pseudomonadota bacterium | reverse complement strand
GCTGATTATTATATGAGGCGCCAAGGAAAAGGCATTTGAGATGAGCGAAGCGCAGGCTTTTGATGTGATTGTCGTTGGCGGCGGCCATGCCGGATGCGAAGCTGCATCTGCGGCAGCACGCATAGGCGCGCGAACTGCGCTGATCACCCACAAGATTGAGACCATCGGTGAAATGTCCTGCAATCCGGCCATTGGTGGATTGGGTAAAGGACACCTGGTTCGCGAGATAGATGCCTTGGATGGATTGATGGCGCGGGTTGCGGATCGCTCGGGGATACAATTCCGAATGCTCAACCGCTCAAAGGGCCCAGCCGTCTGGGGGCCGCGAGCCCAGATTGACCGCGCGCTCTACCGTGAAGCGATGCAGGATGAGATCCTCAACCATGAGAATCTCACGGTCATTGCGGATGGTGTTGAAGATCTCATTGTCGAAGACGGCCGCGTCCAAGGGGTTATCGGGGAATCCGGAGAAACCTATGATGCGGGCGCCGTCGTCATCACAACTGGGACATTCCTCAAAGGGATTATCCATCGCGGCGCTGAGAGAATCCCGGCGGGACGTGTCGGTGAGAAACCCGCAATAGGATTATCGGATCGTCTTTACGCACTTGATCTGCCAATGGGTCGATTAAAGACTGGGACCCCAGCGCGTTTGAAAGCGAGCAGTATCGATTGGGACCGGCTGGAAATGCAGCCTGCGGATGAGGAGCCAATTCCTTTCTCGTTTGCGACAGACAAGATTGAGGTTCCGCAAATTTCATGTGGAATTACATTCACCAATGCCGAGGCTCATCAAATCATTGCGGAGAATATCAACCAGTCGGCCGTTTATTCGGGGGCGATTGCCGGGCGAGGCCCGCGTTATTGCCCGTCGATCGAAGACAAGATCCATCGCTTCGCCGATAAGACGCGTCACCAAATCTTCTTAGAGCCTGAGGGACTGGACGACGACACGGTCTATCCGAATGGGTTTTCGACGTCGCTGCCTTGTGAGGTCCAGGATCGTTTTATCCGGGAGATTGAGGGGCTCGAATCCGTTGAAATCTTGGAATATGGCTACGCAATTGAATATGATTATGTCGATCCACGCGCGTTGGATGCTGGTCTTCAAGTCAAAGTTCTAAATGGCTTATTCTTGGCCGGGCAAATCAACGGAACGACTGGCTATGAAGAAGCCGGGGCCCAAGGTCTGGTCGCGGGACTAAATGCCGTTCGTTACACGCGCGGCGAAGAGCGAGCCACTTTTGATCGCGCAGAAGCGTATATCGGCGTCTTGATCGATGACCTGGTTACGCGGGGCGTGACGGAACCGTATCGAATGTTTACGTCCCGCGCGGAATACCGTCTGTCTTTGCGGTCGGATAATGCCGACCAAAGACTGACCACTCGCGGCATAGAGCTTGGACTGGTCGGACCGAAGCGCGCTGAGATGTTTCACGTGAAACAATCCGCATTGGAATCTGGACGCGACGTTTTGAAAGCCGCTGCGATGACGCCGAATGAGGCGCAAAAGATTGGCTGGAAGGTCAATCAAGACGGTCAGCGCCGAAGCGCCTGGGAATTTCTCGCTTATCCCACCATCGATATGGCCGCGATAGAATCTGCGTTTGTAGACGTCGCGAAACTCGCGGACCCTATAAAAGCTCAACTCGAAATCGAAGCGATGTATGCGGGATACATAGAACGGCAAAAAGAAGATGTTGCCGCGCTGCGCCGCGAGGAGTCTTTAATTCTGCCGGAAGATTTAGATTACGCAGCCGTTGGTGGTCTGACCAACGAGGTCAGGGCAAAACTCGAAACAATCCGACCAGCCACACTGGGTCAGGCCGGACGCATTGAGGGTATGACTCCGGGTGCACTCACGGCCCTCCTTGCCTTTGTGCGACGCCGCCCGGATCGAAAGCGATCCGAAAATGGCTGATCGGGATGGGTTTGGTCCGAAGGATCTCGAGAAAGCTGAAAATGTTTCACGTGAAACATTGAAGCGGATTGAGACGGTGGTTGCGGAGCTCGACGCGTGGCGAACCAAGATCAATCTGATCGGACCGTCCGAATTCGACCAGGTCTGGCGCCGACATGTATGGGATTCTTGGCAATTGTTTCCCCACATCCCGGCGACCGGAAAAATCGTCGATTTGGGATCTGGATCGGGTTTTCCCGCTTTGATTCTCGCCGCAGGATTCGCTTCAGAAGAGTCCCATATGACTATGATCGAAAGCGTCGGAAAGAAGTGTGCTTTTCTCCGCGCGGCCGTCCAGGCGGCGAGTTTGCAGGCAAATGTCATACAGGGGCGGGTTGAGGGCGTTAACCCTGTCCATGCCGATTGCGTCACGGCGCGCGCGTTTGCGCCGCTTCCGAAATTGCTGGATTATGCTGAGCCTTGGCTTAAAGCTGGAGCCTATGGCATATTTCCAAAGGGTCGTCGCTGGGAAGAAGAATTGACGGCGGCGCAGGAATCTTGGAGATTCGCCTATGAAGCGATTCCCAGTGTAACCGGGGATGGGGCTATCTTGAAGATTTCGGAGGTTTCACGTGTCTAACGCGAATACACGCATCCTGGCCATTGCCAACCAAAAGGGCGGGGTCGGCAAAACAACCACCTCGATCAATCTCGGTACCGCTTTGGCAGCGGTTGGCCGAAAAGTCCTCGTGATCGATTTCGATGCGCAGGGGAATGCCTCGACCGGTCTTGGTATTACACGGCCAGAGCGTCAACTCACGACATATGATGTCATCGTCCATAATGAATTCCTGGGTGATGCCGTCCTGAACACATTGGTTCCGCGGTTGGATATTGTTCCAGGCGATGAAAACTTGGCCGGTGTTGAGACAGAACTTTCAAACGACCCGCATCGATCTTACCGCCTCCGCAATGCGCTGCGGACGTATGTGGAACAAGCCGCCTCCCGCGGCAAAACGGAGTATGACTATATCCTCATCGATTGCCCGCCCTCTCTATCGGCGCTGACAATCAATGCGATGACGGCGTCAGACTCTCTCCTCGTTCCTTTGCAGTGTGAGTTCCTTGCTTTGGAAGGCTTGAGCCAACTTTTGAAGACGGTGGAACTGGTGCGGTCGGGGCTCAATCCGGATCTGGATATCCAAGGCGTGGTCCTCACCATGTATGACCGACGCAACAATCTGTCTGACCAAGTCGCGGACGAAGTTCGCTCGGTGCTTGGTACGAAAGTCTACAATACGGTGATCCCACGAAACGTTCGTCTTTCTGAGGCGCCAAGTTTCGGCAAACCGGCTCTGCTTTATGATTATCGCTGCCCAGGCAGTGAGGCCTACATTCGCCTCGCATCCGAAATGCTTCAGCGCGAACGCGCACTTCGGGGGTAAGCATGGCGCCAGATCCAGCACGGGGAAAACAAAACCGACTTGGAAAAGGGTTGTCCGCACTGATCGGTGAAGTCGAAGGTGTTGGCTTGGCCGCACCCGAAGATGCGCTGACAAGTTCGGGGAAATCTGGATCCGGTGCGGTTTCTGAATTTGCCCTTTCAGACATTCGTCCGAACCCAGCCCAGCCGCGTCGCACATTTTCTGAAACCGAGCTTGAAGAACTCGCTGCCTCGATCCGGCAACGCGGGGTCTTGCAGCCGATCTTGCTTCGGCCGGATCCAGATGCGCCCAATCAGTATCAAATCGTTGCGGGCGAGCGCCGTTGGCGCGCGGCGCAAAGAGCGGGTCTGTCAACCATTCCGGCTGTCGTTCGAGAACTTGATGAACTTCAGCTTTTGGAAGTCGGCATCATCGAAAACGTTCAGCGCGAAGATCTCAATCCGATCGAAGAGGCTGAAGCGTATGGCGCGCTGATCAAGCGGTTCGGACGCACACAAGAAGACTTGGCTGAAAGCGTCGGGAAGTCCCGCGCGCACATTGCTAATACAATGAGACTCCTAAATCTCGGCGAAAGTTCACGTGAACATTTGCGGCAAGGTCGGATTTCTGCCGGTCACGCGCGGGCTGC
>JBCBGS010000195.1:0-4007 GCA_038526515.1 Pseudomonadota bacterium | reverse complement strand
CGATTGTTCTCATTACGCTTGGTCTCGGACTGCGGTCGATTCTGCGTGCCGCGGGCGTAATGGCATGAGCACGCGCTTAGATCTCAACGCGGATCTTGGTGAAGGCTGCGCGTTTGACGCCGAACTGATGTCAGTCGTGACGAGCTGTAACATCGCGTGTGGCGGACATGCGGGCGATACCGCCTCAATGCGCACGGCGCTCAGCCTGGCGAAAGAGAACCACGTCGCAGCAGGAGCTCATCCGTCTTTTCCGGATCGCGAAAATTTTGGTCGGACCAAATCGACTCTCTCTGGCACGGCGCTGGAAGACAGTCTCAGAGAACAGGTCGCGGCGCTCAAGAGCGAGGCAGATGCGCTTGGTGTTTCGCTGACGCACCTCAAGCCGCATGGCGCGCTTTACAACATGGCGGCGCTCGATGCGGGACTGGCAGAGAGTGTGGTCGCGGTGCTGCGCGATTTACTTCCCGATGCAGCTCTATTCGGACCGCCCAGCTCTAAGCTGCAAGCGGCAGCAAATGGTCACAACATATCCTTTGTGGCCGAGGGCTTTGCGGATCGCGCCTATGAGGCAGACGGTCGCTTGCGGGACCGAACCTTAGACGGCGCCGTCATCCACGATGCTGAGATCCAATCCAATCAAGCGCTCACCATGGCGACGCGAAAAGAAGTCGTGACCTATCCTGGTGAGACGATCGCTTTACCCGTCGAAACCATTTGCGTTCATGGTGACACGCCAGGGGCGTTTGCAGCGGCGCAGTCAATCAAAGCGACGCTTGAGCGACATGGAATAACCCTGTGCCCGCCGACCTAAAACCGGTTCGGATCGCAGATGATGTGTTTGAGTTTCGGGTCGAAACATCAAGACACGCACAAGCGCTGGCGAATGAACTCCGATCCGTTACGATCGCAGAAGACGTTGTTGCGGGCATGGACCGCGTCGCCATTCGTTTTGCGCCTGATCGGGCGAAACAAGTTGAGGCTTGGCTTTCAGAGATCCAATCGATCCAGGTCGCGGAGAAGACAGACCTGCCGATCATTGAGATTCCGGTTAAATATGGCGGCGAGTTTGGCCCCGACCTGACCTTCATTTGCGAGGCGATGGACCTGAGTGAACAGGCTTTCATAGAGCTGCATACTGAGACAGAGTATTTGGTCGAGATGATTGGCTTTACACCCGGATTTTCTTACATTTCTGGGCTTCCAGATGCGTTTAAAATCCCCCGTCTCGGGACACCCCGGTCTCGTGTGCCAGCAGGCTCGATAGGGATCAGCGCGGCGTTCACCGGTATTTATGCCCTGGCGGGGCCGGGCGGTTGGCCGCTGATCGGGCGAACGCAAGACACCCTCTTTGATCCGAATGCCCTGGAGCCGTTTCGGTTACACCCAGGTCAGCGTGTTAAGTTCAAGGCGGTTTAAATGTTGCGCATTATGAAAGCCGGTCTGCAGAGCACGCTTCAAAGCGCACCGCGTCGCGGGCACCGCCATCTGGGAATTCCATATGCCGGCCCTGCGGATCCACTCTCCATGGCGCTCGCCAACCGCTTGGTCGGAAACGCGAGCGAGGCGACCTGTATAGAGGTCACATTTGGCGGATTTGAAGCAGAGGTTTTGGCCGATTGCGCCGTCGCTTTGACTGGCGCTACCGGACACCTTTTTGCTTCAAACTCAGAGGCCAAACCGCATTCAACCTGGCATCTACGCAAAGGGGACAGTATCAAAATCGATGTGCCGGAGGTTGGCGCTAGAACGTATCTCGCCATACGCTCTGGGTTTAAGGCGAGAGCGCTATTTGGCTCTACGTCGACTTATCTCCCCGCAGCATTCGGGGGGCATGAAGGGCGCGCGCTGCAAGCGGATGATGTGCTTGCTTCGAATGGCGCTGCGGCGTTCAACGAAACCCTGCAGACGCCGGAGACGCTGCGCCCGACTTTTACCCATGCCTTTGCCCTGAGAACCTGTTCGTCAGGTGAATCTGATCTTTTGGCGCCCGAGTCCCGCGCCGCTTTGTTTGGAGAGACCTTCTCAGCGGGACGCCAAGCAACCCGGATGGGACTGTCACTCGAGGGGCATACCTTGAGCGTCGCAAGTGATGGCAAAATGAAGAGCGCGCCGGTATTTCCGGGCACGATTCAATGTCCGCCCTCAGGCACGCCCATTGTTCTCCTATGCGATGCGCAAACCACGGGCGGCTATCCGCGCATCGCTACTATCGCTCGGTGTGACCGACACTTGCTTGGTCAAATCCGTCCTGGTGATCAGGTCACTTTGTTGCACAGGACGCCTGAGGCGGCCTTGAACGACTTCGCGGAGAAGCAGGCTTTGTTCGATGCGTGGTTATTGAGCAGCGGCTAGTTTTGCACGGCGATGACGGCGTTTGATGCAGCGACGGTGACTGTCCCGAGATCGGCATCCAAACTGTTTGGACGCACCGCGCTTGGATAAGCGTCTTCGAGTTTCGCGATCGCGTCTTTGATGGCTGAGGCGACTGCTTGGTCTTCGGTGGAAATTGCCTCGGCGCTTTCCAGGAAGACGGCTTCACCGGCTTTGAAAAAGCCATAGCCATCGAGATAAGGCTCATACTCATCAGACTCTAGAGCGATCCGATACATATCCGCAGCGCGTTCAATTTGATCGACGGCAACATCGGCTGCAATGCTTGCTGGGCTTGCATCGGTTGCAGGGGCTTTTGTCGCTGCAGTTCGCAAAGCCGTAATGATCTCGTCGGCGCGTGCATTGATTTGTTCGGGTGTTTCACCCGCGAAAATGGCGGCAGATGTCTCGGTCAGCAGATCGCTGAAATCCGTCACGCCGAGTTGTTCAAACACGGACTGGCTTTCGAACAGAACTTCAGAGACAGGGTGCGCGAACATCTCAGCAGCGGCCTCGTTCTCACCCAGCGCATGCGCATCACGCGCAGCGATGATGTGGGCTTCCGTAATTGCGAGGATAGACAGGAACACGACGGGATCCGCCACGGCGCTCGCGAAAACGACGCCGCCTTCGCCTTCGCCTGCCTCTGCTGCAGCGGGTTCGGGTGCTTCAATCGGCGGCGTCGGCGCAGCGCGTTCAGCTTCAGATTGATCGGTTGTTGTTTCCGGCGCGCTGCAGGCGACAAGCGTCCCGCTCGCTAGCGCAGCGCCAAGTCCCAGCTGAGTCCAGCGTTTCAGTCTTGTTGTCATGATGGCTTTCCTGCAGGGTTTACGTCATTCGCATACTCTCTATGACCGTATTGAAAATCGTTCGCAAGTAGGAAATCAATGCTGATCACCATTGCCAGTGTTTTGGGTAAAGACGCGCTAGAGCAGGCGCATGGCCTCGCAAAAGTTTTGCGTTGGAGCGATGGTGCAGACACCGCTGGAGCGACAGCGCGAGAGGTGAAGAAAAACCTCCAGGCAGATCTATCGTCTCGGTCAGGCGCCCAGCTTCGAGATCTGCTGTCTGCAGCGATCCAAGATCATCCAGTCTTACAGGCTGCCGCACAACCGTCGCGTTATTCCAAACTGATCGTCAGCAAAACCGAGGCGGGTGGTGGCTATGGCTTGCATATCGATAACGCCCTCATGCCATACGGCGAGGAGAAGATGCGGACGGATCTCTCGTTCACGCTCTTCCTATCTGACCCCAAGGATTATGACGGAGGCGAGTTGCAGATCGAGCATTCGGGTCAGTCGATGCAGGTGAAGCCGCGCGCGGGGGATCTTGTACTTTATCCCTCAACGAGCCTGCACCAGGTCACGCCCGTTGCCTCAGGCGAGCGGCTCGCATGCGTGGGATGGATCGAGAGCCGGATCAAGCGCGCTGAAGATCGCGAACTTCTCTTCGATATGACCAATTTGAAGTCTGAACTCGCCAAGCAGTATCCAGCGCAGTCAGCTGAGATGCTGACCGCAGCCAAGATCCTCTCAAACATGATCCGAAGATTTAGTTGATCAGGCGCGTTTAGCGGCGACGCCCTTGGACCGCGATGAAGTTGCGTGACTTACGTTTCGCCCGCAACAATTCTTCAT
>JBCBGS010000194.1:0-4058 GCA_038526515.1 Pseudomonadota bacterium | reverse complement strand
GCTCAATATGTTTACGCCACCGGTACCGCGCACGGAAAGCGCGTGCAAGCGATGGGCGGCGCGAAAAACCATGGTATCATTATGCCTGACTGCAATATTGAGCAGGCGGTCAAAGACATTGTCGGCGCAGCCTACGGCTCGGCCGGAGAGCGCTGCATGGCATTGCCCGTCGCTGTTACGGTTGGTCAGAAAACCGGTGACGAGTTTGTTGAGCGTATGCTCGATGCAGCGCAAGCATTGAAAGTTGGCGTCTCCACGGACGCCGAGGCGCACTATGGTCCAGTGGTTTCCGCCGCTCATAAAGCCAAGGTCGAGAGCTATATTCAGATGGGTGTGGACGAAGGCGCCGACCTGAAACTGGATGGACGCGGCCATACGCTGCAAGGGCATGAGAATGGCTATTTTATCGGACCAAGCCTGTTCGACCATGTGAAGCCCGGCATGCAGTCCTATGAAGAAGAGATCTTCGGACCCGTCCTTCAAGTTGTTCGCGCGGAGAGCCTGGAAGAAGCCGCCGCTCTGCCGAGCAATCATCAATATGGCAATGGTGTTGCGATCTTTACCTCAAACGGGCGTGCAGCGCGTGAGTTTGCTAGCCAGGTGAATGTCGGGATGGTTGGTGTGAATGTGCCGATCCCAGTGCCGGTAAGCTATCATACGTTTGGCGGTTGGAAACGCTCTGCCTTTGGCGACACCAATCAGCACGGTCCAGAGGGCGTGAGGTTCTGGACCAAGATCAAGACGGTGACGTCGCGCTGGCCGGAAGGCGATATCGGTGATCAGGCCTTTATCATTCCGACGATGCAGTAAAGACGCAGACCATGTCTGAGTTCGAAACCATCACGCTCGAGCGCAAAGAGCGCATTGCGGTCGTAACGCTTAACCGACCAGATAGTCTCAATGCACTCAATGCATTGGTTATGAGCGAGATCGCGGCGGCATTCGAAGAAGTCGATCGCGACCCAAGCATTGCCGTGAGTGTGCTCACCGGCGCAGGGCGGGCATTTGCAGCTGGAGCGGACATCAAAGAGATGCAACCGCAAACCTTCTCCGACATGTATTTGGCGGACTATTTTGCCGGCTGGGATCGTTTCGCTGCCTGCCGTAAGCCCGTTGTCGCGGCGGTTAATGGATTTGCGCTCGGCGGTGGCTGCGAACTCGCGATGATGTGTGACCTTATCATTGCGTCTGACAAGGCAACGTTTGGCCAACCCGAAATCAAGCTCGGTGTAACTCCCGGTATGGGTGGTTCTGTTCGGATGACCAAAGCCATCGGCAAAGCCAAGGCGATGGATCTTGTCCTGACGGGGCGCATGATCGATGGCGAAGAAGCAGACCGCATAGGATTGGTGAGTCGCGTCGTTCCGCATGACGATCTGCTTGATGTGGCAATGCAAGCGGCTGCGACGATTGCGGAGTTCTCTCTACCTTCGATCATGGCGGCGAAGGAAATGGTAGGCCGAGCCCTAGAACTCCCAACCACCGAAGGTGTGCGGTTCGAGCGCCGTCTCTTCATGGGATTGTTTGGAACCGAAGATCAGAAGGAAGGAATGTCGGCGTTTTCTGAAAAGCGTCCCCCCAAGTTCGTTGATCGCTAGCTCCCTAGCGTTTCCGAACCTCATGTTGGCCTCCTCCGGGGAGCATGAGGGTGACTGTTGAGGGGTTGGTGTTGGATTTTCGATATCTGCACCACCCCTCCCTTTTTTCAGATGACCTAGCTGATTGATGTCATGTCTCTTACCGAAGAACAGACCCTAATTACGGATATGGCGCGCGCGTTCGCTTTCGAGCGGCTGCGCCCGAACGCTGAACGCTGGGATCGGGAAAAATCGTTAGACCGTAACACTCTACAATCTCTGTCAGAACTTGGTTTCGGAGGAATATACACACAAGAAGAGCATGGTGGCTCCGGACTTGGTCGCTTGGATGCCGTGCTGATCTTCGAGCAACTCTCGAAGGGCTGCGTGAGCCACGCTAGTTTTCTATCGATACATAATATGGCGACATGGATGATCGATCGCTTCGGCGATGACCAAGTAAGGGAAAGGTTTATCCCATCTTTAGTGAGCGGTGACTTTATCGCATCCTATTGCTTGACCGAGCCGGGTGCGGGATCTGATGCCGCGAGCCTGAAGACGCGCGCCATTCGTGATGGCGATACGTATGTTCTAAATGGCGCGAAGATGTTCATCTCCGGGGCGGGCTTCTCAGATCTTTATGTGGTGATGGCGCGCACCTCTGATGATGGCGCGAAGGGCATTTCGACTTTTGTGGTTGAGAAAGGGACCCCTGGTCTCAGCTTTGGTAAGAACGAAGAAAAGATGGGATGGCGCGCACAGCCCACAGCGGTGGTCAGTTTTGATGATTGCAAGATTCCCACGACCAATCGGATCGGAAATGAGGGAGACGGATTCAAGTACGCAATGGCCGGACTTGATGGTGGGCGGTTAAATATAGCCGCTTGCTCATTAGGTGGCGCCCAAGATGCCTTAGACCGCGCCGTGGACTATGCGCAGGAGCGCAAGCAATTCGGCCGCTCAATTGCCGACTTCCAGGCGATACAGTTTAAACTCGCGGACATGGAGACCGAACTCCAAGCGGCCCGAGCACTGCTTTATCAAGCTGCCGATAAACTCGACCAAAAAGCAGAGGATGCCGCACAGTTCTGCGCAATGGCGAAGCGATTTGTGACGGACACGGGTTTCAAAGTCGCGAATGAGGCGCTGCAAATCCATGGCGGCTATGGATACCTTGCCGACTATGAGGTTGAACGCATTGTCCGAGACTTGCGGGTTCATCAAATCCTCGAAGGTACTAACGAAATTATGCGCGTGATCATTTCGCGCGCGATGGTGAGACGTTGAGCATGCTCCCCGAAGTTTTGTTCAAAAAAGAAGGGCGCGCAGGAAGGGTCACTCTTAACCGGCCTGAGGCATTGAACGCATTGAACACGAACATGTGTGTGCTCATCACGGACGCTCTATTAGGCTGGATAGACGATGATGAGGTTGAATTTATCCTTGTCGATCACATCGATGGAAGCCGTGGATTTTGTGCCGGTGGCGATGTCGTCATGCTCGCAAATTCAGGTAAATCAGATAGTCTGGCCGCGTTGACTTTTTTCAGAACCGAGTATCGCTTGAACGACCTTATCTCCCGGTACCCTAAGCCCTATATCGCAATCATGGATGGAGTGACGATGGGGGGCGGCGTCGGGCTATCTGTTCATGGCGCTTATCAGGTCGCCACAGAGCGCACACTTTTCGCCATGCCGGAAACGGGCATCGGACTATTTCCGGATGTCGGCGGCACGTGGTTTTTGCCGAGGCTTAGAGGCGAGCTAGGAACTTGGTTGGCGCTGACCGGAGCGCGTTTGAAAGGCGGCGATGTAACTGCAGTTGGGCTAGCCACACACTTTTGCGCATCAGAAGCGGTTCCTGACCTCAAGCGCACGTTGATCACTCATGGCGTCGATGCGCTCAATGGTCTAACAGAGGCACCCGAGTGCTCATTCGCGAACCAATTTTCTGAGATTGATAACATGTTCGCTGGTGACTGCGCCGCACAAATCAAAGGTCGTCTTAAAAAGGGTAGCCAGTGGGCTAAGAGCCAAGCGACGAAAATCTGCGCGAAGTCCCCACTCTCCACAAAAATAGCGTTGCGCCAAATGCGAACAGGAAGGTTTCTTGAAACCCTGCAAGATGCGTTAAAGATCGAGTACCGGATCGCATCGCGGTTGGTGAGATCTCGCGATTTTCACGAAGGTGTGCGCGCAGTTTTGCTCGACAAAGACCATTGCCCAAACTGGAACCCACCGTCGATCCGGTCCACTACTTTTGACATGGTTTCACAATATTTCACGCCGCTGGAAGCGTGTGAGCTTAGCTTTCTGGAGATTTAGGATATGACAAAGATTGCGATGATTGGCCTCGGGAATATGGGCTCAGGCATGTGCTCTAATCTCGTTAAGGCAGGACATACTGTGCGCGCTTATGATCTTAATCTTTGTCATATCCTAAATCTCCAGAAAGCTAAGCTCACACGCTTCCAGCGGCGTG
>JBCBGS010000193.1:0-4061 GCA_038526515.1 Pseudomonadota bacterium | reverse complement strand
ACCAGCGTTCTTTAAAAGGGCGTAAGTCCATTTCATGTGTCCATGCGGATTTTGGCTGTGTGTGGACATACCAATACGCTTCGGCGATCGCGTCTGGCGAGAGGCAACCGTCTTCGCCGAGTTTTTCAATGTATTCGCCGAAGCGGCTACGCACCATCTCGCCATCAATGACGCCGTCAATGACAAAGTGCGCAACGTGGATCCCGTCCGGCCCAAACTCACGTGCCAAGGATTGGGCGAGCATACGCAATCCAGCTTTCATAGAAGCAAAATGAGCGAAATTAGGTCTGCCGCGCATCGAGCCAGAGGCCCCGGTAAAAAATAGGCTTCCATGGCCTTGTGCTTTCAGAATTGGGATTGCCCGTTTGGCGGTGAGGAAGGCGCCAAAGCATCCCACCCGCCAGAGGTGTTCAACCGTCTTCGGTTCAAGTTTTTCAAATGGAATGATTGCATTGTTTCCGACATTATAAAGCAGGGCATTGATCGGATGCTTATCGGCCACATGTGCGAACAACTTATCTAAATCTGTTTCGGACGTTACATCGACGGCAACGCCTTCCGCGGAGCCGCCAGCTTGGTTGACTTCGCGCGCCAGCGCTTCAACCCGATCTTTGGTTCGGCTGCCTATAATGATGTGCTGATCTTCACGTCCAAATCGTCTTGCGAGTGCGCCGCCGACGCCGCGTGAAGCGCCCGCGCCTAGAATTATTGTACATCCGGGCATTCTTCTTTGCTCCTTCTTTTACATTGGACACTGTTCCTGCTGAAGAGGGCGCATATGCGCTCCGTTGATGGTGCTGGACAGATCGAGTTCAGTTGACTTTCTTGCTTTGATTAATGTAACACATTAATTAAAAAATTGACAAGCACAATACACTTTCGAGCCATCTCAAAGAGGACCCCGCGCATGAAGGAGCTCATATACCATCGTCATTTCCTGCCGGCGATGAGACGATACGAAACGAAAAAAGCCGTAATTGATGGAACATACGAAGCGACATTTAACCAACACGCAGATAGGGTTTTCCGTCTCGTGCACGCATTGCGACATCAGTGCGGTCTTTCGAGCAGCGATCGCTTCGCGGTCCTTGCTCGAAATTCTCATACCTATCTAGAGCTCTTCCATGCGGCTTTCTTAGGCGGTGGCGTTATCAACCCTATGAATTTGAGGCTTAGCGCGAAAGAACTGAGCTATATCATTCGAGATTCAGGGGCCGAAGTCATTTTCGTCGACAGACATTATGCGCCTTTGCTCGCCCTCGCTCTCAATGAGGGTACTTCGTTTCCCATTCGACAATCCATCCTAATTGGGGATGAAGACGACGGCGTGTTTGACTTTCACTATGAAAACTTGCTGGCGCAGGCAGAGCCCGAGTTGCCTGCAGAACCTGACGAAAATGATCCCGTTGTGCTGATGTACACCGGCGGGACTACCGGCCTTCCAAAAGGCGTGGTGCTGACACAACGGGCCAAAATGTTGAACCAATATCATGGCCGCCTTGCTCGACCGAAGATGAACGACTCCTCTGTGAGCCTTATCCAAACGCCGATGTTCCATGTGGCATCTACTGGAGCTTTGCTGTCAACTTATGCGGTGGGGGGAACTACAGTTATAGTGCCTGGGTTTGAGCCGCAATTGGTGATGAAAGAAATAGAACGTAATCGGGTGACCTCAACAACAATGGTGCCCACAATGATTGGCATGATGTTGATGCATCCTGCATTTGAGCCGGCGCATCTGAGCTCTCTAGAACAATTGACGTATGGGGCCTCGCCAATGCCGCTCTCTTTGCTCGACAAGTTGCGTAAGGCTTCGCCCGAACTCGAGCTATTTCAAGGCTATGGCATGACTGAGAGCTCCGCGAGCCTTACTTCCCTAAGCCCCGATGATCATCGCGCCGGCGGCGAGCGCCTAAGATCAGTCGGGCAAGCTGTGGTCGGTGTAGAGCTTTCAATTCGAAACGAAGACGGTATCGAAGTGCCGAGGGGTGAGGTCGGTGAGGTCTGCGCCAAAGGCGGTAACTTCATGACTGAATATTGGAAGAAGCCTGAAGCGACCCAAGAAGTGTTTCGTGATGGTTGGTACCATACTGGAGATGCGGGCTATTTCGACGATGAGGAATATTTGTTTTTAGTCGACCGCGTAAAGGATATGATCGTCACCGGCGGAGAGAACGTCTATTCAACTGAGGTTGAAAATGCGATCGCGAGCCACCCGGCCGTGCAACAGGTTGCTGTAATTGGCATACCCAGCGAAATCTGGGGCGAAGCTGTCCATGCCATCGTCGTCACAGAGGATGATGCGAGTGTATCGATCGAGGAGTTAACCCATCACACAAGGCATTTGATCGCTGGCTATAAAGTTCCAAAATCCATCGAAATACGCACTGAACCGCTTCCTCTTTCGGGTGCAATGAAAGTCCTTAAACGCGACCTTCGAGCACCTTATTGGCAAGACCACGAAAAATCGATCGCTTAGACTGAGGTGTCGCACATTTTCGCTATAGACACGAATAAGAGTGGTTCATGAACGAGATTGACTATCTAACGTTTCGCCAAGACATACGAGAATTCTTGGAGGAAAACCTAACCCATTCTATGCGCCAGGCTGGACGTTTGCAGACATATGCTTTTCCGCACATGGAGCAGGCGCTTGAGTGGCAAAAAGTCCGCAACATTCACGGGTACGGAGCGCCGAATTGGCCTAAAGAGTTTGGCGGCACTGGATGGGATGTCAGGCAACAAGAAATATTCCACGAAGAATGCTTAGCTGCCGGTGCGCCTGGCATTCATCAGCAAAGTCTAAACATGTGCGGCCCTTGTTTGATTGGGCATGGCTCAAAGGCTCAACAAGACTATTACTTACCCCGAATTCTGTCGGCAGAACACGTGTGGTGTCAGGGGTATTCAGAACCAGAATCTGGGTCAGACCTCGCCTCAATAAAGACAAGTGCTGAGCGAGATGGTGACCAATACATTGTGAGCGGTACAAAAATATGGACGTCCAACGCTCACGACGCCACACACATGTTTTGTTTGGTTCGTACATCATCCGAGGGGCGGCCACAGCAAGGAATATCTTTTCTACTTATAGATATGAAAAGCCCTGGCATTACTGTGAAGCCGATCAAAAACCTTAATGGCGTGCATGAACAAAATCACGTTTATCTAGACAATGTGCGAGTTCCGCAAAGCAATCGAGTTGGGGGCGAAAACGAAGGCTGGAAGGTCGCTAAATACCTCCTTGAGTTTGAACGTGGTGGCACATCGATCGTGCCCATGCTTCGACGAAACCTTGCCATGGTTATGACCGCCCTCGACGAAGCCGCAGCGCCTGGCGCGGCCGATCAATTAGATCACGCGAACTTTAGGCGCATGCTGGCCGCGAAAGAGATGTCAGCATTAGCAGTGCAGGCGACCGAATTACGTCTGAACTCTAAAAGCGGGCAAACAGGGTCTCCTGGTGCGTTCTCGTCAATGACCAGAGTTATTTCCCGAGAGCTCCTCCAAGACATAGATGAGCTTCTTGTCGAGACGGCGGGGCCCTATGTTATGGCTTTTCAACCGGAGGCTATGCGACCGGGATTCGACGGCAAAGTGATCGGGCCCGATTACGCTCATACTGCAGTCCCCAGGTATTTTGACCAGAGAGCTGCCACGATTGCGGGTGGGACCAGTGAAGTTCAGAGAAACATTATCGCCAAGGCTTTTTTGGGGCTTTGAAGCCTCTCAACCGATAGCCACCGATCCAGATACTGACACCCTTGGTAATGTAGCCTGTGGGGCTGCCATCGGACAGTTTATCTTCGTTCAGGCATTGGGCGTGATCTTCAGAACCTGTCCGCCGCCTGCACCTTCAGTTAAAACATAGATGTTTCCATCAGGGCCCATAGCGACATCACGTATCCGGACGTCAAGCTCTTTGAGGAGAGAAAATTGAGTCACGCCGGGCTCTGCTGGATCGACGACTCTTAACTCGCGGGTGGCAAGGGCTGCGGACAGGTTCTGAAGATCACGCCCAATGCCTGAACGAAGATAAACTGTCCGATGGCAGCCCCACA
>JBCBGS010000192.1:0-4067 GCA_038526515.1 Pseudomonadota bacterium | reverse complement strand
CCTTATCCGGGCGCCGCTCTGTCATCACGCTCCCATCGCCGCCGAACAGAACGTAGACATGTCCGTAGCGGGTGGGTTTCGGCACCTTTTTGGGTTTGATCGGATATCGCTCCGAGGCCCCCTCTGCCTGCGCCACGCACATAGATCTGAGAGGACAGAGCAAGCAGTTCGGTGCCTTTGGCGTACAAACAGTTGCCCCCAAGTCCATCAAGGCTTCGGCAAACTCTGCTGGGCGGTCGGCTGGGACAAGCCCCTCAACCTCTAACTTGATACGCTCTTTCTCGAGCTTCCACTCGCCCTTAAGCGCCATCAACCGCGCGAAGACACGATCGACATTTCCGTCCACCGCGGCGGCTTGGCGTCCGAAGGCCAGCGCCGCAACTGCACCCGCTGTATAAGGACCAATTCCTGGGAGCTTTCGCAGACCGTCAACTGTATCGGGCCAAGCCCCAAGCGCCGCCACTTCGCGGGCACACTTTAGCAAGTTGCGAGCCCGCGCATAATAGCCAAGCCCGGCCCAGGCCGCCATTACGTCTTCATCTTTCGCAGCTGCCAAGTCCTCGATTCGCGGCCAGCGCTGCGTGAATGCGAGATAGTAGCGCGTCGCATGTGGGACCGTGGTTTGCTGGAGCATGATCTCGGCAAGCCAAACCCGATAAGGGTCTGGTTTTACCCCACGAGCGCGATCAGCTGGGCCAATCCGCCAGGGCAGGTCTCGCGCAGAGGCGGCGTACCAATCGAGCAACCTGTCAGAAAGGTCTGCAAAGTGTAACTTTTCATCCATGTTCATGCCGGGCAGAGTGGAGCGAATGGTCAAACGTTCAAGTCTCGATCCTCTGGAGGAAGCCCGCGCCCGCGTCAAACTTCGTTATACGAAGGCGAAGCCCGTGCACCCTGGCCCGAAGACGATTGGCACGGCGGCGATGCGCTTAGCACGAAAAAAGCTCCCACAGAAAGCCGCCACGCTCAGCCGTCTGAAAGTGAACTGGAAAGATATTGTCGGCGAGCAGTTGGCGCGGCTTTGCCGCCCAGAAAAGCTGACGCCCGCAAAAGGTGGACGACGACTGACGCTGATGGTGGTTCCCGCTGCCGCCGGCCTGGTGCAGCATCAGAGCGAGATCATACGTCAACGAGTCTCCGTGGCAGCGGGCGGTGACATCACCGCCATCAAGATTTTACAAGGCCATCTGGGCGCAGCGCCGACGCAGACTGTTTCCAAACCCGTTCCCCTCACGCCAGACCAAAAAGAGGCTCTCATCGCGAGCGCACAAACTATTGATGATGAAAAATTGCGTGCAGCAATTGTTGCGCTCGGCGAAGCCGTGTTAACCGCTGAACCAGAAACAGATGAAGGCGAAACTCCGCCTCCGCTCCCATTCTAACCACATGAAAGGTCGTCCCCCCATGATCCAACTCACCCGCCGCGCAGCCGTTGCCGCATTTTCTTTGATCGCGCTAACAGCCTGCGGTGCTGCAGATACAAGCAACGCCCAGGAGGGGACGCCTGGAGCCAACGGATTGGCATTGACCGATATCGCACTTGGGGACGCTGACGCACCAATAACAATTGTGGAGTATGCAAGTTGGACCTGCCCCGCTTGTTTGCAGTTCCACAATGACGTGATCCCGATGCTGAAGGCTGATTATGTGGAAACGGGCCAGGTCAGGTTTGTTTTCCGCGAGTTTCCAACGCCGCCGGCGAACATTTCGGTCGCTGGCTTCGCTCTTGCCCGCTGCGCGGGTGAAGACAATTATTATGACGCGATTGATGATCTGTTTGCCGCCCAGACCAATATCCTGAACCTTGCACGCTCTGGCGGTGACATTGAAGGGGCGCTACGCGCGCTCGCTTCATCTTACGGCATTGAAGGCGATGGCTTTACCGAGTGCCTCAGCAATAAGGACGTCACCTACGCGATCGGCGAATCCGTCATGAAGGGCGAAAGCCAAGGCGTGAACTCTACCCCGACCGTCTTCCTCAATGGAGAAAAGCTACAAGGCTATGATTGGCGCAATGCCGACGGGATGAAGGCACTTCTAGACGAAAAACTGGGTGTGACTGCATCCGCTGAATAGCCAGCACTTGACAGCGAGCTCGCCGTTAACTTCTTGGCAACCAATCCGACTCAGACTGTTAAGGAAAGGTTATGAGCATGCTCAGCTTCACCCGTCGTGGCACTGTATTCGCCCTTAGCGCCCTCGCCCTCGCGGCTTGCGGTGGCGCGTCAGATGGCGATTCTGCATCCTCGAGTTCAGGCTCAAACGGCGGTGAAGGCATCGTCTTGCAAGACATCGTGTTTGGTGATCCGAACGCGCCGGTGACACTGGTTGAATATGCCAGTTGGACTTGTCCTGCCTGCCTGGATTATCACACGCGCATCATGCCGGCGGTGAAGGAAGACTATATCGACACCGGTAAGGTGAAGATGGTTTTCCGTGAATTCCCGACTGCACCAGCAAACATTGCCGTTGCCGGTTTTGCCATCGCGCGCTGCGCTGACGATTCCCAGTATTACGATGTCCTGGATGAGCTGTTCATGCGCCAGGACGCGATCCTGACACTGGCCCGTCAAGGCGGACCAGTGGTCGAAGCCCTCAAACAAATCGGCGCCAATCACGGTATTGAAGGCGACGATACGTTCCAAGCCTGCTTGGACGACCAAGGCAATCGAGAAGCTATTCGCGCTTCAATTGCATCGGCACGGAGCCAAGGCGTCGATGCAACACCTACTTTCTTCCTGAACGGCGAAAAGATGGACGAAAACGCCCGTATCTCGCCAATCACGTTCACGGCCGCGCTTGATGAAGCGCTCGGCGAGCCAGCGAGCGAGTAAGGAAGGGATGGGGGCTGTATGCAGTTAAAAGAACTACGCATTGCAGGCTTCAAATCCTTCGTTGATCCGGAATCTGTTCCGATCCGCCCAGGGCTGACAGGAATTGTCGGCCCGAACGGCTGCGGTAAATCCAATCTACTAGAAGCCATGCGCTGGGCGATGGGTGCCAATTCAGCCAAAGCCATGCGCGGCGGCGAGATGGATGATCTCATCTTTTCCGGTGCTGCAGGACGCCCTGCCCGTGAACTCGCTGAAGTCACGCTGGTTCTGGACAATAGCGCCCGGACGGCGCCGCCAGAGTTTAACAGCTCAGATACGCTGGAAGTTATGCGCCGACTGAAACGCGGCGCTGGATCGAGCTACAAACTGAATGGCCGCACAGTTCGCGGGAAAGACATCAAGCTCCTGTTCGCGGATGCCTCCACAGGCGCGAACTCTCCGTCTTTGGTGCGGCAAGGTCAGATTAGTGAGCTGATCGGGTCTAAACCTCAGAACCGTCGTCGCATCCTCGAAGAGGCCGCTGGCATTTCAGGACTGAACACGCGCCGCCACGAAGCCGAGCTGAAGCTGCGCGGCGCGGAAACCAATCTAGAGCGCCTGACCGAGGTTTCTGCAGAGGTCGAGCGGCAGCTTGAAAGCCTGAAACGCCAAGCGCGCAAGGCTCGTAAGTATAAAGAACTCAGCGCAAAGATTTCATCTCTCGAAGCGTATCTGGCGCATTTGAAGTGGTTTACCGCGAAAGCAGACCAGGAAACCGCCGCAGTCTCGCTCGCCCGCGCCAAGACCGAAGTCGAACGCCTCACGCGTGAAGCTGCGGTCGCTGAGACCAAACGCCTAGAAGCAAGCAATGGCATCGGCCCGCTGCGCACGGCTGAAGCCACGGCGTCAGGCAAACTGGGCCAAGCGAGGATCGAACTCGCGCGGGTTGAAACTGAGCGTAAGAACGCCGCTGATATGCTGGCAGGTCTCGAGCGCGAGGCAGCCCGTCTGGCAGAGGACATCCAGCGCGAACAAGGCCAACGCGAAGAAGCAGAACGCACGCTCGCAGACGCCAAAGAGGCGCTCGCCGCCCTCCCCGTCGAAAGCGACACGACGAATAAAGAAAAAGAAGCCGAGGCTGAGCGCGTGCTTGCCGAAGCCAAACTAGCGCTGGAAACGGCGCAGGCCGAGGCTTCTTTTTCTTTATTCGTCGTGTCGCTTTCGACGGGGAGGGCGGCGAGCGCCTCTTTGGCG
>JBCBGS010000191.1:0-4072 GCA_038526515.1 Pseudomonadota bacterium | reverse complement strand
CTCGTGGGCGTTGTTGATCACTGCACTCGCAGGCGTAACGATTTCACGCCACCAGGTATCGGTCGACGCTTTCGGTTTCAGCTTCGGCCCAAGACTCTTCAATAGCGCACCTGAAATCGCACCTAGCGAGAGGTCGCCGATTGCTTCGACAATCGGGATCAACTGCTTCGCTGCCTTAGGCGACGCGTTGTAGAGCATGATTGCATCAGAGAACGTCTTGCTCGGTTCGTCGCCCACAACATAGCGGCGGATCTGACGTTCGGTCTCATGGTTTATCCAGTCCCGTGCGCCCTCTTCTGTAGATGCCTTAGTGCTTCGCCGGTATGGGCCGGCGATTGGCCTGCCGTTGTATTCAATCCACCCCTTGGCCCAGTAGACACGGCCCCTGTTGTAAATTTGGAGCGGCATGACTGTCCTCCTTCAAAAATCGTATCAATCTGCGCGGGCGTGATCAGCATGGTTCGCCCAAGGCGATAAAATGCACCCGTCTCATTGGCGCGTTCGCGCAACGTGCGTTCCGAAATATCGATCCCCATCCCGGCCATAACTTCGACCCACTGCGCGGGCGTTTTCCCAAGCCCCAGGATCTGAGAGCTGTCTGAATAGTTGGTCTCTGCCATTTCAGTCGTCCTTGTCCGCATAAGTTGAATAAGCGACACGCATGGAATCGCTTGTTCTGCACCTTCTGACGTGGTCAGATGTGATTAACTGTAAATGTTCGTCATTTTTTGCAAAGTTTGCGAATTTCGGCGAAGTAGTCAATTGGAAAATTCAGATGCCGCAGAAACATGCTGATCTTTTTGCTGCAATGGGTGCTCGTCTCACCATTGCTCGCAATGAAATCGGCTTCTCACAAGCGGCCATGGCGGAAGCTATAGGTGTCTCACCGCGCGCGTATCACAGCTACGAAAAGGGCCAGCGCGGAATGCCTGTAGAGGCCTTGGTCGCGATGGGTGAGCGGTTCGAGGTGGACGTGCCCTGGCTACTTCTGGGCACCAAATCCATTCGGGCGGGGCATGACTTCGAAGCCCTCAAACACATTGAAAGCTCGCTGGAAAAGCACCTCACCGATGAGGGCATAAAAATCAAAAGTGAAAAGCGCGGGGCCATCGTCGCCCGTTGGTATCAATCGCATGTCGAAGGTCGCGAAGTGACGGATGACGACGTGCACACATGGATCGAGCTGGTAAGGGAGTAATCTGGTGAACAAGGCAAGCAAACGCTGGAACATGTTGCGGCACTCAGTCTTGGAGCGTACCCGCCGAGAGGTGATCGAACCCTTTGGGCCGCTTTACATAATCTTGCTTGGAACCAGCGTCTTCTATTTGATTGGTTTGGGCCAACTATCGTTGGCGCAACAGCCTGCCGAATACTCGGTGTTTGCTGCCATCCTGATTTTTGCGATCGCCGCAGCTGGCTTGGCGCTTCCATTTTTGACAGGTGCGGTACTGACCCTACGCGCGGCCGATCGAAAACTGGAACGTCTTCAACGCGGGTGATGCGATGGCCTTCGGTATCTTCATCCATCGCAGCGACTCGATCTACGAAGACATTCCCTCGGAGCGGTATCAGTTTCCAAAGCAATACCTCTCGCGTGCCCAACATTGCGAAGGGGACTGGATCGTCTACCTGGAGCCAAGCAAGGTCAAAGAGACCAAAGGCTATTTTGCTGTCGCTAAGGTCCAGAAGATCATTCCGGATCCTAGGAAACCGGAAATGTTCTTGGCGGTGATTAAGCCGGGGACCTATCTTGATTTCGGCGACCCTGTTTCATTCCGAGACGAGAATTCAGTCATCGAAAGCGGATTGCTGAACGATCAAGGCAAGATATCTGGACGCGCGCAAGCTGCGGTAAGAACCCTTTCAGCTGAAGACTTTGCCCGAATTGTCGAACGTGGTCTTGGACGGGACGAGGACATCCTGCCTCGCGTTGGTGACTCGATGCAGCTGCCAGGTTTTCAAGACGCGCAAACACCTTTCCGACACATGCCCGCACGGGAAAGCGTCAACCAACTGACCAACCGGGCGGTTCGCGATCGTAATTTCAGAAAGAACGTCCTGCGCGCCTACGGCGAGCGCTGCGCCATCACTGGTTTACGTCTGATAAATGGCGGTGGCCGAGCTGAAGTGGAAGCCGCTCACATCAGACCTGTAGAGCATGACGGACCCGACATCGTCAGCAACGGGCTCGCCCTGTCCGGAACCGCGCACTGGATGTTTGATCGCGGTCTCGTTGGTTTAGCTGACGACCTGACAATTCTGGTTTCCCGTCAGAGCAACGACATCGAAGCCGTGACGTCGATGATTAACTTGTCCGGCAAGATCTTGGTGCCGGACCGCTTCGCCAACCGGCCAAGGGCAGAGTTTGTAACCTGGCACAGAAAGAACTGTTTCAAGCATTAACGATACTCAGTGCGGACCTTGGTGCAAAACGCAGCTAACGGCCGGAAAGAGCCCAATCTGCACGATGCTGCAAGTTGTGCGAACGACAGCAGCTTCTGTGTTGCCGTCTCGGTCACACGTAGCCTCGGCAGTCTGAACATGGTTATTGAGCGGGTGAAGATATATATCTGCTCGCGCCAAATGCCGATTCTGGAGCGAAAGTGGAATTCATATTCTCTGGCCAAACTCACAACACCTATGGCGGAGGTCCTGTTTCGTGGATTTCTGACTTGTTGGAAGTCGACATGCCGTTCTTTGGTGCAGCCGTCGAGAAAATTGAGCTGACAGTTTTCTATTCAGGCAAGTCTGCAAAAGCGCACTCATCGATCCCTTACAACCCCCCTGAAAAAGACACACGTCGTTTTGAGCGGAAAGGAAAGACGCTGCGAGTTCTGTGGATTTCTCGAAGGCAGTCGGAAGCGCAGGTTGGCGGTGTTTACCTTCCACAAATGACGCCCGAACTCCTACTCGAGGCATTTGATGATGTCGCGGACGCGATCCGGTTTGGGCTCGAGCGACTCTCGAAAGAGGATGATTTTGACAAGGACAGGTTCTTTTCTTGGCTGCTTGAAACGCGCGAACGCCCATACGGAGATGCGAGCGACCTCCAAGCAACGCTGCGCAACACTCTAGAAAAAAGGCGCGAAGATTGGCGCGCAAAGGCTGCGGCTGACCCTTGGTCAGTTGTCGATGTTGATTGGTCGACAATGGCATCGAATGCTCGCGACATACTTGATGATCCAGACGACTGGTCGTTGACTGACGAGTTCGCGCCGCATGGGAATGACACTGGCACCGACATATTTGCTGAGTGGTCTCGGTATGCTCGTTTGACTCCCGAGGCTGCGGCAAAAGAGATTGGTTGGGGTGAAGAATTCGATTTGAGTCAGGACATCTGCTGGCACGATTGGGTTGAAATTAATATTGCGCTTGCGTTTGGGAATATCAAGAAAAGTGGTAATTGCCCGCCCAAGTTAGCGTCGAAGGCCCATAGCGTTTTGTCGAAAGAAATGGCCCGCGCCAACGACGCATCCGATTGGCCGCATCTTGCAGAATTTCAAGCCAGAGCCGAACGCTACCGCAGAATTTTGGCTCGATTTATGTAGGCTTGTCTTGTTCGAGAATTGTGGATCGATAAGTTTCAGCCGGGCAAAAGCGGTCATCGGTGCAAAACAACCAAAAAGGCAGCAAAGTCCGCAACCTGTGAGTTGCCACCAAATTTTTCGCTGCAAAGTTCGCGAACGGCTGGTTTTCACGCCGCGCGGCAGCGTCACTTAGAGTGCAAGTGCAGCGATTTTCATGCTGCGTGCGCGCGCAGCGGAGACTCTAGATACACAGATTGGGCTCTCAGCGGTCATCTGACGTATCTTGTCTGGTTCAACAGGCTTATAACTGCATCCAGGGTCGGCTGAGCGGACATTCCAGACCTTGGATTTTCCGCCCTCGCTGACGCAGCATCCGCATGTAGTCGCAGCATGATATTTTCTTCGGTGCCGCGAATTTCCCGTTTGCGGCCATTCATTAGGGTTCAGATCCTACAAATCCAAAACGACCATTCGCTGCGGCCCGGATCGATAAACGAACCGCGGGACAAAGCTCACCTTCGCTGCGGCTGTGCCAATGTCCGCTT
>JBCBGS010000190.1:0-4075 GCA_038526515.1 Pseudomonadota bacterium | reverse complement strand
AGAGTATCCACTTACGAGAGATCATGGTTCTATTCCTCTGACTCGAATTCATCTTCATCGCCGAAATCATAAGCATCGAAATCGGGCAAATCTTTGAACGGGTCTTCTTGCTCTCGGCGATGAAGATGAATTCGAGTCAGAGGAATAGAACCATGATCTCTCGTAAGTGGATACTCTCCGCCACGATGCTGGCTTTTACGGCCTTGCCAGCCTTCGCAGATACGCAAACTGAAGAATATGTTCGCAGCAACGCCAATGATGTTTTGGCCTCGCTAAACGCGCCAGGTCTCACAGCCGCTGAGCGCCGCGTCCAGTTCCAATCCTATATGGATGAGTTTGCGAATCTCGACGCCGTCGCAAAATTTGTGATCGGCAAATATGCCAAACGCTTCTCAGATGAAGAGATGGAAGCCTATTTGGCGACCTTCCGCTCATATGCGCTCGCCGTGTATGAGTTCTACTTCAATGAGTATCGCGGACGTGATGTTAAAGTCGTCGGTTCAACCGACCGCAATGCGCGCGATTCAATTGTCGATACAGAAATCGTCCGCGCTGACGGCCAAGAGTTGGAAGTACGCTGGCGCGTGCTGAATCGCGGCGGTAAGTATCAAGTCGTTGATGTGGCTTTGAATGCCGAGGGTAATTTGATCTGGCTGGCGATTGAGCAGCAAGCGCAATTCCTGTCGATTTTGGATCAGAATAACGGATCGTCCGATGCGCTGATCAAGAAAATCAACAGCATGACCGACGAACTGGTCGCCATGCGCCCGGCTGAAGAGAGCTAAACGCAGCTGCCTTATTCAGTGCTTGTCTCTAAGACCGACGAGTCTTAAGCCGACACTATGCTTGGCCCTTACAAGACGCCTCAAGCCCTTGCGCGCGAGCCATGGATGGCCGTTTTCTGGGTTGTCCTCGCACCGGTTCTATTCCTCACCGGTGCGGCGCTGATCGCGCTCGAATTTGTGCCGAATTTCAGCCCTGGGTCGATTGAAGAGATCGGCGCTTACCAAACTTTGTGGCTGGTCTCATGCATCGCGATGGCGGCTTGGTTCGGCACCATGAGCCTGTGGTCCAGTGCAATCGGGGCCGGGCCGTTTGCAGGCGAGATGCAGGTCGAAACGCCTTGGCTGGTGGTCGGCGCAATCTTAGGCCCCTTAATCCTCATCATCCCAAGCCTTCTGGTCGGCAGCTTCATGAGTGAAGATGGCTGGCAGTATCGAGGTGAGGTGAATGAGGCGGTCTTTGCGCCGCAAAACTGGTCGCTGGCTTATGTTTTCGTGGCCGTGATTATGGCGCCCATTGTTGAAGAAGTTGCGTTTAGGGGCGTCGCCTTCGGAACCATTATTGCGCGCGGGCTGAGCCCTGTCGCGGCGATTACGCTGTCCAGCTTAGCGTTTGCCTTTAGCCACCTGCAATACTCCCCCGCTGCGATGTTTGTGGTCTTCTTAAGCGGCGTCGGGTTCGGCGTCCTCAGGATGATGAGCGGGACCGTAATTGTTCCCATCATTGCCCACATGACGGCGAACGGGAACGTCTTGTTCCTCAACTGGATCGCGTCCAATCCCCCAACGTGAGGGGTTGCCGAGCGCCGGTTCTAGCGTCATGTCACGCGCATGAGCGACGATCTCACAAAAGAACAAATATACGATATTCCTCCCGGTTACGCGCCTCTGCCTTGGCATAGAGGGTTTGGGCGGCAAGTTGGGCCGCTCTTTGAAAAGCGGGACGAAACTGGCTTTACGCGGGCCTTCCGGGTTGGCGAACACCATACCAATGGCATGATGAACGCCCATGGCGGCATGCTTATGACCTTCGCGGACATGGCCTGGGGATCAGCGGTCGAGAAAGACGAAGACACCTGGTGGGTCACGATCCGCTTGGTTTGCGACTTCCTCTCCGGGGCCAAACACGGGTCCTGGATCGAAGGACGCGGCGAAGTCCTATCCGTGGTCGACAATATCTACACCGTCGAGGGTCGAATCTGGAGCGGGGACAAAACGCTGATGACAGGCTCCGGCATATTCAAAATCATTGAGAAGCGAACCTAAGACATGGCTGATGACTTCAAAGAGATGAGCCCGGAAGAGGCCAATCTGCTCGCCCGTTATCGCGGCGCGAAACCGGAAGCCCCAGCTTGGTTCAATGAAGCGGTCGAAACGCCGTATGAAGAGCATTTTGTCGACGTTGATGGCATTCGGGTGCGCTATCAGGCCTGGGGTGATCCAGCGCTGCCAGGCTTAATGCTCTCGCATGGCAATGGCGCGCATGCGCATTGGTTCGACTTCATCGCCCCGGCGCTCGCCGGCCAGTACCGCGTCATCGCGCCGAGCTTTTCTGGTATGGGCGACAGCGATTGGCGCGAAATGTATAGCTTTGAGCGGTTTGCCGATGAGCAAATGGCGGTTTGTGAACATGCTGGCCTGTTCAAGGATGGCCGCAAACCGGTGATCGTTGCGCACTCCTTTGGCGGCTTCATTACGCTGCACACCGCGCAAAATCACTCGGACCGCTTTGCCGGTGTGGTCATCGTCGATAGTGGCCTCCGCCCGCCTGAAGACGAGTGGGACGGGCCGCCGCGCCGGGCGCGTGGTAACCGTGCTTATGCCAGCCTCGAAGCCGCTTTGGCGCGCTTTCGCCTTGCGCCGCCGCAGCCCTGTGAGAACCACTATATCGCCGACTATATCGCTCGCCATAGCCTCAAAGAGACACGCAATGAGGCCGGGCAAACCGGCTGGATTTGGAAGTTCGATCCGCAGATCTTCTTCAATTTCGAGTTCAGCAAGATGTCGACCAATATGCTGGAAAACATCACCTGCCGCATCGCAATGATGCGGGGGGAAGACTCGGTCCTCGTGACCAATCGGATTTGGGATTATATGCGCTCTCTCCGCGAGGGCATGGACATGGTCTCGATCCCGGATGCGCAGCACCATGTCATGCTCGACCAACCGCTGGCCTTCATCGATGCGGTCAAAGACCAACTAAATCGCTGGGACTATTGATTTAGAGATTGCGTTTCAGGCTCGCGCGGTTAAACACCGCGCGCCATGATCGAAATCATTCCTGAATCCCCGGCCCAGCATGCCGCCGCCATTGAGGCGCTGTATGACCGTACGTTTGGGCCAGGACACTTCGCCAAAACCGCGGAACGGCTGCGCGAAGGGAATGCCTCTTTGCCGGACGTGACCCGCGTCGCGGTATCAGAGGGCAAGGTGATTGGCGTGTGTCGTGTCTGGCCGATCTTTGTGGGCGCAGACCGCACCCCAGCCGTCTTCATCGGGCCGGTGGCCGTCTCGCCTGAGTTTCAAGGCCAAAGGCTCGGCCTCACGATCACGGGTGAGTCGCTGGAAGCCGCGACCAAAGCTGGCTGGGGCGCCGCCATTATCATCGGCTCACGCACCTATTTCGGCGAATTGGGTTTCACCACCGTCGATCCGGATCGCTTCACCTTCCCGGGCCCTCAAGACATGACCCGCGTCATGGTCCGAGACCTGGCGGGCAGCGCGGATGAGTTGTCGGGTGTGCTCAGCGCGATTTAGAAATTGGCGGGTCGCAAACAGCCCGTTGACCGTTTGATACAGTCAACGAGCTTTGCGTTTGAAAAGAGTGCGTCCCATTTAGCGGCGGAAATCTGGGAGGAACACCGCTGACGCCAGCGCAAGAACCACGTGACCATGACGGGGATGTCTCGGTTTTACAAAGGTTTTGCAACGACCTTCACGGCCCGGGCATGGGCGTCACAAAAGTCTCACCAAATCAAACTAGTGGCGGTGAGATGACCAAAGTCGCACCCAAATATCGCAGCGTGTTTATATCTGACTTGCACCTCGGATCGAAGGGTGCGCAGGCGGAAGCCGTTGCCGAATTTCTCAAACACAACACCGCCGAGCGCTTATATCTCGTTGGTGACATCATTGATGGATGGCGCCTCAAGAAAAAATGGCATTGGCCGCAGGCACATACAAACGTCGTACGGCGTATCCTGACAGCCGCGAAGCGCGGGACAGAAGTGATCTACATCGTCGGCAACCATGATGAATTCTTACGCTCCTTCTTACAGTTCAAAGTCAGCTTT
>JBCBGS010000189.1:0-4115 GCA_038526515.1 Pseudomonadota bacterium | reverse complement strand
GTAAAAACAGCAATACACAAAGGTGTTTGCATTGCAGGTAAATGCAGCCTTTTGCAGAACGATGCAGGAACGCTTGTTTCCTATTGGCACAAATCTGACACAAGCAGATCGCGCTTTGTTCTGACGGAGGGATCGCGGAAACCGACACCGAACAAAGAAAAAGCCGCCAGTAGAGTTGCACCTCTAACTGACGGCAATGGAAAGTTTGTTGAGCCTCATGACCACCAAGCAAACATCATTTTCGCAAGCGCGGCGGGAGGTGTTACGTCATGAGCACCACCTATACACATCAGGGTTTGCCTTCAGGCATAAGGCCATTCGATCTTCCGGACATGCTCGAAAAGCTGCGGACGCATCTCGGGCTTCGTGACGAAGATATCACCTATATCCGTTATCTCATTCGAAGAGTTCGTGCTGCCGATTTTGAACCAGGCAGGATTTGTGCCATCTGGGAAGCGGTTGCCACCCAAGCTACTGAACTCGGCTTCAATGTTCGGCGTCTCGCCAGAATATGTTGTCGATTGGAAGAACTCGGGTTCATTCTTAGAACAACCGGCAAAGGCGGACGCAGGTTTGGTCGGCGAGACCAAGATGGCCAGATCGTTATCGCTGCAGGGGTCAATCTTGGCCCGCTGATCGAACGAGCCGCTGACTTGGCTCAGCTGCTCCAGCACCAAGTGCGGATATCTGAGCGCCTGAGAGACTATCGGCAACGCGCGAATGATCTGATCCGAAGCATTCGAGGTTTGGGCGTTGAGCAAGCTCTTCTAGCTGCGCGCGCTGTTTTTCCAAGATTGAGGCCATCTGAAGTAAATGACGTGGAAAGGCTTTCAGCCATAATTGAGGCCTTGGAAGCTGTTCTCGAAGACTTTTCGGGTAGTCTCGGTCGGACACTCGAGGCCGCTGGGTCAGACAGTTCAGGCCGACCAGATACTAACCAAGAACACAAAACCAAAACCTGTAAGGCTGAGAAGCGACACCGCGTTCAGAAACCGAGAACGACGCCTGAACACGTGGCTTTGCTTGCAACATCCGAGTTGCGAAAGAGCATCGAGTTTTATTGGACGGCTCAAGACCTGAACGGAAAACTGAGTTGGGCAAGCGTGTTGGCAGCGGCGCAAGACCGGGCCCATCAAATCGGGATCTCACACGCATTCTGGCAAAGACAGTGCGAAGTACTGGGCCCATGTCACGCTGCTCTATGCCTTGTCATCGCAGATCGCAATTCGCAACGAACTGACAGCTACCGCGCCTTCAACGCCGCGAAGGCGTTCGCAGGTATGGCGCGCAAAGAGGCGCGCCAGGTTGGAGTAGTCGAAACCCTATTGGGTGAGTTGCTCAGCTTCACTAGCGGACCACGAAAGAGGAAAAAAACATGATTGCTCAAGAAGACGATCTGGTCGCCCGCCGTGCAGGCCTCGAGGCGCAGGCGCAGTTTCGAAAGTTCATGTTCAAATTTGGTGTCATGCCGTGTGTTGGGCTCGCTGGGCTTGGACTCCTAATGGGACTGGTTGGCGCGAATGACTATTCTGGCTGGCCCGGCGTGTTCATGGTCGCGCTTGGCGTCATTTTTGGCGTAATCACTGGACTGATCTGCCTGACAGCTATTCCCGGCAGGCCTGCCATCCAGCGTCGGCACAGAGGCGGAGCACAGGTCAGCCGCATGGGCGCTCCCATGGAGGGCGAAGGGGTTCCGCTTGGCAACGTTCGACTCCCAGAGCATTTGGAATCGTTGCACATGCTGATCGAAGGGGCGACGGGCACAGGAAAAACTCAGTTGCTCAAAAACATGGTGGCTCACCTCAGAGCACGCGGCGATACCGTCGTTGTGGTCGATACCAACTACGATATGTGGACTGCCTTCAATCAGCCTGACGATGTGATCTTGTCTCCCTTTGATCCTGCGTTTCCAGGTTGGTTGCCGATGAACGAAGTGCGCGCGCCTTTGGATTGGTCAGCGCTCGCTCAGTCGTTCATTGGCGACGGCGTGGGCGAGGCCGCACAGTGGCACCAAATGGCGAAGGCGATGTTTTCGGCGACTGCTCGGGGCTACCAGCGGATTGTCGAGGAGGCAGGTGACACCTTCGATCACACAGAACTCTTCCACCTTCTGACGGGGGCCGAGGCCGAGGCCTTGGCCCCTTTCATTCATGGAACAGCAGCAGCATCGCTCGGGATCAATGATAAGGCTTTGAACAACGTCAGAATGACGTACTTTGAGACCCTAAAATTCTGGGAGCATCTTCGCCCAGGTAGCTTCTCCGTCCGCGAATGGGTTGAGCAAGGCAAAGATCGCCCGTCGATCTTCATTCCGTATCGGAAGCGGGAACTACCAGAGGCCAAGAACCTAATCTCGTGCTGGTTGGATCAGATCATCACCACCGCTTGTGATCTTGGCGAAGACCGAGACAATAGGGTCTGGATTATCATTGATGAGCTATCAGGCCTCGGCGAAATTCCGTCTCTGAAAACCGCTGTGACTGAGTTGTGGAAGACTGGTTTTCGCGTCGTCGCAGGCATCCAAAACTTTGAACAAGTCGAGCTGCTCTACGGTCGAAACGGTGCCATCACGATCACCAACAGCCTGTCGAACAAGGTCATCCTACGAGCTACAGACGCTATCTCTGCGGAGCGGCAATCCAAGCTAATTGGCGATGCGCGGTACCAGGTTATGTCGCTTGGGCAATCGGCTGGCATGGATGGAAAGCGGTCAACAACGCAGTCGGTGAAAGAAGAAGTTGTACGCGTCGTTCTGGCATCTGAAATCACCGCACTGCCCACCCTCCAAGGCTTCGTCAAATTGGCAGGTGAGGACACGACCTATCTGACACCCATACCGGTCTATCAGTCATGACCGGTTTCGAGTTTAGGGTAGCAAGCATAGTTTTTGTAAACAAAAACGCTTGTCGCTGCGCGACGCTAGCCTCGTCTAGAGGCCGGGCATGAGTGATCTGGGCAAGCCAATTGGTCGCCCGAAGGTCGCGCCGGGGGAAGGCCGTGTAGCTGTGGTCGGCATTCGGCTGACCACCTTCGAGCGGGCGGGCGTGGAAGCGAAAGCGGCGCGGTCTGGTTTGTCGCTTTCCGACTATTGCCGCCGCGCGATCTTGGGTCATCGGGTCACCGCATCAACCGAACCGCAGCAGGTAAACACCGAAGCGTTGGTCGAGTTGAACCGGGTCGGTGTGAACCTCAATCAGATCGCGCGTGTTGCCAATCGAGGCGAACAGCTGCCGCGGTCATTCCCCGAAACTCTCAGCGCTGTTCTTGCGGCAGTGGAGCGGCTTGCTGCGGGTCATGATCCATGAATTGCAGTTTCGCGGATTACGCCCCCGGCATGAGCTTCAAGGGGGCAATGGATTACTACATGCACGACCGAAACGAGCTTGGCGAAACGGAGCATCGAACAAGCTCGGATCGGGTCGAATGGACATCTACGCGCAACCTCGCGACCGACCGAACCGACGTCGCTACAGCGATCATGATTTCGACGGCGAAGGACGCCAGCCGTCTCAAACGTCAGGCAGGAGAGAAAGCGACTGGTCGCAAAGCCAAATTGCCAGTGAAGACTTTCGCCCTGTCTTGGCATCCGAAAGAGGCTGCAACGCTTAACCGAGCCGAGATGGAGCGAGCCGCCAATCAAGCACTGAAAGCCATCGACATGGAGCAACACCAGGCGATCATCATTTGCCACAACGATACGCGTCATCCGCATGTCCATATCGTGGTGAACCGGGTGAACCCTGAGAACGGCAAGCTGGCCAAATGTGGAATAAGTGAAAACAACGCACTTGACCGTTGGGCATATGAGTATGAACGCGACCGTGGCATTGTCGTAAGTCTGGAACGCGCAGAAAAACACGAGCGGCAGGACCGCATGAAGAAGCGGTACAGCGCGGACGAGCGGCGCAACTATGTTCAGCGGATGAGGACAGAAAACACGCGGTCAAGCGCGCGCCAAGAACTTCGTACAAGATCTAAGGATTTGAGTGCGAAGCACCAACAGGAATGGGCTGATCTGAGTGTCAGATATCAAGCGCGGAAGGGGTATCTGCGCGACCGATGGAAGGCGCGGATAACGAATGAGCGGAAGGTCTACAACGCCGCCAACAAAGACC
>JBCBGS010000188.1:0-4202 GCA_038526515.1 Pseudomonadota bacterium | reverse complement strand
TGTAGCGCGAGATCAGGTGAATCAGGCCGCTGCGGTGGTAATTGCAAGTGTTGCAAAAGCACGCGAACTGGGCGTTCCAGAAGAAAAGTGGGTCCATATCCACGCAGTTTCAGCAGCTACTGAGCTTAAACTGTCTGAGCGCCCAGATCTGGCTGCCAACCCCGCATCGATTGCCAGCGTTGAGGCAGCACTGGATCGAGCGGGCAAGTCTATGGCCGACATAGACTATCTCGATTTTTATTCCTGTTTCGCGATCCCCGTTTTCAACCAGATCGACCACTTTGGGATCAAACTGGATGATCCGCGTGGGCTGACATTAACCGGTGGGTTGCCGTTTTTCGGCGGCGCGGGAAATAACTACTCGGCACACGCAATCTGCGAAGCGATTCATCGGGTCCGGAACGACCAGGGAGCTTTTGCTCTGGTCGGCGCGAACGGCGGCTGGATGAGCAAGTATGCGACAGGAATCTATTCGACCGAGCCTGCCGACTGGTCAAACAATGACCGGCTCGAGAAGCTACCCATTGCAGACGATAACGTACCTCTAGCGAACGACTCGTCTGGTGAGGCGATCGTTGAAACGTATACGATCAACAACACGAAATCAGGCAGCGTCGCAGTTTTTATTGGCCGTAACAGCTTGGGCGAAAGAGTAGTCGGCAATGCCGATTTGTCGCACGAGGAAACCCGTAAGATTTTCGAAAGTGGCGAACCTTTCTCCGCAAGTATCGAGATTGCAAAGGATGATAGCGGCCGGAACATCGGACGCCTCATCTAGTTGAACGATATCCGGGCGAGCAGGGCTTGCGGGAATCGAGCGCCTGCTGTATTTAGTTTCAATCGTAACTATTTTGTCATGTTCGACGCCAATCGGAAACAATCTGGCGAAGTGCAATCAGTGAGAGCCCTCGAATGAACCAGCAAACACCCCTCCATCCCGGTGACCTTTTCGAAAACCCAGCCGGACTTGATGGGTTCGAATTTGTCGAGTTCTGTGCGCCTGAGAAAGGCGTTCTTGAACCGGTGTTTGAAACCATGGGTTTCACCCGCGTTGCCAAGCACCGCAGCAAGGATGTGCATCTTTGGCGGCAAGGCGGGATTAATCTGATTGCCAATTACGAGCCGCGCAGCGCCGCGTGGTATTTCGCACGTGAACACGGTCCAAGTGCCTGCGGCATGGCGTTCCGCGTGCGCGACGCGGCAAAAGCCTATGACCATCTTCTCGCTGCGGGCGCAGAGCCCGTGGCCAACGAGCCGGGCCCAATGGAGCTGCGGATCCCTGCCATTCGAGGTATTGGCGGCGCGATTCTCTATCTGGTTGACCGCTACGCCGGGTCAGAAGGCAAGAGCCTCACGATCTACGACATCGATTTCGACTATTTGCCAGACGTTGATCCGTATCCCGAAGGCGCAGGCTTTCACACGATCGACCACCTCACGCATAATGTATACACGGGCCGTATGAAGTATTGGGCTGACTACTATGAGACGCTCTTCAACTTTCAGGAAATCCGCTTCTTCGACATCAAGGGCGAGTATACCGGCCTCACATCTAAGGCACTGACTGCGCCGGACGGGAAAATCCGCATTCCGCTCAACGAGGAGGGCGAAGGTGGCAAAGGGCAGATCGAAGAATTCCTGCGCGAATTCAATGGGGAGGGCATCCAGCACATCGCACTGATCTGCGAAGACTTGGTTGCTTGCTGGGATCGGTTGAAAGAATTTGGCGTACCTTTCATGACCGCACCGCCAGAGACCTATTATCAAATGCTCGATGAGCGTCTGCCGGGCCATGGCGAGAACGCCGATGAGCTCAAAATGCGCGGTATTCTTCTCGATGGAACGGTGGAGGATGGGCAACCCCGCTTGCTTCTCCAGATCTTTGCTGAAGCTCAGGTGGGTCCGGTGTTCTTCGAGTTCATTCAGCGCAAAGGTGATGACGGGTTCGGAGAAGGCAACTTCAAAGCCCTGTTCGAGAGCATTGAGCGCGATCAGGTAGCCCGTGGTGTCCTGAATGTTGCTGAAGAGCCAGCTGAATGAGCAATCATCCGGTCAGATTGGGAGGCGTACACCACGCGGCCTACCGTTGCCGAGACGCCAAAGAAACAGTTGAATGGTACGGGCGTGTCCTCGGAATGGACTACACTACAGCTTTTGCGGAAGATCATGTTCCGTCGACCGGCGAGTATGATCCGTACATGCACATTTTCTTGGATGCAGGAAACGGGAACATCCTCGCTTTCTTCGAGCTGCCCAATCAGCCTGAGATGGGGAAGGATCCCAACACGCCGCAATGGGTGCAGCACCTCGCATTTCGCGTACCGAGCGAAGAAGCGTTGTTGGCGGCGAAGGATCATGTTGAAGCGCAAGGTATCGACGTACTCGGCCCGACCCATCATGGCATTTTCAAATCGATCTATTTTTTCGACCCCAACGGCCACCGCGTGGAGTTGGCGGCGGATATCGGCACGGACGACCAATACGCAGAGCTAAAACGCGTCGCACCATTGATGCTGGAAGAGTGGTCACTGACCAAGAAGGCCCCACGCCATGCCGATTGGTTGCATGAAATCGCGCGGAAAGAGCACGAAACGAATTCCTAGTTAAATCCGGGTGTTCTTTCGTGCCTGCGAAAAGTCGTGTCGCGAACCTACAAGGCTTTGTCTTGTCACAGATTAATGATTTGTTGACTCTCCAGGGGGCGGTCCATAACCCTTTCTTGGCCTGAAGAGACAAGGTCGCAAAGCAAGTCCACAGGCGTAGAGAAATTCCGGGGGGATCTGGATGACGTCTGTCGCGACCTATCCGCGTGTCACGTGTAAAACATTTGCATCGAGCCTGGCAGTTGCCTTGGCTCTGACCGGTGGCTCACAGGCTGCTGCTCAGTCTACAGGGCAAACCAGTCAAGAGCTGGAGCTGCCTGAAACCGAAGACCGGAACAGTGATCGTGGCAATGTCCGCATTCAGCGCGATGCAGGGCTGCGCGCCAGTTGCCCGTTCGATGAAAGTGATCTCAGCATCGCTTTGACCGATGTCCAGTTCGTTGACGTGCGCGGGGGCGAATTGGCGCCAGAGCTTGCGCAGTCTCTCTCGCGGGTGAGTACTCCTCAGGGAGAGCGTCCGCTTTCCGTAGTTTGCGATGTGCGAGACGCAGCAAATACTGCGCTCCGCCAAGATGGCTGGATCGCAACGGTCCAGGTTCCTCAACAGGAGCTGACCGGCTCATTGCGCCTTGATGTGATCTCGGCAAACATTTCAGAGATCCGCATCACCGGCGATCCCGGACCTTATCGCGATGCTTTGACGCAAGCGATTGAGCCTCTTCGGGCCTTGGACCCCCTCAACGAACGCGAGGCTGAACGCATTCTTCTGAATGCCAATGACATTCCTGGACTTGAGGTTCGGCTGGCACTTTCGCCTTCAGGCGAAGCTCCGGGCGAGGTCATAGGGAACCTGTCGGTCGATTTTGAGCGATATGCTGCCTTCTTCAACGTTCGGAACTACAACGCTCGTAGCATCGGACGTGAAACTGGATTTGGACGGCTTGAAGTATACGGACTGACCGGCTTGGCTGACGTTACCTACATTGCTGGTCAAGCAACCGCAGACTTTGATGAGCAACTCATCGTTCAAGGTGGCCATGAATTTGGTATCGGCCCTGACAACATACGGGTTGGTTTTGATGTGGTTTTTGCGTCAGCCCGACCGACCATTCAGAATCTCGACCTGGAAACTGATACGCTGGTCGCCAATTTTTCGGTCGCCTATCCGCTGATGCGGACCCCGGCGACTGCAGCCGACATAACACTCGGTTTTGACTACATTGATCAGGAAACCAATGTTGGCGATACCACGCTGAGCAAGGATTCGATACGGACCGCGTTCCTGCGGGCTGAAGTGGACGGACAGAAGCGGCGTATCGATCGCTCTACCGAGTTTCTTTACAGCGCTTTCGCCGAAGTCCGGAAGGGCTTCGATGTGTTTGGCGCGACTGCGCTCAACCAGTTCGGGACTGCGACCACAGACGGTTTCACAGCTTCCCGACCCTTCGGCAACGCTGATGCATTTGTTTTGCGGAGCGGTGCAGATGTCACTTGGTTTCCTGGATCGATTTTTGATCTGCGCGGCCGGTTCGAAGCGCAATGGACTGATGAGCCACTGCTCAACTTCGATGAATATGCCGTCGGCAACCTCAGCATTGG
>JBCBGS010000187.1:0-4299 GCA_038526515.1 Pseudomonadota bacterium | reverse complement strand
ACGGCGAAATTCTAGACACGAAATGCTGGTTCGGTGCAATGCGTCCATCATCAGGCAAAGTGCATAAATCTTGCGCCGTTCAGCGACATCTCCATAATCGGGTCTGGCGTCGGAAAGGCGAGATTACCAATATCGCCACCCTCATCCTCACGGATCCAATCCAACCCATCGATAACGGCAATCATACTGTGCGGGCCGCGTTGTATCAGTGACCCCTGCACGACCACTGGCTTGCCAGCCAGCGCACCGATTTTGGCGCTGACACCACATTTTCCTTGGCAGCCCAAAAGCGCGGTGCGTGGTGTTCCATCTAAGTCCAACGTGCGCAGCATTGCGTAGGGTTCCGCCGTTGCAATGCCTCGCCACTCGCGGATTTCGCCCATATTCCAAGTACCCCTGCCGACAGGGTTTTGGAGTGCCGCAACACCACCAGCCGTTGCGGCAGTTCCGGCAATAAGTCCTAAGCCTGCACCAAAGAAAAATCGTCTGTCGACTTTTGGCGTGTCGGCCCAGCCGATGAAAAAGTCATCATTGCTCATGCGGTCGCTCCGATATGGCTTGGGGTTTGACGTGTTCCCGGTGCATTAGGTTCAGGATTTACATAGACGACGCCGTCTATGATCCGGGTTGCATAGGTTGCGATCTTTTCTGTGAAGGGCGGGGGGCTTTGGCCGTCCTCCATTCGGTATTGAAACCCGTGCCAAGGGCAGGTGATGCAGCCATCTACGATTTTGCCTTCGCCAAGCGGCCCACCTTGATGGCGGCACACATTCGATACAGCCGAGACTTTATCGCCATCTCTGAACACAGCGATTGCTTCACCTTTGAGGGGGCGAACGATCTTTGCGCGTGCATCTTCCATATCGCTGACAGCCGCGACTTTCAGCCAACCTTCATGAGCTGTACGATCTGAAGGGCGCATCGCTGCGATACCTGTCAAGACGTGCAGCCCCACCACGGTGATCGTCGAAGCTGCGAGCAGTGCGACATAGATTGGGCTCTTATTGAACTGAATGGCGCCAAGCGCGATGTGGATAACCAACAACGCGTAGGCAAAGTAGACGCCCATATGGAGGTCTTTCCAGAGACCAGGGCCAAGGTTAGCGTTCCAAAAATCATGGCTGGTCGCCGCCATCAGGAACATGATGATCAGCGCTGCAAACCCAAGGACCTCAAACGGGAAGCCGGAGAGGCTTTCATATCGCGGGTTGGAAATGAAGACGGACACAAGCGGGTTGGTTTCAGAGAACCCGTGGTACCACATGATAACCAACGCCGCGTGGACGAGTGCGACCAAGAAGGTCGTCACACCCAAATGGCGCCGATTGTAGAGGAACGGTTTGAATCGGTCTGTCATCCGCGCCAGAGGCCCGATGCAGAGGATGAAGGTCAGGAGTAAAAATGCTAGCGTTCCGGTCGCGCGGATCATAGCCTGCACTGGATGAATGCTCTCGCCGGATGGCTGAAACATCTCTCCGATGACGACGAACAGCACCAAATAGATTGCAATGCCTGCAAGCATCCAGAGGTCGAAGCGTTTTTTGAACGGTGTCCATTGCACCGATTTGTAGTCATGTGACATCAGCTTGCCTCCTCTATCAGAAGGCTCGGAAGGGTGTCGTTTGTCGGAGCGTCTGGACGGTTTAGAATGGCAAGAACTAAGACCCAGAACATCACCGGGCCTAGCACGGCCCAGATCGCGAAATGTATACGTCGATGAGCACGTTTCATGAGATCGGTGGCTCCTTCTGGACAAACAGTTTTGAGAGCATAAGTGGCCAGAGGCCGATGACCCCTGGCATGATCATAAGCCGCACGCGGATTGGCATACCTTTCCCTTTGGCTGCGGGATCGATCCGCCCAGCACCGCCGAACAGGTAAGCGAGGGCAACAAGCAGGCCGATGGCGGCATAAATACCCAGTCCTGTTACCAGAAGATTTGCGGCTGTTTCACTCATCGGTTCACCCCAGCAAATGGAACCCCGGACAAGTCCGCCATATCTCGACTAAACGTCGTTAGATCATCGATACTGAAGTCCGTCAGTTTCTCATGTCCACAGGCGCGGGCCATGACTTTCATCAAGTCGGTTGATGCTCCGAAGAAGTTCTTCAGACGTTGCGCCGACTTTTCGATCACCAATCGCGATACGAGGTGAGGTTTCTGAGTCGCGATCCCGACAGGGCAATTGTTCGTATGGCAGGCGCGCATCGCGATACAGCCAATTGCTTGCATCGCTGCGTTGGAAACGGCGATCGCATCCGCGCCGAGTGCCATGGCTTTTACGAAGTCGGCAGGTTTTCTCAGGCCGCCTGTAATGACGAGCGAAACATCGCTCCGATCGCTCTCATCCAAAAACTTCCGAGCGCGGGCCAGCGCAGGAATAGTTGGAACAGAGATGTTGTCTCTAAAGATAACTGGCGCTGCACCGGTGCCACCGCCGCGGCCGTCTAGGATAATATAATCGACCCCGACAAGCAGTGCAGCTTCTATGTCTTTTTCGATGTGCTGCGCAGACAGTTTATAACCGATCGGAATGCCACCTGTGCGATCGCGAACCTCATCGGCGAAGTCTTTGACTTGCAGGCAGTCCGTCCAATCCGGAAAACGCGGGGGTGAGATTGCAGCTTCGCCTTCTTTGAGGCCGCGCACTTCAGCGATTTTCCCTTTCACCTTATTGCCCGGAAGATGCCCCCCAGTGCCGGTCTTAGCGCCCTGACCGCCTTTAAAGTGAAACGCTTGAACCTTTTCGAGCTTGTCCCATGAAAATCCAAAACGCCCCGAAGCGAGTTCGTAGAAATATTTCGAGCAGGCTTCTTGTTCCTCGGGGAGCATGCCACCTTCACCAGAGCAGATACCTGTACCAGACAGCTCTGCGCCGCGCGCAAGCGCGATTTTAGCAGGCTCAGACAGCGCGCCATAGCTCATGTCGGACACAAAGAGCGGGATATCGAGGTGAAGCGGTTTTTGCGCGTTCGGTCCGATAACGACGCGCGTATCGACCGGGTCTTCATCGAGCAGTGGAAACTTCTGCAATTGCGCCGTGAGGATCTGAATATCATCCCACTTCGGCAGCTGATCTCGCGGAACGCCCATAGAGTCCGTGACGCCATGATGTCCGACCTTGCTCAATCCATCGCGGGCATATTGCTGTATCAGACCATTTGTCGGCTCGGGGTGTGGGGCGTGGCTGGGGTCTTGGTAGAGGCCTAGATACTCATCACGTTGGTAAGGTTGGGGGTTTGCGTGTCCCCATGCATTGATCTCATCCGCATCGACGAGTACGTCACCATTTTCGATCCAAGCTTGGAACTTTGGAAGCGCTTCTGAATTCTCATATTCTGAGACCCCGCTATCGAGTCGATAGTCCCAATTGTGGACGCCGCAGATCAGATTGTCGTTCTGATCAACATGACCGTCAGACATTAATGCACCGCGATGGAGGCATCGTCCGTAGAAGACGGAGACTTCGTCATCGAAACGCACAACGACAAGATCAACCTCGCCCACGATTGCGTATTCCGGTTCCCGATCGCCGAGGTCATCCCACCGCGCGATAGCTGTTTTCGTCATCTCTTCGTCTCCCTCTCAAGCTTTGCCTGGCCTCTATCGAGTGAAGCCTTGGCAGGCTAATCACGACATCCCAAGAATTTGTGATAGTCATTTTATATGCCTCGAATAGATATTTTCGATAGGGCAGCGAAAAAGCAAGCGAGGGGTTCACAAAATGTCTGAAAACAAGACCACACTGATCTGGCACAAAGTCGCCGAAACGGATGAAGTCACCGAGGGACGCGTTAAGTCTGCAACAGCTGGGACGCAATCGGTCGCCCTAGTTCATTTTGAGGGCCAGTACGCCGCCATGGACAATAAATGTCCTCACCAAGGTGGTCCGCTTGGCGAAGGTTCCATTGAAAAGGGGCTCGACGATAAATGCTGGCTGCGCTGCCCGTGGCATGGATGGGACTTTGATCCGCTGACGGGTAAACCTCCAGGCGGGCACGAAGATACCGGCCAAGAGATGTTCGATGTCGATGTGCGCGACGATGGTGTTTATGTTGGCGTTCCTGCGCTGCCGCCTCGCGAGCGGACAATCGCGGATGTCATGGCCGAGACAATGACCAATTGGGGCGTATCCAGCGTGTTTGGTATGGTCGGGCATTCCAATTTAGGTCTCGCCGACGCCCTAAGAGTGCAAGAAGCAGAAGGAAACCTGCGTTACTATGGCATTCGCCACGAAGGCGCAGCTGCATTTGCTATCTCGGGATATGGGAAGCTGGATATGGGAAGCTAACGGGGCA
>JBCBGS010000186.1:0-4313 GCA_038526515.1 Pseudomonadota bacterium | reverse complement strand
CTGTATTCGAATCACATTAAGCAGGCGCGGCATCAAGCTGTGGGTGGATGACGGGAATAATGTCGATCTCGCTTTGCAGCGTCCCATCCGAGATGCCGCGAAGCTCATCCAGAAGTCGCTTCAGGTTCAAGCGCATTTCGTGGCGAATGCCATCCAATGAACGCTTCTCCATGTCGCGCTCGCGGTCCACCCATCGCCATGCCGACCAGGCTAGGTAGCCGATGGCGATGATGAGAATGAGTAATCCCGAGACCAAAAAGGTTTCAAAGGTCGTGTTCGACATGTTCGTCTCCCCTTTGTTAACCTTCTAGCAAAGGTCTTTCAGAGAGGCCATGGGCAATCGAACGCTAAACGGCGACGGGTGCCTTGATGTGTGGATGCGATTGATAATCCACCAATGTGAAATCTTCATATTCCCAACCAAACAAATCCGTTTTGTCAGGATTGAGGATCATTTTTGGCTCTGGATATGGCTCTCGCGTCAGCTGAAGTCGCGCCTGTTCGATGTGATTCGAGTACAGATGCGCGTCCCCAAATGTGTGCACGAACTCGCCCGGCTTGAGACCCGTCGCACGTGCCATCATCAGAGTGAGCAGCGCGTAAGACGCGATGTTAAACGGAACGCCCAGAAAAACATCCGCAGAGCGCTGATACAGTTGGCAGTTCAGTCGCCCGTCCATGACATTGAACTGAAACAGACAATGACAAGGCGGCAGCGCCATAGACGGTACGTCAGCCGGGTTCCAGGCCGATACAACCATTCGCCGCGAGTTGGGATTGTTTCGGATTTCATCGAGCACCCATTGGACCTGATCGATGACGCGCCCGTCTGGAGCTGCCCAGCTCCGCCATTGCTTGCCGTAAACAGGTCCAAGATCGCCGTTTTCGTCGGCCCACTCATCCCAGATCGACACTTTGCGATCTTGAAGCCAGCGGACATTCGTATCCCCGCGTAAGAACCATAGCAGCTCTACGATGATGGATCGTAGATGCAGTTTCTTCGTCGTCACCATCGGAAAAGACTCCGAAAGATCGAATCTCATTTGTCGCCCGAAAACACCGAATGTCCCGGTGCCGGTGCGGTCGCCGCGCTCGACACCATTCTCGAGAATATCTTGGAGGAGGTTCAGATACTGTTGCATGCCCTCTGAAAAACACGACTCGCTATTGGGTTCCAGTCCGAACCCGCAGACATGGTAAACAAATCCTCTGCAGCGCCGCGATAATCCACAAGCAAAACCTAATCGGACCTCAATCAAGGTTCGTTATCTCTGTGTCTCATAAATTGGGCGTTAGGACGCAGAAGCGTTAAAAAAAATGAGACACACTGAGCTTTTCAAGAATGAAGGCGGGCAGGTGGCAATTCTTTTCGGATTGGTTCTTATCCCGTTAGTCGCTGTCGCAGGCTTTGCGATTGATTTCCAACAAACTGTAAAACGTAAGGCGAAAGCCCAGCTGGTCATGGATTCAGCCGTGCTTGCGGCTGCGAAGGTCAAACAGACGGGAGCCTCTGACACTGAGGTGAAGCTCGCGGTCCAACAATATATGGACGCGCAGTTGAACAATTTGGGTGGATTGGCTTGTAATCCGGCAATTGTTACCGTGTCGACGACAGACGAAGAAATCGACGCGCAAATGCGCTGTCAGCAGACCACGTCGCTGATGAAGGTGGTGGGTCATGACAGCATGCCCTTCACGGTTGAATCCGGATCTGAATACGGAATCGATAAAATCGACGTTGCCTTCATGTTTGACGTCTCGGGTTCGATGAACAGCTCAAACCGGCTGTCTAACCTGAAGATTGCTGCGAAAGATGCGGTCGATATTCTTCTGCCGATCGATGCGTCGCCAGACGTGATTGAGAAAACCCGTCTCGCAATGGTGTCTTATAATGGCATGGTCGACGCCGGTGACTTCTTTGAAGATGTTGCGGGGGTTCCGGCAACACGAACCTATACGCACACGATTGCCGCGGCTTACGGCCCAGGCGATCTGACGACAGGGTCGACATTCGACGATTTCCTGATCGGTCTTTATGATACCGACACGGGCGAACTGATCTCTGAAATTGGCGAAGATGCCGTGATCGAGGTCCAGGATCATCAGGACGATGACTTGACGATTGCCATCACGATGAACCCGTCTCATGACCTTTATGGTAAGGTCGAAAGTATGCGTTTGGAGCTCTCAGGCACTGAGTACAAGGTCAAGAACGAGAACGTCGAACCCTACGCTTTGTATGGCGATAGCGGCCTCAGCAACATGACCGGTCAAGCCTGGGATATGGGCGACTTCACGCTGCGTCTGCGGGCGTACTCGAAGAACAATCGTAAGGGAACGAAACTCTTCGATGAGACCTTTGACTTCACGCTTGTCCCTGAAGGCGGCTCTGAGCCAGAAACAAAGACGCGTACGCTGACCTCAACATGTGTTTGGGAACGTGACGGACCGTTCCGTTTCACCGATCTGCATCCGGACGTTGGGGGCTATCTTGCACACCAGCAAGCTTGGTTCATCGAAGACGATGACTATAGCGATGGCGGGTACTGGGAAGTTGGTCATCCAAGCCGTCCGTATGACAGCAAGTATGATGGTGACGAATGCCGCGACATCGAACCGGTTGAGCTGACCAACAACCGCACGACGCTGAACAATTACGTCAACTCGCTCACCGCGGGTGGATGGACAGCGGGCCATCTCGGAATTGCGTGGACTTGGTACCTCGTATCTGAAGAGTGGAACACGATTTTCACCGGTGATGCGAAGCCCCTCGACTATACCGAGCCAGATTCCGCGAAAATCGTCATCTTGATGACAGACGGCGCCTTCAACACGGAGATTTTCCCGGGCCAAGGTAGTTCTGACGCTCAAGCGCGCGACGTTTGCGACAATATCAAGCTGAAGGACGTTAAAGTGTACGCTGTTGCGCTGAACGCTCCTAGCTCAGGTAAGGCCGTCTTGGAGTACTGTGCCACCGGTCCGGGCTACTATTTCGAGCCCGAGACAGGCGCGGAATTGAAGGACGCCTATCGTCAGATCGCCGTATCGATCTCTGACCTCAGAATCTCGAAGTAGACCCCATCTAAACTTCGGGAAATCCGGCGATGCGTTTCTCCACGCATCGCCTTTTTTTTATGCCGCAGTGATAAGTGTGGTTTTGGCCTTCGGAAGCGAGCCATGCGGCCAATGCTGCCAAAGCTCCGCCTCGTGTGCTGCAGCTTTCGCGATCGCTGCTTCTTTCACATGGCCATAGCCTCTGATCTCGTCTGGAATCTCCGCAATCGCCACAGCAAGATCGAGATTCTTCTCGTTGAGATCTCCCAGCATGCGCTCGACATTGTCCAAATACTGATCCCGCAATTTGCGTTCGAGCTTGCGCTCTTCAGTCCAACCAAAAGGATCAAGACGCGTTCCACGAAGGAATTTGAACCGCTTCATCAGTTTGAAGCCCGTCTTCATCCATGGCCCAAACTGTTTCTTGATCAGGTGACCGTTCTCATCTTTTTTGGAGTTGAGTGGCGGCGCCAAGTGATAGGCGACTTTCCCGCCCTTGAACTTCTTCGCCAAGTAGGAATCGAATTTTCCATCTGTCCAAAGCCGAGCCACTTCATACTCGTCTTTATAAGCCATCAGTTTGTACCCAAACCGGGCAACCGCTTCCGTCAGCCGCTCGTCCAAGCCCGCAGCCTTTTCAGCAGCGCGGACCCGCTCGACGAAATCACGATAGGTCTGAGCATAGGTCGCGTTTTGATAGTCTGTCAGACGGGCAGCGCGATTTTCAATCAATTCATCCAGGGTCATCGGCGTAATATGGCCGCGCGGATCTTTTGCAGGCTCGAGGCGTTCTGGGTCATAGGCGGCGATGCGGCCAAGATCGAAGGCCGCCATATTGTCGTCCGCCTTCACCCCATTCAGTTTGATCGCACGATAAATCCCGCGCAGAGAAATCGGCAATTGCCCCTTCTGCCAAGCATATCCAGCCATGATCATATTGGTGTAGATCGCCTCATTGAAGTAGAGAATCGCCAATGCCTCAGCATCGAACGCAGCGAAATCTGTCGCTTGGCGCTTCACGCGCGCGGCGAGCAAATCGCTCTCAAACTTCTTCGATCGATCCCGGATAAACTCACTCGTCGGCGTCACGTCGCTATTGGCATAGGCCGCCGTACGATCGGCATCCATAAGGTTAAGCGCATCGCCGCCCGCTGCGACCACGAGGTCACAGGCGATCATACAATCGGTGCTCGCCGGCGGCACGCGGCCTGTCGAAATCATATCTGGCTCGCGGGCAAAGCGCAGGTGGCTGAGAACTG
>JBCBGS010000185.1:0-4319 GCA_038526515.1 Pseudomonadota bacterium | reverse complement strand
CGCTCTGTTGAGGGGCCGATATAGACAAGCCAGATTGCGCTTGCAACCTTCTTTGACGGCCCGAATGTATTTTTTGCAGCGGATTTTTCTGAGACACTCGTAAAGCTTGCCAAACGCCCTGCGCTCCCACACACAGATTGCATGCGTTTAGATCTCACTGGAACAGACCTTCGACTTGCGAAGCAGCAAGATTGGCGAACGCTCGCGGACATAACGGCGGAAGCGTTCGCCAATGATCCCGTCAATAATTACGTCTTCGGGAAGCAGGCCTCAATCCGATCTATGTATCGCGTCATGGCGCGCGAGATGTATATCCCTTCAGGGCTTTGCCACATTCACGCGGCTGGCGGCGCAACCATGTGGATGCCGCCGGGTGTTGAAGCTGCACCGAGCCAGCTTGGGTTGATGAAATTCGCATTGGGTCAACTGCGCCATGGCACCTTCGGCGCGATCAAACGCGGTCTTGCCATTTCAGAGCTGATGCAAAAATGGCATCCGAAAGATCCACACTATTATCTCTTCGCGATCGGAACGACGCAAAGCGCACGCGGAAAAGGCGTCGGTAAAGCGCTGCTCGGACCGATGCTCGAGGCGTGTGATGCTGCCAAGATGCCGGTCTATTTGGAAAATTCAAATCCGGACAATACCGGCTTTTACACCGCGCATGGCTTTGAGCGTATGGGACTATTTAACATCGGAGACGAAGATAGCCCGATCATGGAACCGATGTGGCGCGAGCCGAAAGCGGTTTAGCCGCGGCTCAATGAGTAGTTCGGTGCTTCGCGCGTCATTTGCACATCGTGAACGTGGCTTTCTTGCAGGCCAGCGCCGGTAATTTGAACAAACTCGGCGCGTTTGTGCAGTTCTTCCATCGTCGGCGCACCGACATAGCCCATAGCAGCGCGCAGGCCGCCGACCATTTGGTGCACGATGGGGCCGATCGGTCCTTTGAACGGCACCTGTCCCTCAATACCTTCTGGCACGAGCTTGTCGCTCGCCGCATCTTTTTGGAAGTAGCGGTCTGCCGAGCCACGCGCCATCGCGCCAAGGCTGCCCATACCGCGATAGGCTTTGTAAGACCGCCCTTGATAAAGAAAGACTTCACCGGGCGCTTCTTCTGTCCCCGCGAACATCGATCCCATCATCGCCGTTGAGGCACCAGCAGCAAGGGCTTTGGCAAAATCGCCAGAGAACTTGATGCCACCATCGGCGATGATCGGCGTCCCACTCGCCTGCGCTGCATTTGCACAATCCTCAATCGCCGTCAGTTGCGGAACGCCAACGCCCGCAACGATGCGTGTTGTACAAATCGACCCTGGTCCAATACCGACTTTTACCGCGTCCGCACCCGCATCGATCAAGGCTTTTGTCGCGTCGCCCGTCGCGACATTCCCAGCAATGATTTGAACCGAGTTCGAAATTTTCTTGGCGCGCGTCACAGCTTCACCCACCGCTTTTGAGTGACCATGCGCTGTATCGATAACGACGGCGTCTGCGCCGGCTTCAATCAAAGCCGCTGTGCGCTCGAACCCTGCATCGCCGACCGTAGAGGCCGCCGCCACCAACAACCGGCCGCCCTCATCCTTGGCCGCATTCGGGTTAACGGCCGCTTTGTCCATGTCTTTGACGGTTAGCAAGCCGATGCAGTTGCCGCTTTCGTCGACAATCACTAGGCGCTCAATGCGATGCTTATGCAGCAATGTGCGCGCTTCATCGATCGGAACATCCATGGTGACGGTGACGACATCGCGGGTCATCAGGCTACCAACTCTCTGATCCAAGTCTGGCGCAAACCGCATATCGCGATTGGTGACAATTCCAACGAGCTTCCCATTCTCAACCACTGGAATGCCTGAGAAGCCGGTTTGCTCCTTGAGGGCTTTCAATTCTGCCAGGCTTGCAGAGGGTTCAATCGTGACGGGGTTCATGACCACGCCGCTTTCAAACTTTTTGACCTGCGTAACTTGAGCCGCTTGTTCCTCGATCGAGAAATTTCGGTGCACGACCCCGATGCCACCCGCTTGCGCCATGGCTATGGCGAGACGGGCTTCCGTAACCGTGTCCATCGCCGCGGAGATCAGCGGAATATTGAGACTAATGGCATTGGTCAGCCGAGTTGAGACATCAACCTCGGATGGTGTGACCTCACTCGCGCCGGGCTGCAAAAGCACGTCGTCAAAGGTGATCGCTTGTCGGATATTCATGTGGGGAGCTCCCTTTTTGGCTCCCTAATTGAGTCACTTTCGAAGGGCAAGCCCCCTTTGTGCGACAGTTATGTCAAGCGCCCCCAACAATAAGTGTTGAAGCGAACGGGAAATCGTGGTCACGCTTCGGTTTCAAATACTGCGTTGCATTGACCTGGTCGTTCGAGAGTTGCTCTGCATGCGCGTATTTAGATTTGTGGCGTATTTCACGCTGCCCCTTATCCTCAGTTTAGTAGATTTTTGTCCTCCACAAGCCCAAACGCCGAGTGTCGAGGCGCCGCTTAAACTCCAATTTGAAGATCTCGCAGACCTTGAAACGAGCTTGCGGAACGTCGTCGAGACAAAACAACTCGCCAATCTATCCTTTGAAGTCTGGCAGGATAATCAATTGGTTCGCGCCGGCTTCTATGGACCGGTGAGCGAACAAAATCCTGAGACCGTTTCGGATACAACCATCCATCGCATTTACTCGATGACGAAACCTGTAACTGCGGTTGGATTGCTCATATTGATGGAGCGAGGCGCTTTCCGGCTTGATAATCCGATTACAAAATTCTTACCAGAGTTCGAAGCAACAGAAGTGCTTGCTGATGCCGACGCCGATGGGACGTTTTACACCTACCTTCCACCGCGACCGCCCACGATGGCGCAGCTTCTGAGCCATACCGCAGGCTTTGCCTATGGCGGCGGCGCGTCAGGGCCCGTCGATCAAAAGCTAACAGAATACCGCGCGAGTGAAGCTTCCGATTCAGATGTTCTCACCGAGCTTGTGTCGCGCGTTCCTTACATGTCCGCGCCGGGAGCGGAATGGAACTACTCCATCGCATCAGATCTTCAGGGTGCGATTGTCGAACGCATTACCGGCGAAGACTTAGATACCTTCTTCAAACGGGAGATCTTCGATCCGCTCGGCACGGTGGATAGCGGGTTCTATGTCGGCCCGCAGGACCTGGACCGGGTCAGCGGCATGACCCACAGAGTTGGGTCTGGCTTTGATTATGTCGATGCGGAATCTCCAAGCGAGGAAGCACAGGTCAACGTGTATTTCGAAGGCGGGCACGGTCTATTCTCAACACAGCACGACTACGCGCGCTTCCTCGCCATGCTCGTCAATGAAGGCGAATTTGATGGTGTCCGCATTTTGCAGCCGGAGACGGTGTTGCAGTTTCATACCAATGCGATCCAGTATCGTGGACGCCCGAGTACGATGAGCAGCGGAGGGAGCCTCGCTGGTCTGGGATTTGGATTTGGTGTTGCGGTGCTCGAGAACCGTGAGGTTGCTCAGATGTCTGCGCCACTCGGAACTTATTATTGGTGGGGCGCAAAAGGAACTTGGTTTTGGGTGGATCCGGTCAATCGAATCACATTTGTCGGGATGATCCAAACGGAGTCTGAATTGGATACTGACCTCATTCTCTTATCGATGCGTCATATCTATGGCCCGCTTCCATCGCCGGATGCGGTCTCCGCAAGTCGTTAGTTTCACTTAGGCATCTGAGGGATCAGGACGTCCTGGAACTTCGTCGGCTTGGTCCGCTGGACGTCCAGGAATGGAGTATCCGCCTTTGAGCCAGCGCGAGAGATCGACATCCGCGCAACGCTTCGAGCAGAATGGCTTGAACTCGTCCGAAACGAAAAGCGCTCCGCAAACTGGGCATTTTTTCTTCTTCATCGTTTCAGGATCCTGCTTTCCGGGCTCGGGCTTTCCGAAATCATCAGTCGGCCGCTAAAGTGTTTATCGATCGCCGCATCAGCGTCGGTTCGTCGTGACAAATATGCCTGCCAAGTCTGTCCGCCAAGACTCAATTCAAAAAATTGCACAGGCGCAGCAATCGCCTCGCGTTGAACATCTCTTAGAAGTTCTAGTAGGCGAGCCTCAGCAGGATCTGCAGAAATCTGGTCCTCCAAAGGCGTTACACTCCACGGCACAGACGCCTCCAACAATCCCAACGGCGACGGCTTGAGTGTTTTCACGCCATTGATGCCAAGGTCTTTGAAAGCGGTTTGCATAGCAGACTGGATGTCTTGCCGCGATGTTGCGTTCAAGGGACCGAGGCAATCCAACACCAAGTTCCCGCCCAAGCCGCGCAAGCTGACCTGCCGGGCCATTTCAAC
>JBCBGS010000184.1:0-4337 GCA_038526515.1 Pseudomonadota bacterium | reverse complement strand
CCATTTTTGCGAAGTTCGGCTTTGGATTGCTCTAAAATCTCTTCCGCTGACAGGGTGCTATACCCCTCACGTTCAAGCCGTTCCTCAGACAGGCGGAGTTTATCGGCCACGTAAGTTCGGTACTCATCCGCACGGCGGGCTTGACGGACTAGAGCATTAATCGCTTCGCTCTTGCTGGAGAACTCTTGTTTGACCAGCTGCTCTTTGAGCCAATTATCATTGGGGTCAGTCAGTGTGATCGATTGCCGGGTCATTGAGACGCTCATGAAGTACCAATTGAGTTGGTGCAATATTACACCATTGATCGAGGCGATGCAAATTTTCCTGCGGTGATTGTCTGCGGGACCCGCTGATCTTTTGCGGACGCAATCCCGTCTCCTGACAGCCTGAGGACTTTGCACAAAGCTTGTGGGCGTTCCGTTCGTCCATAAACTTGAGAAGTATCTTCATGACAGTGCCCCCCTCTTCACACTCCACGACCTCACAATCTAAGCACCTCCCGCAAGTGAGTGGTCGGCGTCTCTTTGCGTCACCACCCGAGAAACAAGCTGATGAGCGGCGGAAGTCCGACAAGCTCACTCGCTATCGGCGCAACTATTGGCAAAACTACAAGGATAAGATCCGACGCGTGTTCGGAACGCTGAGCGTCACGGAGTATGAGTTTTGGCAGGCGCGAGCCGCAGACTCTGAGCGTACCGTGTGGGCCGAGATCTACAGTGCAGCCTGCGCATACATTCGTGGCGAAGCCATCTCACCGCCAGAAGTGCGTCGCGCTCAGGAGGAGTTGCGGGTTGAGCTGCGTCGGATTGGCAACAATCTCAATCAAGCGGTGAAGTTCGGCCATATTCGGGCGCGCCGCGATGGACATCTGGTGGCCCCACACTCGGATGAGGTCGGCCAAGCTGTTCTCAAAGCCATGACGGAGCTGGAGCAGCGACTGATCCGGTTCGAGACCGACATGCGGGCTTTGACACCGTCGCATAACGGCATGAGTTTTAGCGATCAGTGTTCCCATGATCATTAAATCCATGTCGCGCAAAGCGCCCACATTTTCCCAACTGGCGGGTTACATCGGTCAGGACGGCGCCGGTGGGGCCGAACGCTGCTTTGCGCGTAACCTCCATTATGAGGGGGACAATCAGAAGATCGTTTCCGGGCTCTTTTGGGACAATTACCAAAATCTACCCCAACGTAAAAATGGCAATGCGCTGTACCACGAAATCATCGTCCTAGAACCGCAACCGCATTTGACGCGCCAGAGGCAAATGCAAATCTTGCACGCGCTGGCGCGTCGATACTGTGAGCGGCGAGCGCCGCACCAACTGGCTTGGGGACGCGTGCATTTTGATACGCCCCAGCCGCATATTCACTTGATGATCTCATCGAATGAGATTGGCTCCAAGTTCAGGAAACGTCTCGACCGCAAAAGCTTTGCCAACATCCAGCGTGAAGTTGAGCGGTTCAAGGAGGAACATTTTCCCGAACTGAATGATCAGCGCATCTATCAAAATGAACGCAGCCAGACCCCTCAGATAAAAAGCAATGAGGGGGAGCTGGTGCGGCGCACAGGAGAGCCGTCTAAGAAGCAGCAGATTGTCGATACCCTCTCGACACTCCTCGCTCATCACCGGAGCGAGGCCTCCCTGCGAGCTGATCTGAACCGTGCGGGCCTCTCGCTTTATCAGCGCGGTCAAAGCTGGGGGGTCGCGAACACCCAAACGGGTAAACGTTATCGTCTGCGCACGCTGGGCCTTGAGGCCGCCTTTCACGATTTTAGAACCCGTTTGGAAAAAACGCCGTCCTCCAAAGCGAAGACGGATCATGCGAGCCCAGCGCTTGATCCGCGTGCACAGGCCCTCTTGCAGCGTCGGCAGGACTTGGAGCGCTCTGCCGATCAAGAGCTCGGCAATTTTGACCGACATCTGGATGAGGGGGCTGAGCGATGAAAACGCTTAAATCTCTCATCACAACTGTCTTAGCCTTTATCGTGCTGCTTTGGCTCTTTCCGGTTATTGCAGCCTTGTCGCCGCTCTTGGTGCTATTCCTGTTCTTTTTCGGCTTTGCCCGTCTGAAGAGCGTATCGCGCAACATCTGGCAGGGGCTGCAATCTCTTCTCAGTTCCTGTCTGAATGGCGTGATCGGTTTACTCCAAGGCCTCTTTGGCTTGCTGGCGTGGCTCTATGGGAAGCGTCCGACCAAACAGAGCAATGGTTTTATGAGCGGCTGGTCACGCTGGCGAAAGTTTGGAAGCCATCAGGACGGCTTTCTGGTCGATGGCAATCGCCAGCGTCTCTCGGAAACCGCCACATATGAAAGCCTGCTTATCCAAGGTGGCATGGGGCGCGGTAAGACCTCCACTTTTATGATCCCAAACCTATTGCGCCTGCCAAAGCACCGACCCAGCTTTGTTGTGACCGATACCTCAGGAGAAGTGCTCCAGAACACCGCCGGTTATCTGACTCAGCAGGGCTACGCCATTCAGTGTCTGGATCTGATCGACTTGACCCGTTCTGAGAACTACAATCCGCTGGCACGCTGTCAGTCGTCTCGGGACATTGCGGAGCTGGCCAAGACGCTCGTCTTAACCGCCAATCATCAACCCGGTGGGCGGCGGGGCGATCCGTTCTGGGAGCAATCCGCCGAAAAGCTCATCCGCATTCTGGCCCAGTGCCTCCACAATCAGCCTAATCCCGATCTGCGCAATCTGGCGAACCTGCGCCATCTGATCACCAGCTTTGATGCCCATACGGCCCCGAATGGGCAGTTGGGGAAGATCGACCACTTTGTTCTGAACGCGACCCAGAATGATCTCAGCACCTTTGCCAGCTATCAGGCTTTTGTTCAGGGTAACTTGAAAACGATCCAGTCCGTGCTCATGAGCGCCGATGTCGCCCTTGATCCGCTGGGCATTCCCGAGCTCGCCAGCCTGACGGCGACCAACTCGATCAACTTTGCTGATCTACGTGGACAGCCGACAGCGCTCTACATTTTGGTCAACCAGACTCAGATGCCGTTCTACGCGTTCCTGCTGAACCTGTTCTTTTCCGACCTCTTCAAGTCGCTCCTGACCAATTCCCACAATCCGGGGCGACCCGTGTGGTTGTTCTTGGAAGAGTTTGGTCATCTGACGGTCAATAACTTTGAGACCTACGCGACAACTGCCCGAAAATACAAAGTCGGTTTTGCGATGTTCTTGCAATCGTTGGCGCAGCTAGAGGCTCGCTATGGCGCGATTAATACCAAGACGATCACTGAGGCGATAGGCACCGAGATTTATCTCCCCGGCATGGCTCTTGATACCGCGCGAAATCTAGAAGCGCGATTAGGCCGCATGGGCCACGGTCAAGGGCAAGCCACGCCGCTCATGCCCGCTCATGACATTATTCGGATGAAGAAGCAGCGCGCTCTCATGCTGCCGTCTAACCACCGCCCCGTTCTGCTCAAGACGAAACGTTTCTACCAGCAGGCCGCTCTGAGTAGACGGAGCTCCGTCCCTTTCTCTGGGCCACCCTCTCAGCCCAAGCTGCCGCCTAAACTGATCCAGCTTTAGGAGGTGAAGATGAAAGAGAAAGACAAAGAGGCGAAACGGGCCGGGTACTATGAGGGTTATAAGCACGGTTTGGCAGGTTTGAGCTACCAACCGGGGCCAGTCCTGGTTGGGGGGTTCACAGAAATCACCTACATAAACATCTATTTGGAAAGCTACGATCAAGGGTATGATCAAGCTAAGCAGCATAAAGACCTGACTCTCGGTCCACGCGCTCAGCGGCTTCTGGCCTCGCGTTCCAAATACGCGTTTGAATTGGAGCGCGAGTGATGTTTGAGCAGCGTGGCTTTGAAACAGGTCAGCAAGACGGACGAAATGATGCATTCGCCAAACGGCGCTATCATCCCAAGTTGAATTTACGAAAGGCGATCATCTCTGTCAGATATCAGGAAGCCTACTTACGCGCCTATGCACGTGCATACTTCGATACGCAGCGAGAGATGATTCAACAAGAGACGCGTGATCGGCGACAGTTTCAGGCCCGTGCCTTCCAGCTCAAGACATCGAAACATGCTCTATTTGACGACCACGATCGGGAAAATCTAAATCGTTGAGTGCTGGTGAAAGGGATGATCCACGACTGGCAGCGAGCGTTAGCTAAAAACTTATAATTCATGAACCGCCAAACTTTCACTACTGCTTAGCTGTGGTCGCAAATGAGATTCTTAAATTCGCGTTAACCACAGCTGCGGTAGCTCTCGCACCCATGAAGTTACGGATGCTAAAATGCTAAATCTATCGGGTGAACAGATCGATAGACTATCGGATGCGGTAACGACTCGGGAAGCAG
>JBCBGS010000183.1:0-4381 GCA_038526515.1 Pseudomonadota bacterium | reverse complement strand
ATGCCGAATCCTCCATCTTGCCTGTCGCCGCGTTTGCTGCGGGTCATGACACTGGCATCGCCCATTTTCTCAGACTCAAGGACAGCAGACCCTTTCCTAGAGGGCGCACAACAAAGAATGGTTCGCAAGTTTGGGATCGCGACTCGCGGTCACAAAATTACAAGCCGTTCGACTTTTCGCGCCGCTGATCAGAAAGAAGGATCAAACCCGACAACCGTTATCTTGGTAGCTGATCCAAATACGCTTGAAGCCCAGGGCGAGCTTATCAGTCATATTCAATGGTGCTTTCTTCAAGAGTGGAAGCGACACCCGAACAAACACCGTCCTGTCTATCTGATCGCAGATGAAATTGCGAACTTCAAAATCCATGGCCTCGGTTCCTTGCTCACGTTTGGGCGCGGTTTTGGACTGCGTATCATCGCCTTTCTTCAAAATTTTAGTTCGTTTCGTGAGACCTACTCTGAAGAGGTGCTGAGAACGCTTCTTTCTGAAGCCGAAATCCAACTGTTTCTTCCCGGAACACGGGAGCAGGAAGTTTTGGATCACGTGTCTAAGAAAATGGGCGATGCCAGTGTCATGACCCGCAGCAAACGCGGCGACAGGCAAGATGGAGGATTCGGCATAGATGGCGTGGACTATCGCGAAGATGGTCGTGCCCTTAAAACGCCTGACGAGTTGCGTCGCGGTGATAAGGCGGCGCTGTTTATTCGCCGCAATATGGTTGCTATGGTTTCCATCATTCCTTTCGCTGCCATCGATGTTTTTCGGGATATTGTCGGAATTGATCCTTTCCACGGCAAGAAATGGATTTTGCCCATCAGAATGCGCTTCTCCCGAAAGTTAAGGGGGAGCCGCAATGCGTAGAGACCACATCTATTCAGCCCTAAGCGGCTTGTTGCAGCTCCTTGAGCGCCTTCTGCGAGCATGGCCGTTTGTTTTGATCGGGCTGCACCTGCTTCTGCCGTTCGGTGTCCATATGCGATGGGAATACAGCTTCGTTGGTTCGTACTCGAACAAGATCTATACGCGCTGCGATTACATAGGCTCTCGCGGTATTCTGGAGGATGTCCGGCATCTTACGCCGGACTGTCCATTCTTCGTCATTCTGGATTCGCGGGAGTTCAGATGATGCGGTGGTTCTGGCAAAAACAATCCAATGAAAAAGCTCCGGATCTTCGTTGCGGCGATCCCAGCCATGCGCAGTTCAATAAAGCCTTGGAAGAACGCAAGGCGCCGCCTGAAATCCCTCGTGATGTGAACGCGCCATGGATGAAGCCGGAGACCCGTTTGCGGCTTCCACCGATGCAGCCTGATTTTGAGAAATCTTTAGATCATGAAGTCGCGGACAAAGCACAAAAACGGATAGAGCAGTCAAAGCAGGGAAAGTCCGGGCGCGGCTCAAGCGAGAAGACGCAGGATGAGCCTAAACCCGCGCTCAAGCCGAAAGGCGACTTAAGGCGCAAGGCGGATCAAGCCGCGCGAGAGCAAACCTATCTCTCTGCTCTTCGGGATGAAGTCATGAACGCTGCACAAGCTGTGCCTGATCCCGGTTCACCAGCCAAATCTCAGGAGCGAATGCCTATGCATGCAAAACTATAATGTTCTATATTTGTTCTTATTTTTATAGTAAATTCACCTCCACGCTGACACCAGCAATTGCAGAAGAAAGGAGCAAAATATGAGTGTCAAATATCTGAGTATAAATTCCGGTGAGCTGACGCCGCTGGAAGACGTTAAACGCGTTAGCATCGTAACCGAGACAGAACGGCTATCCTTGTCGGAGCTTGGCCCTCACGTCGACGCGTCGCGGTTTAACACCAAAATCGAAACATCGGATGGTCAGAAATCCTTTGCACCAGAAACGATCAATGAGATCACCGAGCAAGGCGTTGGACTCGTGCGAGTCAATGAAGGCGCTTATGTGCCAGCGGAAAACATCCAGAAAGCACGCAATCTGACGGATAACGACCGGGACCGTTTTAGTGAGCGAACAGGTCGGGAAATGTCTGAAGCCTATGTTTCGCAGATTGAAACCAAGGCCGGAACAGTTCTGGCTATTGAGCCAGCAGAGCAGGTTCTGGATAATCGCTCTCATGCATTAAGTTCTCCTGCCAAGCGTGAAGTCGTCGATATGTTTCAAGCTCGGGACGTGGCGATGGCAAGTGCAGCGAAGACATCATCGGTGGTGTCTTCGCCGGAAAAGGGCAAAACACTGGAACCAGAGCCCGATATGTAGGTCCGGCAAACAGGCCGGACCAAAAATCAATTACCGCGCTTCTTGTGGGCCGTTCCACGTGTGGAGGGAGCGGCCTTCTGGAAGAGGAAAGGAGCTTAAACCCATGGATACAAGTTAGAAAAAGAGCCAATGAAAAAACGTAAAACACACCAAAAAGGATATGAAAGACAGCCGCCAACGCTCGGTGACGATCACCAAGAATTATACGAACTGCCACGTGTCGAATTTGATATTGAAAAATACCGCCCGTATCTCGAAGACGAGAGTTTGACGCCTGAGCAAGCCACCGCGCTGCTCACCGCGTTGTGGCAGATCATGACATCATTTGTGGATCTGGGATTTAACATCCATCCCGTCCAGCAAGCTTGTGGACAAATAAATCACGATGCCGATTGTAATCCAGCGGGCACACAAAATGCGCTACAATCAAGCATCCAAGATTTTATGAACGAACTTAAGCGTGGGGTCGAAACCTGCGTAGAGGAGGACTCCATATGAAACATCAAAAACGAAACCTCCCCGCGTTGGATGCCAGCGATGATTGGACCGCGCTCATCTGCTGCCGGATTTCTGACAAGAAACAGCAGAAAGGAAGCGGTCTAGATAGTCAGGAACACCGTTGCCGCCAGCATGCAGAGGTGAATGGCTATCTGGTGGAAGAGGTCTTCACAGAAACTGTGTCAGGTGGAAAGGCGCTGTTTGAGAGGACTGAGATCCAGCAATTGCTTGCGCATCTGGATAGAAACCGGAACAGCTGCAAGAATTATGTTGTGATCTTCGATGATCACAAACGCTTTTCTCGCGAAACTGAAAACCACCTTGTTCTCCGCCGGATGTTGAGAGAGCGCGGTGTCAGAGTTGAATTCTTGAATTTCAGTCCTGAAGAAACACCTGAAGGTCGTTTTTCTGAGACAATTTTTGCAGCGCAAGCCCAGCTTGAACGCGAACAAAACGCCAGACAAACGCGTCAGAAAAGCATCGCACGCTTGGAGCGTGGATATTGTGTCCAAGCCATTCCTCCGATTGGCTACAAATACGTCCAGTCCAAAGCTGGCGGCAAAGAGCTTGTGCGGGATGAACCGTATGCCTCCATCGTTGCCGAAGCTTTGAATGGTTTTGCTACAGGGCGATTTACCAGTCAGGCAGAATTGACTCGCTTCTTGGAATCGCAACCGGAATTTCCAAAGGACTTACCCGGGGGGCGCATTCGACAATACAAGGTTGTGCGATTGCTCCGGCAGAAGCTTTATGCCGGGTATGTCGGCATGGAGAAGTGGGGCGTGTCTCTTCGTGACGCTGTGCACGTTCCGCTGGTTAGCAAAAGCACATTTGCACGCATTCAGGATCGTCTGGATGGGCGTGTGTATGCTCCGGCTCGAAAAGATCTACATGAAGATTTTCCGCTACGTGGCGCGGTAGCGTGTTCTTGCTGTGGTGTGCCGCTTACGGCTGCTTGGAGTAAGGGCAAGACCAAGCGCCATCCCTATTATCGTTGCCGAACCAAAGGCTGCGATATGTACGGGAAGTCGATACGGCGCGATAAGATAGAACAGGAGTTTGAAACGCTCCTGCGAGACGTGCAGCCTAACGGATCTCTTTTAACTGTGGCCCGTATGATGTTTGACGACTATTGGAGCGCTCAAAGTGAGATCGCAGGCGGCAAGGTCAATGCGCTGAAAAAGCAGCTTGCAGGTTTGGATCAACAGATCGAACGCCTGGTGGATAAGATCGTGAGTTCCACAAACCCTAAAATTGAGCAAGCGTGTGAGAGCCGTATTGAAACGCTCGAACAAGACAAGCTGGTGATCCATGAGAGGATTGCGCTATCGACCCAAAAACAGACCCCGAAGAGAGAATTGTTTGAACTCGCTGTGCAGTTCCTCTCAACCCCTTATTATATTTGGAGAACAGGCCGCTTCGACCTACAGCGTTTAGTGCTGAAATTGGTCTTCCCAAGCCACCTAAGCTACTGCCGTGAGAGTGGTTTCTTTGAACCCCAAATTTCCTTACCATTCAGTGTGTTAGGCGGAAAAAGGTCTCTTAGGGAAAAATGGTGCCGCGAGGGAGAATTGAACTCCCGACCTCACCCTTACCAAGGGTGCGCTCTACCACTGAGCTACCGCGGCGGTGCCGATTGCGAAACTG
>JBCBGS010000182.1:0-4392 GCA_038526515.1 Pseudomonadota bacterium | reverse complement strand
CTCGCGAACCAAACCAAGCTGATGTATGTCTCGGTCAAAGCGGACTCTCCTGAAGCTGCGAAAGCTTTGGCTGACGCTTGGTTGGCATCCTTCGAATTTGAACTCAACGCGCTGCGAGACGAAGAACAGGATCTTCGCGAAATGGCGTATCGTGAAACGCTCGAGGGCTTTGAAACAAGCGTTCGTGAGACGCAAGCGAAGATCATTTCCTTCCAGACAGAACATGGCTTGATCTCTGTTGAACAGTTCCGTGATTTAGTTGGGCAAACAGAAACTCTGCGTATTGAGCTGGAACGCGCACAGGCGGAAATGGAAGTCGCCCGCAGCGAGGTCATGCGCCTTTCCGGTATACTCGGCATCTCAGCCGAACAGGCCATGGACATCCTGACCCTGCTGTCGGACAGCGCCTTTCAGTCACTCATCGAGGCCCATGCTAAAGCCACGACGACCCGCTCGGAACTGGCAAATATGTTCGGTCCGAAGCATCCTGATGTCATCTCAGCGACCCAGGAACTTTCAGGCCTCAACAAAGGCTTGTTTGATCGGGGGCGTTTGCTGATTGGCTTCGAAGATTTTGCGAGCCTCGACCGCGCTTACTATACCTCAAAAAGTGAACGGTCTTCGCTGATCGCGAAACTTGTCGAAGCTGCTGTCGGCTTGGCCGGTGTTCAAAAGCGCCGCGACGCAATGCAAGAGCAACTTGAAAACACACAGATCCGCGTCGAAGAGCTCGCCGTCCCCGCAACCGAACTCGACGGTCTGCTTCGTGATCATCAAGTTGCAGAAACTGTCTTCGCTTCAGCGCTTGCGCGGATCGACACAAACCGGACAGACGTGTTCGCGTCTTACCCATTGACGCAAACTGTTGAGATGCCGGCTCTGCCGAGCTCTCCGGCAACCCCTTCGAAAAAGTTCATCACCCTCGGCACGATTGCCGGGATGCTCTTCTACGCAATTGGATTGGCCCTGCTATGGATCAGACTGCCCATCATTCGCGCGCTCCTGAAGACCTTATAGTCGCCATCGCGCTGGCCGCGACTTGGTTTGTCTATTTGTTCGGCGGCTTGTACGTCCTAGGCCCTGTCCTTGGGGTTGGACTAACCGGACTGCTTTTCGCCCGGGTCTATCTGAAGAGCGACCACGTTACGACGCGTACTGTGCCGAGCATTCCAGGCGGTGTTTGGGTTTGGATCATCGGAATGCTGGTCATGCTCCTGGCTTTGGAAGTTGGCCACATGAACCAAAACCTGGGTCTTGGACAAACGATCAAGTCGACCATTGGTTGGGCAAAAGGGTGGGCCTTGCTTGCACTCTTCCCCCTTATTGGTGCCTGCATGAATGTCCGCGTTGAAACCATCATTCGCGCCGCAGGTTGGGTCGCGCTCGGAACGCTCTTGCTGACACCGGTCTTCCTGGCTGCTCCGATAGTTGGGCTGCCACAGGTCCTCTTTGTGTCTCCGCTCAAACTCGTTGGTGGTCCGGGCCCAGAATTCTTCGCGGTTCAACTCTACTCAATTGAACCAACAGACGGTTCTACGCGCCTTAGATATTTCACGCCTTGGTCGCCCGCCGCTGGGATGATCGGCAATATGTATTTGATTTTCTCGCTGTCGGATAAGCGCAAGTTCTGGAAATACATGGGCATCTTGTCGGCGCTCGCGATGATCTGGACATCTAAATCACGGCTTGCCCTCGCCGCAGCTATGTTCATTTGGCCGGTTGTGATCGCTGTTGGTGAAACGAAGCGCCCCGCAACGTGGTTCGCTGCGACCCTTGGCCTGTTATTGCTGACGCCGATGGCGCAAGGGATCTTGGATTGGGTCGACGCCACGCTCAACTCGGTGAAGTCGATGCGCGCAGACTCGACGCGTGTTCGCGAATTGCTCGGCGATATCGCCATCGAGCGCTGGTGGAACGAGGCCCCTATATGGGGGCATGGGGTGGTCGAGCGCGGACCGCACGCTGTTGAGTATATGCCGATCGGCAGCCATCATACTTGGTTCGGTCTGCTCTTTGTGAAAGGCGCTGTTGGCGCGATTGCGCTCGCAATTCCATTGGCCTGGAGCCTGATAGAGTTCGCATTGCTCGCGGTCACGCGCTCTCAAGCTGGTCGCATCGCCTTTGGCATGGTCGTGCTCATGTCATTCTACTCAATCGGAGAGAACCTCGAAATCCTCGCCTACCTTATTTGGCCTGGCCTGATTGTCATGGGGATTGCAGCCAAAGAGCTCCAGCAAGCGAGCACAAGTCCTGAAAAGGTATAGCTTTGCTGGTCCCCCATTGAGTCGGCTATAGCGTCCGGCCCAACGCCGGCATCCAACACTTAGAAGACAGTCATGAGGCGATTTGCCAATCTGCGAATTGTGACCCGATATCCGTCTCGGGAGTTGTATTCTGTACACTGATCATATATCATCGTCAGTATACAAACTGTTAGGAACAACGCCAATACGCTCCCCCAAAGACCAAAGACCTGGGTCAGTGAGTTCGGCGCAATATACGATAGAATGTTACCGACACCGAAAGCGAACAAGCTCCGCCGTCCAAACACCAGAATGGGATATCCAAACCGCATGCCGCGCAAATCGTGCGTTACGATGAAGAACCATGTCATCGCCAACGCCCCCAGCACACCAACGCTAAAGTACAAAGGGTGACTTTCGATGCGAAGGGTCGCCCCGAGCAAAGCCTCCAATGTGCTTTGAGGGGATGACCAATTCCAACAAACCGCGATCACCAAACTCGCGCCCCCGGCAATCCACAAAGAGACGACCGGCGAAAACCCTTTGATTACGGCAACGTGGTTTGAAGGTCTTAGTCCGGCTCCGAACAGCATTCCGATAATGACGAGCGACAGCCCATGGATGAGTGACGGGCCTATAAAGTCGACGCCTTGTCCATAAAGGAAGCCACTCATGTGTTGAAGATAATCTCGTCCGAATAGAAGCGGTGCTTGCGGCAACTGATTCATCAAAGGATGCGCCAAGTGGATCAGCAATGCGACGGATACGATTGGAAAGAGGCCGCCACGCGATCGCAATGCTAAGAGCCATGGCGAAAGCGCTAGCGCGGCCGTGTAGAATGCCAGCAGGTGCGAGTATGGAACGCTTATGAAGCCGGTAAAAACCAGCGGCAATGCTTTAAGCGAATAGGTTCCCATAACCAAGAAGAATACGACAATCGCAAGCGCATAATAGCCGTAGCACTGGAGGGCGCGTCGATACAGTCGTCTAGACGTTTCAACGGCCCTGCCCGCTTCAAATCGCGGCCGATAGACCAGCTCGAGCATCGCCCCAAACAGAATGAGAAATATCGGCGTGGCCAGCTGCATCAGCAGTTCCAAACCAATATTGGCAACACCTTCAAGCTGTCCGCGCGCTCCGAAGCTCGCCATGCTGTGCTTCCAAGTGACCAACAGGATCGCTAACGAGCGCGCAACATCTATTCCGACGATACGTTTACTCATAGCGTCACTAAGAGGCGGTCGCGGCAGGCTTACCCAAAAGCTTACGCCAGTTCGCGATCATGGTATCAAACTCTGAGGCCGCGCGCGTACGAACCGCCTTTCCACGTGCTGGCAAATTGGTGACTGACGCAGCTTTGTAAATTGCGCGGACGATGCTTGCGATACTGTTCGGTGAGTGTCCAAAACTCGCTGCATCAAGTTGGTCGTTTAAGCCGTCGATGCGGGCAGCGAGTATCGGGCGACCTGCCGCGCGCGCTTCGGTCCCGACTAAACCGAACGCTTCCCAGCGAGATGGAATTGCAACAAGATCCGCTTCGGATAAGAACGCGTCGGGCGAAGTGAAGGGCTCACATATTTCAACGTGTGGAAGACGCTCGGCATGCTGCTTGAGGAGTTCCTCGTCTGGCCCGGTTCCGGCAATTTTGAGCTCAGCGACATTGGCCGGAATACGCGCCATGGCCTCAATCAAAAGATCAAACCCTTTCTGCTCATGAAAGCGCCCAAAGGCACGAATCTGCAACGGGCCCTCTGAGGGCTTGTTGATTGGTAGCGTTAGAAGGTCGCTACAGATTCTAGACTGCGGTATAGCGACGACTTTAGACGCTGGAGCGAGTTTATGCTCCAGGATCCATTTGCGCTGATGATTGGAAACGGCGACAACAGTATCGACCAAGCGATAAGCGAGCCGAAGCATAGTTCGGAAGCGTTTCTTCGGTTGGACTTTGTTCTTTTCAAATCCCTCCGTGTACGTATGTTCGATCAAAATGATCCGCGAGAATCCACCTCGCGCCTTGAGGTCCAAGAGCCATCCAAACTTCTTCCAGTTGGCCGTAAAATGGATGATCGCAACATCTTTTGGGCTTTGCGCGCGCACAGGCTCATTTCGAATGTCCACGGTTTTATGCGCACCAAATTCGGCGAGGTCA
>JBCBGS010000181.1:0-4402 GCA_038526515.1 Pseudomonadota bacterium | reverse complement strand
TAATCATCGTGCGCCAAGCCAGGATCTCAAAAGCGAAATTTCTGGCGTTTAGCACCGCTTCGTAGGCATAGCCCTGCCCTTCAAACCCCTCCCAGAGAATCCAGCCAAGTTCTGGATCGGGAAGTGTGATAGCCGTGTTCAGCGACACCAAACCCAAAGCCGAACCATCCGACTTGCGCTCAATCGTCAATGCTCCATGGCCAGCAATCGTCCAGCGACCGGAACCTGCGGTAAACAGATCCCAAGCCGTGGACCGCGACACGGGCCCGTCAGTATAGATTGATCGCGGAGAGGCGAAATAGGCGGCGAACGCCCCGAAGTCGCTTTCCCGGTAAGGCCGCAGCACCAAACGCTCAGTCTCAAGCGTTGGTGCTACTGTAAAGGCCATGCTTAGAAGCGGTCCGCTGGCAATGCCATCATCAGATCCGCGCCTGTTTTCAGCTTCGCCAGGTGCGCCGCAGCTTCTGGGAGCACGCGGGACACATAGTATTTCCCGGTCACAAGCTTGTCGTCATAGAACGGGTCATCACCCTTCTTCTCTAGGGCGACTTTCGCCATCAAAGCCCACATATAGGTGAGGGCTGTTAGGCCGAAGAGCTGAAGGTAATCAGACGATGCGGCGCCAGCATTGTTGAAGTCGGTCATGCCGTTTTGCATCAGCCAATTGGTACCGTCCTGAAGCTGCGCCTTGGCAGATTTCAGGCCCTCGATGAATGGCTCCAGTTCAGCAACCCCTTCATGGCTGCCGATAAAGTCATCCATCTCTGCGAAGAAACTAAAGACCGCCCGGCCACCATTGGCCGCCAGCTTACGACCAACCAAGTCGAGCGCCTGAATGCCGTTTGTGCCTTCATAGATCAGCGTAATCCGGCAATCGCGAACGAACTGCTCGAGGCCCCATTCTTGGGTAAAGCCAGAACCGCCATGGATCTGCAGCGCTTCATTCGCCATTTTAAACCCGCGATCGGTCAGGAACGCTTTCAAAACCGGCGTCATCAGCGCCATATAGTCATTCGCTTTTTCGCGGACTTTCTCATCAGGCGACTTGTGGTGCAGATCGCCATAAAGCGCGGTCCAGTATGCGAAGGCACGAGCGCCTTCGATAAAGGCTTTCTGATCCATCAGCATCCGGCGCACGTCGGGGTGGACGATGACAGGATCAGCTGGCTTGTCCGGCGCCTGAACGCCTTTCAGCGAACGGCCTTGCAGACGATCATTGGCGAAATCGACAGCGTTTTGATAAGCGACTTCAGCTTGGCTGAGGCCCTGCATCCCAACGCCGAGGCGCGCTTCGTTCATCATCACGAACATTGTGCGCATGCCTTTATGCTCTTCGCCAACGAGCCAGCCGGTCGCGCCGTCATAGTTCATGACGCAAGTCGCGTTGCCGTGAATGCCCATTTTTTCTTCGAGGCCGCCACAAGACGCCTCGTTGCGGTCGCCCAGCGAGCCGTCTTCGTTGACGATATATTTTGGTACAACAAAGAGAGAGATCCCTTTGATACCTTCTGGTGCACCTTCGATGCGTGCGAGCACAAGGTGGATAATGTTCTCAGTAAGATCCTGCTCACCGCCGGAGATCCAAATCTTTTGACCGGTAATTTTGTAAGAGCCATCTGGCTGCGGTACGGCTTTGGTCTTGATCAAACCAAGATCTGTTCCGCACTGCGGCTCGGTCAGGTTCATGGTGCCGGCCCATTCGCCAGACGCCATTTTCGGACCGTACTTCGCTTTTTGCTCCTCAGAACCACCAGCCATCAGCGCCTCAAACGCGCCAGAAGTGAGGCCTGGATACATGGCAAAGGCCATGTTTGCGGACGACGTCATCTCGCTGGTTGCCATCCCGACAACATAAGGCAGACCCTGACCGCCCATTTCTGGAGACTTTCCGAGAAGCGGCCAACCGTTCTCAACCATCTGCTTATAAGCGTCTGGGAAACCGTCAGGCGTTTTCACGCTGGCATCCGCGTTTCGGATACAGCCTTGCTCATCGCCTACTTTGTTCAGCGGAAACAGGACTTCTTTGGCGAACTTGCCAGACTCTTCCAGAATGGCGTCGACCAGGTCAGGCGTCGCTTCTTCAAAGCCAGGAAGGTTGGAATAGTTCTGGATCGACAGCACATCGTGCAAAATAAATTGCATGTCGCGGATCGGAGCGTCGTAACGTGGCATCTGGTTATCCCTCAGATATTATTATGAAACCGTGACGCTTGCTTTAGCGCCACGGTTTGGAAAGGTCATTCAACTCATGCGGGCTGAACTGTAATCTCTTACGCGTCGTCGAGTTGTTTGCGAGCAACCGCGTCATAAGCTTTCAGATTTTCAGCCTCAGCGGCACCGGGGCCAATTTTATCGAGCTGCTCTTCCAGCCACTCGATGCCATTGTGCAGCTCTTGCAAAGCCATTTCGATGTCTTCGCGCTGGTTCTCGAGCTCTTTGATTTGGTTTTGGAACTTCACCAGAGACATGCGCATCTGAGCGCGCTGACCATCTTCGAGCCCGTACAGGTCAAGGATTTCGCGAATGTCTGCGAGCGGCAGACCAAGGCGCTTTAATCGAACAATGATTTTAACGCGGCCGCGATCGCGATGCGAGTAAACGCGCGTCATGCCATCCCGTGCGGGGTGCAGCATATCTTTGTCTTCGTAAAAGCGCAGGGCGCGTGGGGTGATTCCAAACTCTCGGGCCAATTCTGAGATCGAATAAGTACGAGAGTCAGCGATAGAAAGAGAAGTTACGGTATCAGGCATGTGTGCAACTATGCCTTGTCTTTACGCGAACGTCAACGTCAGGCTCACGTTTACGTAAGCAGAACTATGAACAAACCTTTCGAAATTCACGTCCCCTGTTTACCTTTTTAACTCCGTCTTAAGAGCGATCGCGCCATCACTTCTCATTGAGTAGCTATTTAGGCGTGCATTTTCGAATCATTCGCGCCGAGTTCTGGAGTACCGAGAATGAGCCATTACGGGTCATGGAGCGTCAAAGGGGTCGACGATCGGGCGCGCGCTATCGCGAAAGAGAAAGCGCGTCTGAAAGGTGTCACTCTCGGCGATTACATTAATAATCTCCTGCTCGAAGGGCACAGTGAAGCTGGCCCCCGGGATTTCTATGAACGCCCGAGCGCAGCGCCGCGGCACAACCCTTTAGACGGTCTCGCGCAGCGCATTGAAGCGGTTGAAGCGCGCTCTACGCTCGCCATTACCGGGATCGACCAGTCTGTTCTCGGCCTGCTTGCACGTTTGGAAAACACTGAGAACTCGACCTCCGCGATGGCAGCAGAAGTCGAGCGCATGATCGACGAGCTGCGTGAAACCCATGAAGCCCTGCAGGATAAGGTCGGCACGCTCGAAGCAGATGATAGCAGCGCGAAAAATCTCGAAGCGATGAAAGCGTTTGAAGACGCGCTCGGGAAACTTGCGTCACACGTCTATGAAGAAGGCCGTCTCACCCAGGACGAAAACACCGCCATGCGCGGACGGGTCGAATCCGGCTTCAGCGACATCAACGAGCGCGTTGAGTCGATGGAGATCAAAGTTGAATCGACTTTGTCTGATGCCGCTAAGCGCGTTGAGAAAGCGGTCGAGCAAGCCGAACTTCGTTCTGAGGGCGCATCGCGACAGCTCGCCTCTCGCGTTTCAGCGCTCGAAACCTCATTTGCAACTAAAGTTGATACCGTCGACGCCCGCGTCAAAGCGGTTGAAGGTGATGTCTCAGGCGCGATCACGTCGATGGAAAGCACATTGGTGCGGATCCAGGATAGATTGCACCGCGCAGAAACAACAACTGATACTGCTCTCAAGGCGCTAGAGCATACCTTTGCCAGCCTCGATGAGCGCATCGACTCTGTTGCGGACATGGCCAACCCTGAAAAGGCGAACGCTTGGAAAGCTGAGTTGGAAGCCCGCTTCGAGGCCCTCGCCGCAGATCTTCGGCAAAATGTGGAAGAATCGCGGCGCCAGCTTGCTGACGAAATCGAACGTGCCGCCGCGGGCGCAAGCCCTGAGCTGATGGGGCAGCTGGAATCGCGCGTGAATGCGCTCGAGGCAGCACCTGTAGCAGGCCAAATCGATGAGATCGGCGCTCAGGTCGCCTCCCTCAGCGAGCATATGAAAGAGGCAGAGCTGCAAACAGCCAATGCAATTGAAAGTGTTGGCGAGCAGGTCTCCGGGCTCTCGGAGTCATTGGATCAACGCGTCGTCGAAAGCGAGCGCAGAAGTGCTGCCGCCATCGAACAAGTTGGAGAGCAGGTCGCCACAGCGATTAAGCATGTCCAGGCCCGTCAAGAACAGGGACAGCGCGCCTTAACAGAGCGCGTCGCTGGATCCGAGAAACGGCAAGAAGCACGGTTGTCCGACGCACTTTGCAATATCTCGGACCGACTGGCTGAAATGCAAAATCA
>JBCBGS010000180.1:0-4411 GCA_038526515.1 Pseudomonadota bacterium | reverse complement strand
TCGATCTCAGCTTTTGTGACCGCACCATCTGCATTCGCATCCACCTGCTCCAGCATCTGGCCAGGGCCACCGCGGTGGTGTTGCGCCATGGCGGTATAGGTCGCGCCAGCAATAACAACAGTAACTAGCGCCGCAATCGTGAGTTTCTTCATGACTTAATGTCCTTTCTTTTTGAACTCACAGATCAAACGTCTGAACGTCAGGACTCCGTCGGGAGGTCACCTATTTTTTCGCAGAACGCCTTTTCCACCGTTTCACAGACACGTTCCAAATTGGCAGATAGGATCTCAAAATCTTGACTTGCTGTCGCGCGGCACAAACGGTTCTTCAGGGCGTTAGAAAGCTCATTTGAGGTCGTGATATCGTCATTGGCCATGCGTTGGACCTGTTGGAGCGCCTGCAGGAATACGAAGGCATAAGACATGCTTTGATGGAAAGTCTCAGTCCAAATACCTGTCTTTAAGAGGTGCCAGTGCGCCTCTGTTAGACTTGGCGATAAGGGTTGGTGCGCGTCTGCTGTCAAAATGGCGTGCTGGGTGATGAATTCTAGATCGAGCAGTCCGCCGCGCCGCATCTTCAGGTCCCAGGTTCCGTTAGCTGGTTTTTCCCGCAGCAAACGAGACCGCATCTCCAAAATGTCTGTCTTGCGTTGGTCCGGGTCGCCATGATTGATCGCTTGTTCCGAAATTGCGTTGACCTTCGCCCCGAGCGTCGCGTCGCCATAAATCGGGCGCAGGCGCGTCAAAGCCATATGCTCCCAAGTCCAGGCATTTTCGCGGTGATAGCGTTCGAACGACGCAAGCGATGTCGCAACAGGACCAGAGCGACCGGATGGCCTCAGCCGCATATCAACCTCGTAGAGCTCACCTTCCCCCGTTTCAGCTGAAAGTGCTGAAATCAAACGCTGCGTGAATCGGGTGAACCAGGTTTGTGCGTCGCCAGAATCTTCCGGATCGTAGATGACAACGAGATCGAGATCAGAGCCCGCCGTCATTTCATGGCCGCCAAGCTTACCCATCCCAATCACGTTCCAAGTCCCCGGTGCTGGACCGAACTTTCGGATCGTCTCTGTCTCCGCCGCTGCGGCCATACGGCGAATGCAAGTATCGGCAAGAGCACTCCAGTTCGCCGCAGCATCACGCGCGTCCAAGGATCCATGAAGAAGGTTGTGACCGATAATAAACGCCCGTTCGCCTTGCCAACGACGCACCAAGTCAAGCTTGGTTTCGAAATCCGTATCGGCGCCGAATTCAGGCGGAGGTTTTTGATCCTCATTGGAGATTAGAGCTTCTAAAAGACCAGGCCTTTTCGCCAAGATATTCGCAATGCGAGGCGCAATCGCGAGCGTTGTGACGAGATCATCCGTCAGGGTCTTTTCCGCGACCAACATAGCCAGTGTTTGTACGCCTGAGCGCAGCCCCTCAAAAAAGCGTCCAAATCTCCGAAAGGCCTCATCCGCCTCTCCGGTTTCGCCCATAGCCGCGAGAAGGTCCGGCAAGAAGGCCGTCAGTAATTCGCGACCACGCGTTGTTCGGGTTGCGGGTGTTTTCCCGCGATGCCATTCACGAATACGCTCGATCACAAGGGAAGGGTTTTTGAAGCCTAACTCCGTCAAAGTCTCAACGGTTTGTGGATCATCGTCCACGCCAGTGAATACGAGATTGCCCTGAACCGCTTGGTCGCGTTTTCGGGCCTCTTCAGCAAACAATTCTCGATAATGGGCGTGTACGCATTTTCGCAGCTTGATCAGGTTAGCATCGAATTGCGCGAGATCTGAATAGCCGCACAAAGCTGCAACGCTCGCCCGCTTGTTTTCAAAGGATGGGAGTGAATGCGTTTGTGCATCGTCCAACATTTGGATGCGATGCTCGACCATACGCAGCGCGCGATAAGCCTTCGAAAGTTGATCAGCAACCCTAGGGTCTACGGCGCCAAGTACCACGAGTTCGCGAAGGCCGTCTTGCGTGCCGCGCACGCGGAGAGACTCATGGCGTCCGCCTAGAATGATCTGCTGAGTTTGTACAAAAAACTCGATCTCTCGGATCCCACCAGGCCCGAGCTTTAAGTCAGCCGATACATCCTCAAGGGATGTATCACCGGCCTTGGCGTTGATCATATTCTTGATCGCGTGGACATCAGCGATCGCCCAATAGTCCAAATGCCGACGCCAGACGAAAGGCTGCATGGCCGCCAAGAAGCGCGCCGCCGCGCTTTCATCACCCGCTGCGCAGCGCCCTTTGATCCAAACCATACGCTCCCAGTTTTGGCCGATGCTTTCATAGTAAAGCTCGGCGCGGCGCGTTGATAAGGCAACCGGTGTCGAGCTCGGGTCCGGACGCAACCTGAGATCTGTTCTGAACACGTAGCCATCGCGCGTTCGGTCCTGCAGCAAGCTGGTCATGCGGCGGATAACCCGCGCAGCAGCATCTGCGGTTTCATAGTCGCCGCCTTGAAAAACGTCTGGATCAAAGAAGGCCGCGACATCGATATCGCTGGAATAGTTTAGTTCATGTGCGCCCATTTTGCCTAAGGCGGTGATGAACAAGCCATCTCCGGATAGAGACTTCTCAGCCAATGCAGCGGATAGTGCTGCGTCTATCGCTGCGTCCGCAAACCTCGTTATCTCATATGTTGTTTCTTCAAGAGTTGCCTGGCCACTGAGGTCCATCGCGGCGATGGCCAAATGCGCGCGTTGTTTGGCATCACGCAAATCGCGCATCGGATCTTCGGCGCCAACTCTAACCTGCTCACACAAAGCATGCGCCGATGCGAGGAGTGCTGAGGGGTCTGCGACATCAAGGTCTAGGCTTTGGAGTTTGGCCAAGTATGGCGCGTGTTCAGCCGCAATTGCGATTGCCTTTTCCGGCATGTTCGAGAGCGCTCGAAGGTCTAGCAATATGGCCCCTATTTCGTTGTTGGAAACGATAGGGTTGCTTTTAGACCGCTTTTTCCGTCGCTGCGAGTCAGAGTGAACTTACCGGCGTGGAATTCCGCAATCGCATCGACCAGAGCTAGCCCCAATCCCGATCCAGACTGCGTGCGAGCCTCATCCAATCTGACAAATCGCTCTTTAACGCGGTTGAGATCAGCATCCGGAATGCCAGGACCAGAATCTTCAATCGTAATCTCGATCGAGGTCTCGTCCTTCTCTGCGGAGAAGCGAATCTCTTCGCCCGCAGGTGTGTATTTCAAGGCATTGTCTAGGAGATTGGAGATCGCTTGTGCGAGCAATGTCCGGTCGCCATTCACTTCCAATGCGCTTTGAACATAGGATTTGAACCCGATCCCGGCATCCTCGCAGGCTGGCTCGAACAGTTCGGCCATCTCTTCGCAGACTTCGGTGAGGTCGAGCGGTTCAAGCTTGCCCTCCGTACCCGCATTGACCCGCGATAGGCTCAGAATGGCATTAAACGTCGCTAGTACGCGGTCGACTTCCTCGACCGTTTCCCCCAAGGTTTCGCGCGCTGATATCTCATCAATTGGACCACGAAGCCGGGCCTCGAGCTGATTGCGCAGGCGGGAGAGAGGAGACCGTAAGTCATGCGCGATCGAGTCGCCTGCATGTCGCGTGGCCGCCATCAGTGTCTCAAGCTTGGCAAGCATCGCATTCAACTGTTCTGCTAAGCGATCGAACTCGTCGCCCGACGCGCCAACAGGGGCGCGTAGAGACAGGTCTCCGGACATAACGCCTTCTGCTGTTTTGGTCAGACTTTCTGCCCTTGAGGCGGCGTAACGCGCACTGAAAAAGCCGCCGAGCAATGCCAGCAAAAACCCAATCGGGGCAGCGGTCGCAACGGCGCGCGTGATCCGGTTCACTTGCCGAATGCGCTCATCCATCTTGATACCCACCAGGAGCGTGCTGCCATCGCCAAGCCGCACGATCCGGCCTTCAATCGGTGTAATTGTTGTACCGCCGCCAGCGATGGGGCGTTCAATCTCAAACCGCACGACACGGGGGCGCCCGATCTCATCCAGCGGATCAGCCGGCATACGCGGCAGATCGCCGACAATGATCCGACCGTTAGATTCTTCGAATTGGTAGGTAAACTCTCTGAGGTCGACCAAAACGCGTTCTAGGAGCGATTGCTCCAAACGGGCTGGGCCGCCTGTTCCCCAAGCGACCGTGAGTTCGAGAAATTCAGTTTCAAGCCGGGACTTGGCCTCTGCCCGCATTGTTCCGACCGTGGCCTGAAAGAGATAGGCCAGCAGTCCGGCCGAGAACAGCGCGAACAGAATTGAATAAACTAGCGCAAGCCGAAAGGTTGTCGTTCGGACAAACGCAAAGGGGCCAGAGATCATGCCTGCAGGCAGTACCCCGCACCACGGACCGTCTGCAAGAGCTGATGATCGAATTCTTTATCGATCTTCGCGCGCAAGCGAGAGATATGAACGTCGATGACGTTGGTCTGTG
>JBCBGS010000179.1:0-4412 GCA_038526515.1 Pseudomonadota bacterium | reverse complement strand
TTTCGCTAGCATTCTGACCGCAAAAGAGCTGCCGAAGCTCGAAAATGCAGGTTGGGCCTATCGCTTGCCAGCCCCCGGCGTAATCCGTGTGAGAGATAGGATCAAAACGGTCTCTCCCCTTCCTGGCTTACTAATCGAGTGCAACAATGGAAACAGTTGGGTGTCAGTGTACGACTGCTCCACTCAGGAGGGGGGCACGATCCATTTTCGTACGACCAACCCGAGCCGCAACCGGGCGGGACGAACTGTCGAACTAACGGCTGCTCAACAATAGCGCATCGGGCAAGTGGGTAAGCTAGGTAGTAGCTCCTTTGCCCTGGCTCTCGCAGGCTGATCATCGGTATAGCGCCGGGCGCCTTGAGATCACAGAACCGCAGAAAGATGCTGGCAAGCTACAACAGTAGGTATGATATTCATGTCGGCATTTGGGTCTGGAGCAGTGCGGGTGCTTTCACTTCCTGATGGATGAGAGCAGAACTTCCGCTCACGGCCCCGAGGCTGCCAAAGTCACTCCCGGCCTAGTTCTTTGGGAACTCGCACGCAAGAAGTGAGCGCACGAAAACAAGCGGCGATCTCCCAAGCCGAAACCGGGGAAATCGCCACTACCTAAATGAGATCACCTTAGCTGCTCAGCAACCGAGTTCATCTTGTCGCCTTTGGATGTACTCCGCAGCGTTCTTATGTTCACCTGCTTCGATTTCATCGATGATTGAGTCCCCCAAAGCTTGGTTTGAGAGATCGCCTCTTGTGACTACGAACAGAGCTGAATTCGCTGCGGAGCTTTCGTCATGCTTGCGTTTACCTTCGAGTTCATAGTCGAGCGCGACGGCCAGTTGCGGGCAAGACATATTGTCGATCCGCGCGACTTTCGCATCGGGCACGGTGGTGCAACCGGCGATCAAAACGGTGGCGAGAGTCATAGTCAATTTACGCATATTTGTTCTCCGTCATGTAAAAAAGGGAGAGGCAGTTCACGTCGATCAGCCGGCCTCCCCCCAGTTGAGGGGTCAGAAAGCTGCTGACAGGCCGACCGTGAAGCGATCATCGTTCTTAAAGGGTCCGCGCAGTTGGCGCTGAAATCCGGCTTCAAAGCGCAGTTTGGTCCCAGCCGTATTCACTCCCAATGCGAGGCCGCCGCCTACGCTCGTGGAATTGAAGTTCGGGTTGGCAACCGCAAGTGATGCAGAATTGGCGGTATTGTCGATGAGCTGCGAGGTGACAGTGATGGTGTCTCCGGAAAGGAGTCTGCGATCTTGTGCCTGAATAAACGGTTGCACGCTCAAAGCGCTCTCAGATTTGGCGAGTTCCCAACCGACCTTGATATCGGCGAAGGTGGAAAGCGAATTCTCGCGCTGTTTTTCATAAGCCAGCTCAAGCCCATCCGCCCCTGTCTCATCGAAGGCATCCACGCGCACCCGCCGATACTCTGCACGTGCGGACAAATCGATATTCAGACGATCAAAAGTGGTTCGCCCATTCAAGCCAAGCGCGCCACTCAGAAGCTGCGCTTTTGTTTGCCCGGTAGCGGAGAGTTTGAGCGCGCCGGTCTGTCTGGTGAAATCGTCCACTGTCGGACGCGAATAGTTCGCCTGTGCAAAGACCTCTAAAGGTCCGAGCCTGTATCCCGCTGTAACGCCAATGCCCCACTCTTTAGTATCGAAGGTCGCGCTATTCGTCGTGGCCACTTCCTGTTGTAGATAGGCCCCCGTGATCCCGCCGAACGGACCGCCCTCGATGTCAAAGCGAACACCGCCTACACCGCCGCGTTGCCGCAGTTTGGGGCCCGAACGCGCCGTGAGGTTGTCATAGATCGGGGCACCAAAAACCGACACTGACCGGCCACTGCGTCCAGCAAGCCGAAATGCGGAGTTGCCCACTCGTGAAATGGCTTCGGACGATGCGAAGATCGCATTCGAGATCTGCGCCGCATCGGCGTTTGCTGCACCAGAGGCTGCATTCAGAGTTGCCGCATACCAACTGGCCAAAAGCCTGTGCGCGCCCGCCGAGTAGTGATTTGTATCGAAGAAGACATGCGTGTCTTGGCCATTTGGTCCGGACGCGCAGACTTCATCGGTCACTGGGTCGAGACAGGCATCGGTCGCATTTGAAAATCCAAGCTCAGCAAAGTTTGCCACCAGCTGCCGCGAGAAGGCATTGTGATCGACCAGGATCACATGGGTTTCGCCGGGCAAGCTGTCTTTCAATGAAGACAATCCATTCAACATCTGAGTATTGATGGCGGACACGGTCGCCGGAAAAACCTCGCGGAAGGGATCGAAGGCATCGTCCTGAAACGCAGGTAACAGCTCAGTGGCTTGAACATTTGAGATAACAATCGTGCGAGCGCCCAAATCTGCTAAGGCTCCAACATTGCTGAGCGCGGCGGAAACCACCGCTTGTGTGACCTGCTCAGATGTCTCGCCGAAAAAGAGACGCTCCAAATCGTTGGGACCTCCGTGGATGAAAAAGCGATCCTCACCGGAAACCGAAATCGCGCCGCCGTCCACGAGCTGACTAAAGGACGCTACCTGTGCCACAACACCCGTGGGGATAGGTAAGCTGTCATCTCCGGTGGCAGTCATATGTGCGCCCGACACAGCGAAATTGAGCGGCCCTAATGCGTTGTCAGTGCCCAATGCGGCAACGACACCCGGCGTTAGAATTTCAGTCCAAACCGGGCCATTGGAATCTCGGCACAGACGGCCCTCACAAAAGTAAGGAAAATCATCGTCGATATCGCCCTCTTCAATCCCAAACAGGACGTAGAAATTCCCCTGTTCCAGATCAGAGTCGCCGAAATAGTAGTCTTCCGCTTGTGCGGGGCTGACCAAACCGGAAGTGAGCAAAAGCCCCGCGGCTATTCCGGCAAGGCGATGAGAGAAATTGTACACGCTGTGGTTTCCTTTGCTTAACTGAGGAAACCGATTCCTTGCGATTTGCGCGTGTTTCGTCGTCCGAGCCGTGCGGGGCGTACCTCTCAGGCGGCTATAAGCACGCCTTTCTCCTTGCGATAAGCACTTGGTGTTAAACCCTTTTCCTTACGAAAAGTGGAGTTGAAGGTCGACTTTGAGTTGAACCCACTCAGTTCACTGATTGCGAGGACGTTGTCATTGGATTCGAGCAGTAGCCGCGCCGCTTCTTCGACGCGCCAGCTGTTTACGTAGCCATAGAAGTTCCTCTCAAGCACCGTGTTTAGCGCCTGCGTGACATAATAAGGTTTGCTGCCGACCATCCGGGACAGGGTTTGGAGATCGAGAAACGGATCGAGCCATGGTTTCTCGTTGCTCATGAGCGCATCAAGCTGGAAAGCCAGCATTCTGCAGTCCTGCTCGGAAAATGACGAACGTTCATAGCTGGTTTGCCCATTTCGTGGCGTAGTGTCATCTCCCACCAGATTGACACTGCTTTCGAAGACCGGCCCCGGCGTGCTTTGCTTCAATCCGAACACAACCAGGCCGGTTATAACTCCCAATGTGAAGACGTCTTCGGCGATCGGGCCCAGGAGCGGTTCTGGAAGGATGAAGGTGGAACCAAGATCAATCAAAAACAGCAGGATCGATCCTGCAATGAAGATCATCAATCCGTCGATCCAACGCAGTTCGAGCCCTTCTGTGTCGGAGACGGCATCTTGCAGACGCTTTCGGTACGAGCGGACCTGTCTCACGGTCAGGAAGCCGACCCGGGCGAGATGCGCAAACCAAAGCAAGAGGAAAAGAGCGAAGCAAAGCAGCGCAAAAAGCACACGGGCGCTCGTTATGGCCTCCTCTGCCGGCTCGGCCTCTAGGGCTAGTTCGGGCGCTGCCAATAAAGGCAAAATCAGAACGCCATACGCTATCGTCATGATCCAATGCTTGCGTTTGATGCGAGGACTATTGGAGGTCTGCGATGTCAGTCTCACTACATAGAGCCATGTGAGAGCGGGGATCGGGACTATCGTCATGAGCGATGCGACCAAAACAGCGCTCGTCTCCGGCACTACACCTGCCGCTTGCGCAACAAGGAAAACGCAGCCCGCACTTAGTAGGAAGATCAACCATGTCAGTGGTCCACGATGCGCGGCGTTTGCATCGACCCGTTTGTGGAGCCAGATGCCGATCAATCCAATTAGCCCAACACCGATTGCGAGGGAATTGACGATAAGGTCTAACTGGCTTTCGTTCGACATCGGTCCCCCTTCCCTTTTGCCATCGTCCTAGTGTTCTTGGCAGGGCTTACTCAGAGAAAACTTTCGATTTCCGGAACAGATTGGAAAGAAGTCAAAAAAGCCGATCTGAGTCAAAGCGCTCCTGCCCTGGAGGCCAAGCGCGCGATTTGGTTAGAGATAGTAACCCGGACGTCCCCTTTCCGCGTCGCTGCGCTCAAAAACAGACAGACCGCTTCCGGCCCATCTCAAGACGACGCGATATGTCAGA
>JBCBGS010000178.1:0-4489 GCA_038526515.1 Pseudomonadota bacterium | reverse complement strand
TTTGAGGAATCTGATCTCTGGGAGTGAAGGCATCCATGGCCATATGTTTAGTCCTTGGTCTGAGGGACGAAGGTCGAACCCGATCTGCTTGGCAACTTCCAAGACGAGTTTAGGATTTAACGCCCGCCCGTTTATCTACCCTCAAGGTAATATCGGCGTTGCGAGACACTCTCTGCGTCTCACTGTTGCTTACGCGCATAGCGGATGTTTGGATTTATTCCGCAAGTGATTTGTTTCCTAGGGTGCATCAGTTTTCGATTTTGCGTGCGACAAACGCGACACGTCGTCATCCGCTAAGTTTTCTATGTCGTAGAGAACTCAAAACGGAGTAACGCATGAACACACGAGAATGCTTTCATCGACTAGCATGGTCGCTGATCCGCCAGGCAAAGCTTCTCAAACGCGCCGGCCAATTTGATCTAGCCAAGTCGATCGCAGATCGTGGGCTGGCACTCAAAGCTCATGCCTGGGCAATGAAGCCTGAACCAATTCCCATCCGAATAAACAGTCGCGGGACATAGCCCGCATCTGAAGAGGATAAAGAAATGAAAAGAACGACACCTCCCAGAAACTCATTTGAATATATCATCGCGCCAGCCCCAAAGTCGGATCAAATCCGGCTGCGCGAACTGAATGAGATTGTTGCCTCACCTTTGGGTATTCAAACAATGTCCAATGCGAACGACCAACCCGCCACGCGGCTCTTAAAGCGCCGATTGAATCGCCAGCGTCGGTTCGTTTGATCGAGGAAGCCTCATGATGCAAACGGAACACATTGATACCGAAATTGCTGCCATTGTTGGCGCACTCGAAAACCGCTCTTGCTTGGTCATGGATGACGATACGGTTTTTCGTGAGCGCCTTGCTAAATCATTGACATGCTATGGGTTCATCGTTTCCGCCGTTGGGACAGTTCGAGATGGTTTGACAGTCGCTCAGCACAATCCACCGGCCTTTGCAGTTTTGGATTTAAGATTGGATGACGGTTACGGATTAGATGTCGCTCAGGCCTTAAGAGAATCGAGCCCATCAACGCACATCGTAGTGCTCACCGGCTATGGCGCACTAAAAAACGTCGTGGCGTCCGTAAAAATCGGCGTGCAAAATGTGCTCTCAAAACCAGCCGATATTGAAGATATCATCAGTTCGCTGCTTGCTGACCCGAATGGTCGGCCATTGCCACCAGAGGCGCCGATGGATCCTGACGATGCACGATGGGAGTACATCCAGTCGGTTTATAACAAAAGCAATCGCAATGTCTCACAAACAGCGCGGCTGCTGAACATGCACCGGCGAACCTTGCAGCGAATTATTCAGAGGCGCGCTCCAGACCAACTGCACATCCGAGATTAGCGGCATATTGACCGCTTAACCCTCCAAACAAAGGTACTTTTATGATGCAGAGCAGTGACGACCCAAACCGAGGCTTCGTGACGAAAGCCATGAAGGCACCGATGCTTGAAGCAGAGTTTGAAAAGCAATTAGCGACCCGGTGGCGTGACGATGAAGATGAGGGTGCGCTTCACGAGCTTACCACGGCTTATATGCGTCTTGTGATCGCGATGGCGTCTAAATTTCGCAATTATGGTCTCCCAATGGCGGATTTGGTTCAGGAAGGGAATGTTGGTCTCATGTTGGCCGCGGCCAAGTTTGACCCGACACGGGAGGTCCGCTTCTCGACATATGCGATGTGGTGGGTCCGCTCCGCGATGCAGGACTACGTCCTACGCAACTGGTCCATCGTTAGAACGGGTACATCAGCGGCTCACAAGAAGCTCTTCTTTAATCTACGACGGCTACGCGCCCAGATCGACGATATTGATGGCGCTTCGATGACGCCTCAAAATGTAAAGACGGTGGCCGACGATCTCGGTGTAAAGGAACGCGACGTAGAGTTCATGGCCTCACGGCTCTCGGCATCGGACAGTTCGTTAAATGCGCCGGTGGCGACAGACGGCGATATGGAACGCCAAGATCTGCTAGAAGATTTCGGGCCGTCGCCCGAAGAGGCGGCCATCGAAGTGCGCGATGCAGAGACCTATAAAAATTGGGTTTCAACGGCGCTAATGGCACTCGATGAGCGCGAACAGTTTATCATTAAGGAGCGCCGCCTCTCCGATGAAAAAGCGACGCTTGGCGCGCTTGGAGATCGCCTCGGAATATCCAAGGAGCGCGTTCGTCAATTGGAGGAGCGCGCTATAGGAAAGCTCAGAACATCTCTGAAGACTGTGCGCAGTGAATTTGTATAGATCGCTCGTAAAGTCCCAACGCTTGGCTTTTCTCATAGAGAGCGATGCGTCATTGAGCCTCTTAAGATCGACGCGGCCCGCGAGTAGGTCTTCACCAAGCTCGATCGCTCTTTCAAGCTGTTCGACGGACGTGTTGCGCCAAGCCGGTGGTTGAACCATTTGTCTCCATGGAACCCCATGCACATTGTCCAGTAGCACGCGGGCAAAACAGTGATCCGCGTTTATAGGCCAGTCGGTGTTTTGGGCCGCTTCTGGTAGGCGACACCCGACGAGATACCGCCACCGGGCGCGCACCAATCCGCTCGGGCATTCCGGACCGACAAGTCCGAGCGAGAGTTGTGGGTCGTCATTCATACCTTCTCCTAAAAGCAGGGATAGCGAGGCGGCAATCCGTTCAAGCGTGGTGATGCGACGCACCTGCTGTTTTAATGTAATCAACGTATGAGACCTTCATGTCGCTTCCTACTCAAATTGACGAGATACCCACTTGGACGGTTGCCCAGCTTGTTCGAGGCACCGTGGATCGCAGATCTGCCTTCAAGTGGCCCGTTTTGGTCACTGGTTCTGAGATATCCGGTCCATCGGGTCGGGTTGTTGTTTTGCGTCGGTTCAACGCGGAAATGCATCAAGCCGTGATCTATACAGACCGACGGTCAAAGAAGGTGACGCACTTAGCCGATAAACCACACGCTGAACTGGTTTTCTTCGATCCCAAAAATCTACTGCAAATCCGTCTGCGGGGAACCGCTCAAGTCCACGCCAATGGAACGGAAAAGGATTCCGCTTTTGATCAGTTGCCGGCGCGCAGTCGGTCTGATTATTCAACCGTTACGGAACCTGGCGGACGCTTAGTCAGTACGAAGCCGGAGCGGGATCTCAAATTGTCTCGCGATCATTTCGCGCTGATCGAAATTGTCGCTCAGGAATACGATATCCTCTCACTTGAAAGGGAAGGACATCGACGCGCGAAGGTCAGTGTGGCAGGGCACACCTGTCAGGCATCGTGGGTCACGCCCTAGATTTCGAAGCGAACCGTTTAAGCCGGGTCTAAGCGTGCAACTATGAGCCTACGATCTGAGCATTTGGACCTGAGAGACTGAATCTGTGCTCAAAAAGCACTCATAATACGTTTGTTGATTTAACCTAAACGCGCTTTATGGTTGTGCGATCGACTTTTACGGATAGATTTCAAGCGTCAATGTTTCCTCCCGAAAGATTGAAAACACTCACCCGCTGCATCGCCTTCTAAAGCTGCAGCGGGTCTTTTATGATTGAGAAGAGCGTTTGGATCGATCGCTTTTATGTACGGAGGCAAAGAGAAGGATTGTGCGACCGCATACCTTTCTGACGTCATGCCGGATGTCGAACCTATCGGTCTTGCTTCTCACGCAACGCGCGAAGGTCGTCTCGGCTGATCGAAAGATGCACCCCCAACTCTCCGCTTTGACGCAAGACGGGCTGCTTGCTGAGCGACACGTCCAAGGCTTCGATTTCTCGATAAGCAGCGCATGCGAAAACGATGAGCGTCATAAGCCTTTCCTGCGTGTGATAGTGTTTGTCTTTTGCGAGACGATCGATTTCTCGAATAAGCGGGTCATAGTCAAAAACGCAGCCCATTTCATCTGCCTCGATGAAAACAAGGCGCGGATCAATCATCAGTGTAAGATTTAGCAGATGCTTTTCCGGCACGATATCATCGGGCCCATAAGTGCCAAGGGACAAGTCGAGTTCGAGTTGCTTAAGATATATCGTGCTATTCATATCGAGGAGGCCATCCTTTTGGGTTGGTCGATCTCGCGAGTGAGATACGGAATAGAGTGTTTTTTGCATGGACGCGTTTAAGATCCGTACCGATCGCTTTCGTAATGCGGAGATCAGTGCGCTTCGCCACTGATATGCTTCGATATTAAAATTTAGCAAGTCGTCTCATGAGTGGCATAACTTTGAACCTCCCGCGTAAGATGAATTTAGCCTTAGAACCAATTTCCGCTTTTGCTCGCTTTTCGGAAACCGCGAGAGTCCTTTGTGGGGCGAGTTTAAGACGCCCGAGGAACGTCAATTCTCTGGCTCAGTATTCGATCTCGATTGCACGCCCTTGTCTGATTTATCTGCTGCCGTAGCATCCGCGGCGAGGCTATCGACGAGATTCACAAATTCTGGATTGCTAGCGTAGTTCACGCTTGATGACGCCCACCATTTTCTAACCCGTGGCGAAGGCAAGTAAACCAATCTCAGAGTAT
>JBCBGS010000177.1:0-4588 GCA_038526515.1 Pseudomonadota bacterium | reverse complement strand
TTCATTTGCTCGTTTAATCAAACGCATCGCTACTTTTCTGAAACGCTTAGAATTCAAACCATACTCAATAGCCTCTCCAAGGATGTTCTTTTTAGACAAATAGCAAATTGCGGTTTCGAACAGTAATCTGGGGGCTGTTTTTGGCAGTGCTTCAATCTTATCAGCCTGACGAATAGCATTGATAATGGCGTAGACACCGCACAATCGATCTAAATCACCTTGTTTGAGGGGCGTTGGGACTTCGTTGGTAGTTCTTTTCATGATTAGGACCTGGAATCATAGCGCTCTCCTTTCCTTCGCTTTCGAGCACCAGGGTAAAGAACGAAATTTTGTGGAGGGAACAGCGAGCAAGAGGCAATCAGTGTTGCATCGCTCAGCCACCATAGTGTACCAGGAACAACGAGAAAGTCAAATTATGCAATATATTCAGATACTTACATGAATCAGAGCGCCCTCAGAAATGCGAGTACCGTTACATAGCTATCAATATGTATATAATTATGCATACGAAACACAGCGGCTGCACACAAAACATTGTTTTTATTGCGCTACTTTCAGAGTAATGGTGCCCTCGGCCGGACTTGAACCGGCAAGCCCAATAATAGGCGGCGGATTTTAAGTCCGCTGTGTTTACCAATTTCACCACAAGGGCACGCGCGTTTTGACTAACCGGGCTCGCACGATCTGCCAACCAGGTTTTAACGGCAAAGTGATAAGTTCGCAGAAGACGTGCACGGAAATTCGACTGGCATATGCTATGCATGATCTTCACCATGCCTCATCCTATGCAACAAAAGCGATACAATGCGATTATGGTCACCCTGGCCTGTTATGGTCCTGTAGTGATTGGTGTTTCGGCTCTGCTGGCTTGGATTGTCCTTTAATCGAAACGCCCAGATCAGCGCGCAAGTGTCGCCTATTCTCGTTTCAATTGCTCCCGAAGCTCCGCTGAATAGTCGATGGGTTGTGATTTCACCATAGGGCCAAGATACAAGGACCCCGGGCTCGCCCCAAACGTGTTACGCACCAATCGATTAAACGATACGCGCGATAGGAACCCCCAGTTCTCCGCGGTCTCTGAAATTCGTCCCCTTCGTCGCGGCGTACTCGCCAGCTCCAGGACAGCGCCATGGAGCCGTTTGCGCATAATATAAGCCTTTATCCCCCCTTCGCCCTGGAACATACGATACAAAGTCGCGCGAGGGATGGCGAAGGTTTCCAGCACCTCTGTCGGGCCAAACATTGGGTCTTTGATACGCGCGTCTATATATTTGCAAACAAGATCAAACTGGGCCAACCGAGCATGCGCACGTGTGTCTTCATTTTCCCGATCGGGCGCGATCGCCATCCGAAGGCAGTCCACAAAACGATTATAGTCCTCTTGATAGAGATGAACGTCTTCCCGCTCTATCTCGCGGGTTAGAGTGTTCCACTCATTGTGTAAAAGGCGTGCGATCAGGGTTCTACCGGGCAAGCGCATAGGTCTGATCTTATCCGTTTCACGAAGTCCGAGCGCCGCCTTGTGAATCAACTGACACTCAAAAACTGAGGGTTTGTGAAACATGGCGCACGGGTCGGCGACATCCCAAATCGTGATTGCACCCGGCGTATCTGATTCCGTGAGAAAGTATGGGTGTGAGAGCGCTCCGCCGCTTATGTATCTTGCGACCTGAATAAAGCCGCTGCTGGCATCCGCATGAGCTTTTGTGTGGTCCGAAGCGATAGCATCGAACCGCATCCGTAATATTGCACCCCGCGAATGAGACACCCGGTTAATTTCGTACAATCCAGTATTAGAAAGTGATTTTAGTGGCGCAACATCATTACTTTTGATGCATCGCGCATATACATCAAATCCACCTGAACATTTATCTAAATATACCTTTAATTTTGTCTTGCTCATAAGAATCCCTATAGATTCCAAATCTCACAGACACGCAATAATCTCAAGTATTGGAGTCACATAGATCGATTTATTCTACAAAACACGATCAAGCGGGTAACTGACTCTACCAACCATGACTGTACTTAAGCTATGCGCGTGGACCTATCGCTCGCGAGACGCGCTTGCTCGTAATCTTTGGATCAAAACAGGCCTCCCCGCCGCGTCGACCAAAAAAGACGATAAGTCCCGAAGCAGACAAGCGCGGGTTTGTCGAAGTGAAGAGATGCTGTGAATACCTGGTCGGAACGGCAGGATTCGAACCTGCGACCCCTTGACCCCCAGTCAAGTGCGCTACCTGGCTGCGCTACGCTCCGAACCAGGGCCGGAGGTATAGGCACCTCTTCAATTTTGGCAATGGGTAATCGCGATCTTGAGGCCTGCTTACGCCGCCTTCTTCAAACGCACGGCATCCAGCCGCGCTTTGATATCTGTGAGATCAGACAGGATGGTCTCAAGACGGTCGCTTGTTCCAGTCGCCTCAGTCGTAGGCGTCACGGCTTCAAAGGCTTTGCGTACAGTTTCTTGCATATCTCTAGCGGGGCTTGGCATTGGCGCAACATCCCCTGAGTCTGCTGGCGCGACAATCCTTGCCTCACCGCCAAGAACGCTTTCAACGCCCTGTTCGTTCAGCAGCTTGCTCGCACCCTTTAAGGTCATGCCCTGATCATGTACCAAAGTCTGGATCGCGCGCAGGGCCGACATGTCCTCTGGCCGGAACATACGGCGGCCATCACGGCGCTTGAGCGGCTTCACATATTTGGTGAACTTGGTTTCCCAGTAGCGCAGCACGTGCGGCTGCAGCCCTAGCTCTTCAGCAGCTTCCCCAATGGACCGATAGGCGTCAGCGGATTTTTCAATCTTACGGGCAGCAGCAGAGCTAGGCATAGGGTTTCGGTCTCGCGTTTAGCCTCCGACGCGATCTTTAAGCATCGGAGAAGGTTTGAAGGTCACAACCTTGCGCGCCGATATTGTTGCTTGGATTCCTGTCTTAGGATTGCGCCCTTCGCGGGCCGCTTTCCGGCGGACATTGAAATTACCGAACCGAGACAGTTTCACTGCCCCCTCGCCTTCCAAGCTCTCGCTGATCATTTCCAGCATACGGTCGAGCAAGTAAGAGGATTCCTGCCGCGTTAAACCGACCTCGCGAACAATCGCGTCGGTTAGTTCTACACGGGTGAGCGTTGTTGTTGTCACTGTATCAGCTCCTCATGGTTAACAATAAGGGGGCAGTTCTTAACGAAATACGAAAAATTAGATGCGGAAGAGGCTCGCGCCCCAAGAAAATCCACCACCCATCGCTTCGCTAAGGACCAAATGCCCTGGTTCGATGCGACCATCGCTGACCGCAGTGTGTAAAGCAAGTGGAATCGACGCCGCTGACGTGTTTCCGTGCTCGCCGACCGTTGAAATCACTTTGCTTTCATCAAGCTTCATCTTTTTCGCGACGCCATTCAGAATACGCTGATTAGCTTGATGCGGAACGAACCAATCGACATCATCGGAGGTCAAACCCGTTTCATCATAGACAGCATTAATCGCGCTCGAAATGTTTGTGACCGCGTGCTTGAAGACCTGATTGCCGAGCATGCGGACATGACCAATCGTTCCCGTGGACGACACGCCGCCATCAACGTGAAGCAAATCAGATTTCGTGCCGTCGGTGCGGATATGGTGGGTTAAGATCCCGCGGTCACCCGCTTCAGCTTCAGGCTCGGCCGTGAGCACGACGCCACCAGCCCCATCTCCAAACAGCACGCAGGTGCCGCGATCTGACCAATCCAAAATCCTGGTGAATGTCTCAGCACCAATCACCAACGCCGTTTTGAACAATCCCGTTTTGAGCATCGAGTCTGCGGTTGCGAGCGCAAACAGAAAACCAGAGCACACAGCCTGCACATCGAACGCTGCCCCGCCGCCCATTTCGAGCTTGGCCTGCACCGCAGTTGCGGTTGCCGGAAAGGTTTTGTCTGGGGTTGTCGTCGCGAGGACGATCAGATCGACCTGATCCGCTGAAATCCCGGCATCTTTCAGAATGCCGCGCGCCGCTTTGGTCGCAAGATCGGAGGTCATCTCGTCGTCGGCCGCGATATGGCGTTGACGGATGCCGGTGCGTTCTTGAATCCACTGATCAGACGTCTCAACAATTTGAGACATCTCTTCATTGCTCATGATCCGCTCTGGCAAATACCCACCAGTGCCGCGAATGACACTCCGGATTCCGGTCATTCTGAGACCTCGCTGATGCTTACTTCTGCGCTATCTCGGCGAAGCCCGGCCGCAACCTCTTCCATATAGCGGCTTGCGGCCAGGTCTGCTGCCAGCTGAACCGCCGTCGCATAGCCTTCCGCGTCCGTGCCGCCATGGCTTTTGACGACAACTCCGTTCAATCCGAGGAGCACACCGCCATTCACATTAGACGGGTCCATCTTCTCACGAAGCTTTTTGAGGCCAGAACTTGCTAGCGCCGCGCCCATTTTGGAGATCACGCCAGAGGTCAGCGCCTCACGAACATACGAGGCGACTAAGCGCGCTGTGCCTTCAGCCGTTTTTAAGGCGACGTTGCCCGTGAACCGGAACTTGGTCTTGATTTTCGTGGCTATGTCGAAGGCAATGATATCGCCATGGGAGCTGTGGATGTTGTTG
>JBCBGS010000176.1:0-4622 GCA_038526515.1 Pseudomonadota bacterium | reverse complement strand
GGCTTTTCCTTACTGTCATCGGGGGGCGGGGCTGTTTGGGTGCGGCCCGCAGCCGAAGGCGAGGACACGGGCCTGCCACGCGACGACCGGCTTTAGACGGGCGCTTGCCAATTGACCGGGCAGGCCAGGTCTGTTGGGCGGACACACACATGGGAAACTGTCGACGGCCCTAGAGCGAAGCGGAGGGGCCGGCGTCCGCTTCAATTTCGATCCCGCGCATCCAGCGGGATCACAGCTGTCATCTATCGCTGCTTTCGTTGACGTAGCAGGCCGGGACGGCCGTGCAATCGCATATGGGTTGCTACTCGCTTGTTTCTGGAAAGATGAGAGGTGACGGATCGCGGGCTTGGCGTACCCGTGGCGAGCCACGGCAAGCAGAAAAACGGTTTCCGGGGGAGCCTCCGATTTTCAGCCTGCACCGCACCCTCGTTCGATCCGTTGGTTCACCTTCATCGAAACAAGGAGAAACCCAAATGGCACATTACACTCTCACCGTCCCCGTAAAATACGACGACAATGGCACCGAGAAGACCACCTACCGCCGCGTCGGCGCGGTGTTCGAAAACACAAAGCGGGACACCGGGGAAACCTTCCTGACGCTCAAGCTCGATTTCCCGGTTGGTGTGACCGAGCTCGTCGCCTTCCAGCCATCGGCCAAAGGCGATGTCACCGAATAAAGCAAGGTGGGGCCGCCGTGAGGCGGTCCCACCAACCAACGAGCCTCAAATCTTCGGGCGGATAGCTGCCGCCCTCAACCGAGTCTCGTAGGTAACGGAAAGGAATGAGTTCTCGACGGGCTATTGGCCGAACATCATCATTGTGCGATTTAGAGAAAATGAGCCCTGCAGCTGCACTACCTACCCTTCCGATCAACCCAAATGTTCTCGTTTGGGCACGCGAACGCATGGGCCTGTCGGTCGAAGAAGCTGCCGAGAAGGTTCCGGTGAAGGTAGAGCGCCTGATGGCTTGGGAAGCGAATGATGCTTCTCCCACCATCAATCAGGCCCGAAAACTGGCCAAAATCTATGACCGACCGTTCCTTGAATTCTTTGCAGCGGACGTTCCTACTGTCGCAGATGTTGCGCTTGTACCCGATTATCGACTTCACCGCGATGCACCCACGCCAAAGGACGAAGCAGCGCGCTCAGAAATCCAAGGTTGGGCTGAAACGCAAAGACTGAATGTGCTCGATCTTCTTGAGATGCTCGGCGACGAGCCCCAAACGCTGCCGCTAGCTCTTGCTTCAAACATCGACGTTCCAACCGAACAAGCAGCCGAACGGGCGCGTGAAGCTATTGGGTTCACCGTTCAGGAGCAAATTGACATTCCGGCGAGCGACAAGCGGCTGATCCCTGATCGGCTTCGAGCACGCATGAGTGATGCTGGCATTCTGGTTCTTAAGAGAGCGGAGATAAAGAAACTCGGTATACGTGGCATTTGCCTGTTCTCTGAGCCGCTTCCAATCATCGTCTACGGGAACGAAGCACCCGGTGCGCAAGCTTTCACTTTGGCCCATGAGCTTGGGCATGTGGCAATTCAAAGTAGCGGCGTGAGCGGACCAGCTGCAACAGGTTCTAAGGTTCAACGTGTCGAAGACTGGTGCAACCGCTTTGCGTCGGACTTTCTGATACCAAAGAGCACTCTCGCCGATATCTGGCCGAGACCAGAGAGAAAAATGCCGGAGATTTCGGACGAACAGCTCAATGAAGTTGCTCGACGGTTTGGCGTAAGCCCGCATGCGATGCTAGTGCGTCTCGTTTCTCTCAACTACGTCGAAGCCGATTTCTACTGGCGCATCAAACGGCCACAGTTCCTTCGTGACGAAGCTGATTACACCGCACCTCCGATGAGGTCCGCGTATTATGGATCTCGCTACAAGAACAGTCTTGGCAATTTTTATACTGGCCTCGTACTGGAAGCTTGGGGAACAGGCGCGATTTCCGGTCACAACGCCGCAGAGTTCCTTGGCATCAAAAACATTCGGCACCTTTCCGACATTCGTGAAAGGTTCCCCCGCTAAGTGCCGCGCTACGTGCTGGATACGTCCTGGGTCTCAAACCCTGTTATGGATCTTCCACAAGACATCCACGTTACGCTATGGCAACGGATAGCGGGCCTCATTGATGGCGGGGTTTTTTGTTGGAACCGCGAGATATGGGACGAAATGGATGGCTCGATCTATGGAGATATCGCCACGAGCCTTCAGGAGTGTCACGACAACGGCGGTTGCTTTGAGATAGGGCAGGATCACTGGGATTGGAACCAGTACCTTGCGCATGTGAATGATATTGGTGAGAGATACCGAGGCTATATCTCTGAATATAACGGCAACCGGAGCTCCACCATCGGAGTGAACGATTGTTCAATCGTGTGCCTGGGCAAGACCCTTGGCTTGCCCGTTGCGAGCATGGAAAAGCGAAACGTTCACCCAAGCCCAATTAGAATGCGGATTCCAGAACTCTGTGAGCGCGAAGGGATCGAGCATCTTGACCTCAATGAGGTCTTGCGTGCCGAAGGAATAACAGCCTGACGACGGACAAACAGGTGTCGGTTTTGGCTCAGCGGTTGCGGAACTCGGCATTGCGGCAGCCGGCAACCGAGCGGTCTTCAGACAATCAATGTAGTGGCCGAAGTTCTTGCGTGTTTGTTCACAGATTCAGATCTTGTGCTGCGGCGAGCCAATGCATCCTTGCTTATCGAAACACCAGCAACGCGCCAGGACCGCAGAAAACACTGAACACTATACACTGAGCACTGATCCTGTAGGAATCCTCTCCTGAACTTCATTAACACACCAGAAAGCAACTCGTTTAGTCCCTTCATCGACGCCACAGGCTGCCCTCACTGTGACTGCGTCGAGCTCTGACCTGGGAAAGCTCGTCGGCAAACGCCCACGGAATTGTCGACTGTATGGTCTCTGAAGCGAAAGCAGCTTAATCTAGCCCGACCAAGAAGAGGCCGTCTGCCCCCGCGCCCTTCGGGCGCTCCCCCGAGGATATTTCGGGCAAGATGAAGAGCGAACAAAAAACTTGTTTGTGTTACAATACCGTATTATTGTTTGAATAGGATACAGGCGGGGACGCCGATGGTCCTGCAAGGTGAAAACGCAAGTTTCTCACAGGGAACCGGGGCTGCAAGGCTCCGGTTTTGTCAAAAGAGGGCATGATATGAAGGTGTTGCTGATCGTCGTTATCTTCAACTTCGACACCGGGTCCGAACTGGACACCCGAATGGACTTTGAAGACATGGAATCTTGCCACGCCGCCGCTTTGGAGACCTTTCAGACAATCAACGCAGACGTAATCATCCAAGCGATGGAAATTCCGGAAGGTCAGGAGATGCTTGAGGGCACGATGATTGCATACGGGCCTGATGGTGCTGAGATCGGGATGTATGCCTGCAATGAGCTTCGGGCTGGAACTGCCAGAAACTAAACGAAAAGCCCGCGCGATTGCGCGGGCTCTGAGCGTTATGAGGGTTCTTTGTCGCCGGGCGGCGTCAGTGTCTTTTCATACTCAACTTCCACCTTGAGGAATCCGGGAATGGAAAGGGCGACACTGATTGATAGTTTAGCTTTGTGCGCTAGGCTTCTGAGAACACATCGGATTTTCTTCAATAGTTTTGTCATCTTTGATCTCCTTTTGGTTACGGGTAATGACGCAGCCCCAGTGATGCACCGAGGAGCGCGGTTGCACCCGAAGGGTCGCAACATGTGGAGAAGAGCGCAGCCCTTGCGACCGCGCGACGGTGTGTCATGTCTCGGGCGAAGGATTGGCCGAAATCCAAAGGGCGGCAGCTTGGTGCAAAATGCCTGAACGGATCCGTCTGTGGCGAAACTCGCTCCAAAGCGTTGCGATCCAAAGCAAATTGCGCGATGAATCCCTATCGCCGGTGCACCGGTGCGGGGAAATCAGCAAGCCCTGTTCGAAAAGACATATTGCCAGGCGGCCTTAGCGCGTGCCCATGGACAGTTTTGCCCAACGGCTACCGGCCGGATGGCGTAGAAATGTCCAGGGCTCTTGTCTAAATACTGCGCTCCCCTGCCCTGGCCGGGGGTCTTGCTGACATCCGGCTGTATCGCCGGAAACTCTCCTGGGAAGGTGGAGATTGATTTGAGTAATTCAGTGAATGAGCGCGTTGGTCGCAAGATACGGCAGCTTCGTTGGAAAAATGGAGTAACGCAAAGGGTGCTGGCCGAACGCATCTCGGTTCCTGTCGAGGATCTGGAACAGATAGAATTGGGAGTTACGCGAGCCAGCGCGGACATTCTTTGGGCGCTGGCTTCTGAGTTTGATACGCGTGTCGGTGACTTCTTTCCGCTCATGGGAGATTAGGATCCGGACACTGTCGCGACAGTCGCCAAGATCGCAGATGCCCTGATGGATCGGCAGGCGACGTCGCCGGCATGCGTACCAAAAAAACCGCGGCCAGAAAGCCCGGTGAGACTGACAGTCATATCAAACATCAAAGGCAAGAAAGCTTAGCGCTCCAACGGGAGCCTATCAGAGACAACAAATTGGAGGACGTCGTGGCGAAAGTAAGCTTGAACGGAAAAACGCGGGCAGAGCTGGAACGTCTGCTCAAGGATATCGATGCGGAGTTTGTGCGCCGCGAGAAGCAAA
>JBCBGS010000175.1:0-4657 GCA_038526515.1 Pseudomonadota bacterium | reverse complement strand
TCTGGAACATATTCCAAGAGCGCAAAAGCGCTGAACCTGCGGATGATCTAATGAGTTTGCTCGCACATGGCGACGCAACCAAGGATATGAACCCGTATGAAATGCTTGGGAATGTTATTCTGCTCATTGTCGGAGGAAATGACACGACCCGCAATTCGATGTCTGGCGGCGTTTATGCGCTGAACAAATTTCCGGAAGAATATGCGAAACTTAAAGCAAACCCGTCGCTCATCCCGAACATGGTGTCGGAGATTATTCGATGGCAAACCCCGCTCGCTTATATGCGCCGCACTGCGCTTGAGGATGTAGAAATGCATGGCAAGGTGATCCGCAAAGGCGACAAGGTTGCCATGTGGTATGTCTCCGGCAATCGCGATGAAAGCTTCTGGGACGAAGATCCAAACCGACTGATTATTGATCGTAAACAGGCGCGGAATCATGTCTCGTTTGGATTTGGAATTCATCGCTGTGTCGGAAACCGCCTAGCAGAACTTCAGCTCCGAATTCTTTGGGAAGAGATCTTAGAGCGATTTGAGCATGTAGAAGTTCTCGATGAACCAAGCCGCGTTTCGAGTAGTTTTGTAAAAGGCTACTCCTGGTTGCCGGTCATCTGTCATCCCAAATAAAAAGGGCGACGCATCGCGCCGCCCCTCTCTTAAGAATGTAGCCTCTCTATTCTGAGTCGAGTGTACTCAGGAGAGAATCGACCGCTGCTTCAAGCGGTAGGTCCCGTCCGACTTCCGCAAACTGCGGAGCATTGTCGACCAGGATATCTGGCTGGAGTTCCTGGTTTTCGAGCGGCTGATTATTTTGATCGAGCACGGGCAGTTGCGGGATTCCAAAGACCAGATCCCCGGAGACTTGGCCTTCCCACCAAACCGCTGTGGCTGTTCCTGGAACCGGCATGCCGATGGTTTGTCCGATGTCGAACAAGTCATACGCGTATGGGAACATATGGGCGTTTGAATAATTGCCTTCATTCATCACGACCGCCGATGGTTTCGCCCACCGCTCTTCTGGTGCGCCGGCCACGATTCGATCACGCGCCCGAAGATTGAAGTAGGATTCGCCATCCAACAGCGTGATCAAATCATCATGCAGCCAACCGCCACCATTGAAGCGCGTATCCACGATAACTGCTTCCTTGTCGTAGTTGCGCCCGAAGAGTTCTGAGAAGATTTGGCGGAAGCCCGTATCATTCATGGACCGAATATGGACGAAACCGATGCGGCCATTTGAACGTTCTTCGACGATGGCACGGCGGCGATCAATCCAGCGATCATAGAGAGTCGCGTTTTCTTCACCGCGCGAATAGGTGCGAACCGCAATGGTCGTATCTTTGTTTCCAATCGTGAGACGAACACGGTCACCCGCTTTGCGATTGAGGAGTTCAAAAGCGTTTTGGTTTCCGGTGATGGACTGTCCGTCGATTGCAGTAATACGGTCACCAACCTCGATATCGAGTGTGTCGCGATCGAGCGGGCCATCATCCAAAATCTCGCCAATACGAAGGCCAGGTCCGCCATCAAGATCGAAGATCACGCCAAGCGCCGCCGTTTGGTCGCTCGCGCCATCGCGTCCGCCTCGGTAATACATGCCGGTATGGCTGGCATTCAATTGGCCCAGCATTTCAGACATCAAAACAGCGAAGTCTCGATTGTTCGAAATGGCCGCAACTTTTGGCTTATAGGCCGTTTCCATCGCCGCCCAATCGACACCGTGAAAGGCCGGATCGTAAAACTTGTCGTCGACCTGGTGCCAAGTGTGGTTGAAAATATAGAGACGCTCCGCATCGGTCCGAAGGCGCATTTCGGCATTCGTTTCGATTGGCGAGACTTTGATATTATCGCCCAGAGCGGCTTTCTGAAGACGCCCATCTGCGAGGATGACCAGCATGGATCCATCGTCGGAGATCGACATACTGGCAAAACTTGCACCGAGGGGTGCAACTTTGCTCGCACTGCCTTCAACCAGATCATTCACCCAAAGATCATACCCGCCCTCGAAGGCCGCAAGATAATATAGCTTGTTCATATCTGGCCCGAGCACGGCATCGGAGAGGTCTGACGATTGTGGGGTCAGGCGGATTGTCCGATCTTTGATCGCATCAAAGTCGATTTCGAGATCTGCGTCTTCGTCGCGCATCGCCGCAAGGTTGAGCAGTTTTTCAACGTCAATCGAGGGCCCCTCCTCTTCCTCTGACTCCTCGTCATCTTCTTCTTCGTCTTTCGCATCTCCAGCTTTTTCCAAAGCGGCGCGTTCTTGTTCAGAGAGGTTGAAGCGTGTCCAGCTGGCTTCGTTCAGGAACGCGGCAACAACGTCGCCTTCCGATCCCCAAGAGCCATGGGTCCGCTCGCCATAACGATCGGTGAACCAATAGACCAAGTCTCCGCTGGAGTGCCAGATCGGCGCGCCATCATAATAACCGTTGACCGAAATGTCTTTTGGTGGGGCTGATCCATCCACCGGCGCAAGCCCAATATCCGTGTAGAAATAATAGCCTCGTGGAGAATAGTCTGCGGCCATCCACTTGGAGTCTGGTGAGAAGTGAAAGCTGATATCACCGTCCGCATAAGAGTAGTTTTGCTCTGCGGTGAAGAGGGTCCGGAGATTATTGCCATCGCTATCCATCACGCGGATTGAGTCGCGGTTTTCGATGAACCCGATTGTCTCGCCGTCTGGGCTATAGGCCGGTTGGAAGGCGTTTCCGTCTGCGGGTTTGTACACTTGTTTGGTTTCAAATTGCACAGACATGGAGAAACGCGGCGCATTGTCTTCCGCGATGCTGGTTTCATAAATGCCCCAGCCGCCATCTTGTTCAGCCGCATAGAGAAGCGTCCGACCATCCGGCGCGAATGAAACAGACCGCTCTTGGCCAGCCGTATCGGTCACCCGTACGGTGTCGGAGAATTCTGTGTCGGTGACAAAAATCTCGCCGCGGAAGACGTAGGCAATCTCCGATCCGTCGGGGGAAATATCGAACTCTGTGATATTGCCCATGGCGGGAACCGGTGTGTCCTCGCCGCCAATCCGTCCAGCGGGAACTGTAATTGACAAGGCTTCAGAGGCCCCGCCCGTTGCCACCTTATGGATCACGCCATGATAGGTGTAGACCAAAGTTCCGTCATTGCTGATCGAGGTGTCGCGCGCCGGATGCGGTCCATGCGCCGTCAGCGCTTCGCTCGCCCCACTGGCAAGATCAACACGGCGCAGATTGAATGTGCCGCCATCAACCTCTGACTGCATGAACAGGCTCTGCCCGTCCGCGGACCAGGCTGGGGAATGATCGCCGCCTGGCGTATCGGTCACTTTGGTGTGGGCACGGCTCGCAAGATCATAGATCCAAATGTCGCGCGCGAACGAACTGACATCGCGTTGGCGCCATTCATTTTCATAGGCTTTTTCTTCGCGATAAGCGATTTTGGTTCCGTCCGGGCTATAGCGCGCTTCCATGCCTGGCACCGTGGTGACCATGCGCGGTGTGCCACCATCGACGGAGACTTCGTAAAGCTGCGGCAGTGCGCCGGTCGGGAAATAGCTGGAGCTCGCAGACTGTCCGCGGGCCGACGCAAATAGGACGCCGCTGCCGTCTGGAGCGAAGTCGCTCGGATAGTCATTGGCGTCGTGATGGGTCAGGCGGCTGAGGCCCGTGCCATCTGCATTCATCACGAACACATCGAGATTGCCATTGCGATCCGAGGCGAAGGCGAGCTTGGAGCCATCGCGTGACCAGACGGGCATCCCGTCCCAGCCATTGTCACGCGTGATTGGGGTCGCTGTCCCGCCATTGCTGGAGACTGTCCAAATATCGCCATGCGCTTGAAACGCGATGGTGCTGCCATCCGGAGAGATGGCCGGCGCCTGGAACCAGGTCTCGGTTTCAGAGACGAGATCTTCGGCTGCAAAGCCCTGCGCTGACGCGGCCGAAGCTGCGGCCAAAGCGGCGGTTAAAGACAAAACGGATAGCGACGTTCGCATACGAGACTCCCAGCTGTGACGTTTGTAAAGTGTTAACGAGCTGAGCGAGGCGTCTCAAGGAAAGAATGAGATCACCGCGCGGAAATCTGGATTGTTGAAAGATTTTACCGTGAGAGGCGCAGGATAGGGAATATCAATTCACTTCAAAGCACAAAGCGCTGACGGGTTCTGAAAAACTTGTCGATGGATTGAGGGAAAAGTTGGAGCGGGTACACGGAATCGAACCGAGCTCAACAGCTTGGAAGGCTGCCGCATTACCACTATGCTATACCCGCTCACAGGTCCGCTGCTTCTATAGCATGCTTTGTGTAAGTGGTGGAGGGGACTGGATTCGAACCAGTGTACGCAAAGCGGGCAGATTTACAGTCTGCTGGATTTAACCACTCTCCCACCCCTCCAGGGTGACTTACACAACGCCATTTGACGCCGCGGTTTCCGACCGTCATTAGGGGGCTTTGACACCACCGTCTTTCAACCGGAAACCGGCCTTATAATGAGCAAGCCCCGCCCGCGCAACCGTCCTAATTCACACAAGCGTAAATCTCCGTCTCGGCCCCATGGTTCCGGCGAAAATTGGCTCTGGGGTGTGCATGCCGTGACAGCGGCTTTGGCCAATCCAAAGCGTAAACTCGTGCGCTTGGTTGGAACCAAAAATGGCTTGGACCGTTTGGCCTCCAAA
>JBCBGS010000174.1:0-4665 GCA_038526515.1 Pseudomonadota bacterium | reverse complement strand
TCGGTGTCCAGACGCTCTTCATCGAGCCCGGTTCGCCCTGGGAGAACGGCTACAATGAAAGCTTCAATGGCAAACTGCGGGACGAGTTGCTCAACGGGGAGGTTTTCTACTCGCTTCGGGAAGCGCAGATCCTGATCGAAACCTGGCGGCAGCATTACAACACCGTCCGTCCCCACTCATCCCTCGGCTACCGGCCGCCGGCACCAGAGACCAAATTGCCCTTCCCAAAAACAGGCCTGGAAGTTACTCAGAAAGCGGCTGCGCTATAGGGGGCGGGTCACTGATATGGCACAAATAAACTTAAAATCACTGGCTGCAGGCTTCTCCGCATTAGGGCTTGTTGCTTATGGACCGCTGACAGGGAATGCGATTGCCCAGGAGCAAAATGCACCCGTAACGACCGTGGCTGCTTCTGATGCCGAGAACGTCAATTTCGTTACGGATCGGAATTTTGTGATCCGCTACAACCCGGGCGCAGAAGGGTTCAGTCCTTCGGCATTGGAAGGAACAATCTCCGATATCAATGATGCGGGCTGCGATGTGGGGCTAGAGACGCGCCGCTATGGATCGTTCTATAATCTCAAGGCTCCATGGTACGATGGCGGAAGAAGCTTTAGGGTCGATGATGTTGGGACAGCGGGTGGAATCGCTATTGATCTCTGCCGTGATGGGGATCTTGGCTCTGGTCCGGCGTAGTCATTCCTAGTTCAGTCATTGCGGCGCGAATATACTCGGGCGTGTCCTCTGATCGAAGCAAAGTCTGAATGTCTGCTTGATCGGTGTTTTCTAGCATATCCATTAGAATGTAGTGATGAACGTCGGTGGGCTCTTCAATGCATGCCGCTTCAAACAACTGTTCAAACTCGCAGACATAAAGAAAATCGCGGATTTCCGGCGGCAACTCTTGATTGACCCGAAGATCTGAAATTGATCTGTCCTCTAGCCGTTCAATCAGGCCTTCCCAATCCCCGCGTGGGGCATTCGAGATTGATCGAATGAACCACTCAGTCTCGGACTCACTAAGCTCTCGCTCGACTGCATAGAAATCTTGGCGGGCTTGTTGTGCGACTTCTTGCGTTTCGGGATCAGCCTTAGCATCTGGATCATTATCCATTCTCGCATGGATATCGTCATACTTGTCTTCCAGCTCACCACGCTTTTCCTTTGCTATCTGGATTTTCTGCCTGAGGTCTTCGATACGGTCTCTCGTTCCGTCGATACGATCATCCAGCATATCGGGCGTCACCAAACCCCATTGATCACGTGGAATCCCCGAAAGTTCCAAGAGACGCATATGCTCTTGGTTGGTAGGATCAAGCTCGCCGCGCTCAGCCAGTTCCTTCAGCTCTTCTAACGCGCCGAGTTGCTCTTCAAGTTGCTCGACTTCGGCTTCGTATTCTGCGATTTGATCGTCCAAGGCGGCAATCTGACGCTCAATGGAGTCTAAGAGGTCGAGGAATGTCACCAATCGGCTTGTGGACTCGCGACGGGCCCGGTCTTTCTCACGCAATGCTGCAAAGATGCTCGCCGTAAAGGTTGAGCCATCGGTTCCGCTAACGCTTTCGCGCCCACCGCCTTTAAGCTCCAGATTTTGCTGATTTCCTTCAAGTCCGGCTTTGATGACGAAGGTATCCGTCAAGCTCGGCTTATCGACGAATGATTGTTCAACATCATTTGCAGATAAATGTGCACCGATTAAACGGGCATCCGCTCTAAATTCTTGAATCTTGCTTTCGCTTTGAACCGCCATGCGATCCCCACTTCCCTGTTCGGAAGGCGTTCTTCGCACCTTCTCTTGTCATATATTCAAGCGCGGCACTCTTTTCTTTTGTGCAGTGCAGCAGCTAGTGATTTTATAATAACGAGAAAAACTTAAGTATTCTGTAAAATTAGATAAAATTTTATATATTATTCAGGGTGTTACTGGATTGCATTTAGCTAAAATTTGAGACAAATCCTCGCTATTTTTTATCGGCATCCGGCAGGAGCGCATACGCATCCAGCACCCAGTCGAGAAGACCTTTCTCAGCCGCCAGCACGCGTCCGTTAAGCCACTGATCCGCAGTATGCACTTTGAGTGACGGCGGTGCATTCGCAGACCCTTTGATCAACCGCCGCACCGAAACGCGGGTTCTGCGTCTTTCATCGTGAAGGCGCTGATAGATATGATCGTCTATGACCACATATCTCATATTCTTTAATCGGGTGGGGAGTGTGTGGTTTTCCATGTCACGATGGTTGGGTGGAAAGATCCTTTGCTCGGTCAGATCAGGGCTTAAACCGTCATGATATGTATCTGCCACTGTGCGTGCACGTCTATCCGGATCGGGCATTTTGGGCGCATAGATGGCTTTGCTAGGCGCGTGCGTTGGTTCCGGGTGCGCGATCTCCGGAAACGTCACCGGATCAATAGATTGGGCATAATCGAACAGTATGTTCCAAACATCCTCTCTGATCGTTCTCAAATCTTGCTTAAGAATGCGCCCGATCATTGCGTTCAGCGCATAGGGCTGCATCTGCGGGAAATATCTTCGCTGAACTAAAGCCAGATTGACATCTGCGTCTTTAATGTGAACTTGGATGTATGCAAGCATATCCGCCGTGGTCTTGAGGCGTTTCTCGCTCCGAAATCGGGATGTCCCATCGCTTATGCCTTCAGGGGCTGTTTCAACCTTTTGAATGAACTCAAGGATGGCTGGAACGTGATCGTGAAGCCGATGCAGGTCGCATTCCGCCATCATGGCTTTCAGGATGGCAGGCGGCAGCAACGCGCGGTCTGTCTTAATGATGGTCTGCGCCAACACCCGCAGCGTCAGGCCCGTTCGTTCAAGTTCCTTTTTTAGATCGTCATACACGCCTTCCAGCTTACAGAATTAGCGGCGAACTATGCCAACGCGATATGAAACTGTTCCACAATGATCTCGCTGATTATCGCTCGCGTGTGCGTGTGGGTTTTCGTTTAGAAGGATGCTTGGCCTTAGACCGCTCAATGTGATCGTCGGGAATGTGACGCTCAATGTCGCGCTCGTCATGCAATACTCGGCTGATTACAACAGCATCTTCGTTGGCTTCAAAATATAGAACGAAGTGTCGTGGCTTCTTGACCGGCGGCGCACTTCGCCTCTTGGCGGAAGATGTGTGATAACTGCGTATGTTCCCATCAATCTCAGGACGCGCTTTGCTAAGCAGTCGATTTGGGTCTTCGCGTATATCCTCAAAAGCCTGTTGGATAAGATTGCTGTAAGCGACCGCTGCCAGATCACCATAGGTGTGTAAGGTGTAGATCTCTATTTCGAGCAGATCTTCGCGAGCTGGGTCTGTAATGATAAGTTTGCGCATGGTCGTGATGCAGACCTATTGCTTTCGTGCGTCTGCCCGAAGTTGAGCAAAAAAATCATCCAGAGCCCCATCACCGTCAATAACGGTGTACTCACCATTATTATAGGCTTGCCGACCCTTATCGGCCTCACGCCTTAGGGCTTCCAGTTTGGCCTCAAAGGTCTGTTCTTCACGCTCCAAGAGGTGCAGTCCCGCACGTACGGCTTCGCTCACGTTCTTGAAACGCCCTGCTTCAACCAGCTTTCCGAGAAGCACATCATAGTGATCTGTCAGATTGATATTGCGTGTCGGCATCACGAATCTCCTTCTCTTTTCAATGTACCACACTCGACAGAAAATTGGCAATTTTTGACAATTTTTAAGAATATCGGCAAAACGAAATGCAGTCAGGGGGATGGCTGATTCAAGATCGCATAGCACTCTCAAATGCGCGAAAGAACTTTCGGAGACTAGGCATGGCAAAATTCAGTGAGGATGATCAAACACAGCTTGCTTTGTATGCTTTAGCTGGGATCGTAATATTGACCATTGGAGCAGGCGTTCCGGGAGGTCTCACAACAGCTACCCTAGGCTCCGCGATCATTGTTGGGCGCAGAAAAATGAAAGGCATAAATAGACACTTCTGGGAGGCCATACCCGAAGGCGCACGTTTGTTCATTCCGGCGTTACTTCTAGCTTATCGTCAAATGTCGAGCGACTTAGAGAGAAGCTCTCTTATTCCGGACGCAAAGTACTCAGTTTCTCCTGAAGAAATTAAAGAAAAGCTGGATATACTAAATCCAAAAGAAATTCTCACTGCCGATGAGCGCGAGTTTCGTCGAATATTTGAGAAATCCGTTTGGGGTGTAGCGTCGGACGCGGATATCTCAATTTTATCCGAAATGGATCAAACCGATATTCCGCTTCGTATAGATTGCTCGGCAGTGAATGTGGGAGCGTATGTTGCGCTAATATCTATGAAAAAGCGATATGGCGCATCGTTCGCAGTTGATCCGAGTGCTGCGAGTGGACGGGAAACTGTTGTAACTGAGGGTTACAAGGGTGATGACTTAGTCATCACTGCAGACGCACCAATGATACTGGGTGAAGAGACCATCCGGTTCAAAAAATTGCTGAACATCTCAACGGAGATACAGTCAGTTTTAATCCGCAAAGGAACAAGTCACAAAGATAAACGTAAGGTGTTTTTGTATCCTCGTTCTTCGGTCGACTACCAACAGCGTGTGATTTCTTCTGAAGGAAACAATGCTACGTTCAAGTTCCCTAGTTCGATCAAAGAAGTCCAGATCAACGATCTCTCACAATACGTCCAACTAGATCGAGAAA
>JBCBGS010000173.1:0-4715 GCA_038526515.1 Pseudomonadota bacterium | reverse complement strand
CGTGATCCCGAGCAATATCAACCATCCAGAGCTTGAGCCGCAAATCATTGGCCGCAACTTCCTGGTCAAGATCAACGCCAATATCGGCAACTCTGCCGTCGCTTCATCCGTTGAGGAAGAGGTTGAGAAAATGGTCTGGGCGACCCGCTGGGGCGCTGACAATGTCATGGACCTATCGACCGGCCGCAACATTCACAACACGCGCGAATGGATCATCCGCAACAGCCCGGTTCCGATCGGCACCGTGCCGATCTATCAGGCGCTAGAGAAAGTGAACGGTGTCGCGGAAGATCTAACCTGGGAAGTCTATCGCGACACGCTGATCGAACAGTGTGAGCAGGGCGTCGACTATTTCACCATCCATGCGGGCGTACGCCTCGCTTATATTCACCTGACCGCAGACCGCGTCACCGGCATCGTCTCGCGCGGTGGATCGATCATGGCGAAATGGTGCCTCGCACATCATGAAGAAAGCTTCCTTTACACCCGCTTCGCTGAGATTTGCGATATCATGCGCGCCTATGATGTGACCTTCAGCCTTGGCGATGGCCTGCGTCCGGGCTCGATCGCTGACGCCAATGATGCCGCCCAATTCGCGGAGCTGGAAACGCTCGGCGAGCTGACAAAAATCGCGCATGCCCGCGGCTGTCAGGTGATGATTGAAGGCCCCGGCCACGTGCCGATGCACAAGATCAAAGTAAACATGGACAAGCAGCTGAAAGAATGCGGCGAGGCGCCCTTCTATACGCTTGGGCCGCTCACCACCGACATCGCGCCCGGTTATGACCATATCACCTCCGGCATTGGCGCCGCGATGATTGGCTGGTTCGGCACGGCGATGCTTTGCTATGTGACGCCGAAAGAGCATCTGGGCCTGCCAGACCGCGACGATGTCAAAGTCGGCGTGATCACTTATAAGCTCGCCGCCCATGCCGCCGATCTCGCCAAAGGCCACCCGGCCTCGCAGATCCGCGATGACGCGCTGTCACGTGCCCGGTTTGAGTTCCGCTGGGAAGACCAGTTCAACCTCTCGCTCGACCCAGAAACCGCGCGCGATTATCACGACCAGACCCTGCCCAAAGAGGCCCATAAAGTGGCGCACTTCTGCTCCATGTGCGGCCCGAAATTCTGCTCGATGAAAATCACCGCCGAGGTCCGCGACTATGCCGATGGCCTGTCCGACAATGAAAAAGCCGACCTCCAACGCCAAGCCGACGAAGCCCGCAAAGGCATGGAAGAGAAGAGCTTGGAGTTTAAGACAAAGGGGTCGCAGATTTATCTGGATGCGACCTAAGAGCTGGATCTGGTTGAACTTTGGGGGGCTCGTGCTCGGAGTTTTTATCAGGAGCGCCCAAAGGCCATGACCTGGGTCGCTATCTATCGCAACCAAATTCCGCTTAAGTCGCGCATATGATTGCACCCACCAAAGCTTCGCCGTCTCGCCGTCGCCGGCTTCAGCGCGACAAGGATTTCACTGGCGATCGGCTGACCTCGTTTCGTGACGTTTTCCTGCGACATGGCTTGCCTGGCCTCGTCCTCGGGCTTCTGTTTCTGACCGTGCCTGCTTTCCAGCGAGTTGTCGGAGAGGCCCTGGCCCCTGTCGCCGCGCACCCAGGGCGCTATACAGTCGGGGCCGTGCTCATTCTGTTGGCGTTGAATGTGTATGCCTGGCGCATCGATCGGAATTGGAATTTGGCCAAGCTCGGATGGGTGCTCTATCTCGGTGCTCTGTCCATGTGGGAAGAATGGGTATTCCGTCTGGCGGTGCCGCAAGGGCTGGAAAGTGTTGGCGCGTCGGTATGGACGGCAGCTTTGATCAGCGCTGCCCTGTTCGGCGCACTGCACTACTTCACCCTGCGCTGGAAATGGTATTGGTGCGTCGGCGCGGTCTTGGGCGGTATTTATTTCAGCGTCCAGATGGAACGCCATAATGACTTGCTCCTCGTCGCCGCCATCCATTGGGTGGCGACGTACCTCAACACACCGCGCTTGCCGGGGGCGTCGGAGAGGACAATAGCTTAGGACTGTTGGGGGTCATGAGCAGACATTAGACAAAATCGCTGAACCAATTAGGGTATTTAGATTGGATAAGGCCGAAGTATGACTTTGCCTCGATTACAGGTCGCAAATATCGTTCTGACAATGATTGGCACGGCAGTGTTCGCCAGTCTGTTTCTTTATATCGCTTTCGCCCCGAAAGATTTCGACGAGCGCACGCGCGAGTTTGCCGTATCGCAGATTGAAAGCAAGGTGGACGATCAACTGGCGACTGTTGCGAATTCGGAGACCGCCGAAAGAGTATCTGAATTTGCGGGGCGAATATCAGACCGCTTGCAATCTCGTGTAGATGAGATGCGCGGAAGTTTAGACGATGGAATTGACGAGCTAATTGCCGGTGTTCTTGCAGCCGCTTGCAAGCTGGATTGTGAACGACGAGACCAGGCCGCCAGGTCTGTCCGAGACTTCTATGAGAACTCGATTTTGCGACATTCGATGGTGCTCGATCGTTTGGAAAGCTTAGTCGTGGGTGAGTACGACGCGGTCATGACGGAGCTGCGATCGGACCTCAGGATTTTTTCTGGAAGCACAGCACTCGCATTCGGATTGGCGATGTTACTGTCGTTCTTTAGAGGCCGTGCAGCTGCGCATTTGGTTCCCATCTCCATCGCACTTACGGTTTCCACCATATTGGCGGTCGCATGGTATGCTTTGGGGCAAGACTGGGTGATGACTGTATTGTTCAGCAACTATTGGGGATGGGCGTATTCAGTCTTACTCGGTGGCCTTTCAGTTTTGATGATAGACATAGCGGCCAACAGAGCGCGCGTAACCAGCTTCGTTTTCAACTCAATTGGAAACGGTATCGGCGGCATCAGTTTTTCACCGTGCTGACGACTGCTTTGACGCCGGGAGGAGGCGTTAGTTGAGCGCTCTAAAATCGTCCCAATCCGACCCAGTTCCGCGCTCGGTACACTGCTGCGCATCTCCTCCTGATGAGAGGCTTGTCCGGATCGGCCGGTTGGAGGGGGAGAGTGGCGGTCTGGTGGCTGGGCTTGGGGCTCCGAACCCTTATGCTTGGTACCAGTCGGGGGAGCTCAGCCCGTCTGTCCGATGACAGGCGGCGAGGGTCGAACCTGTAAGAGCAATCCCCCCGGAGTGGCCCCGGACTTATGATCCGGGGAACCAAAGACGAAAACATGCCGCCATGGGCGCGCTTTGGTCAGGCGCTATACGCCGTCTCGAGAGAGCGGCAGTTCGCACCGCGTTTGTTCCAAGCGCGCCTAGTCTCTTATCGCCTCAAGGGTGCGCCCTGTGAGGGGTTTGGTGCTACGATAAAAGGAGCCTCATCCTGAGCGAAGTCGAAGGACGAGGCGGGCTCCGAGGAAGCACGGCCCTTTATCCTTCGACTTCGCTCAGGATGAGGGCCTACGGGAATGCGGGCTTACGAATTACCGGAGACGCCAGCGGAGGCTGGGGTCCAGGGAGGGGTGATTGCCTCAAGTGCGATTGGAGTTTTCGGTCCATGGGTCCCTGCCTGCGCAGGGACTGGCGGAAATAGGTGTAAAGTCACCTTCAAGCGCTCCCCACAGCTTGTCTGTGGGGTCCAGCGCGGGAACTTGCTGTGAAGACTGGGAAAGGCGTTGTCGCTCCCGTTCCTCGCCGCGCCTTCGCGTGATGGGCTGCCCAAACGAGTTGGGCAGAGCGCATGGAGGGCGGGTTTGGGGGAACCAATTCACCGGAGACGCCAGCTGAGGCTGGGGTCAAACCTCTAGCGCCGCGACCACCATATAAGCACCTGCCTTATGCGATGCGCCTAGGAAAAAGTGAGGTCCGAGGTCTAAACCAGTGGAGGTCACAAAGGCGGATAATTGTTCCTTAGCATCGACAGAAAAGTCGAAGCCAAAATCCATGCTTTCCCCGGTCGCTTCCAGCGTTTTCGCCATCGCGCCTTTGCGCGCCATATCGAGCATACGGTGGGCGTAAAAATCGGCGAGGATGACACTGCCCGGCGCGGCGTGCGCCTTGATCGCAGACAGTGTCGCGCGGACCGTCGCTTCGCTGAGATACAGCGTGACGCCCTCCCACAGGAAGAGGGTGGGCTTGGCCCAATCGAATGGCGAGGCGGTGAGTGTGCCGGTCCATTCGGGGTCCGCAAAATCGACCTCGATATAGTGCACATGGTCTCGCCGGAGTTTGGCGCGGGCCACGGCGTCGCGTTTCGCTTGCTGCGTCGCCGCCTGGTCGAGTTCGAACAGGGTCAGCCCTCGGTCGGCCAGCGGGCCATAGGCGCGCGCATCCAGCCCGGCGCCGAGCACGACAAATTGCTGGGCTTGATCAGCATACTGCTCGATCAGGCCATCGAAGCGCCGCGACCGGGAGAAGACCATATTGGCAATTCCGCTTGCCGCATCGTCCGGCAATTGCGGATAGAGAATGGGCTTGCCCGCGATCAGTTTGGCCACAAAGAGCGGAAACAGGGCGACCCTCAGCCCCAGGACGGAATTATTGGGTAGTTTTCCGGCCAGTTTGTAAGAAGCCACATCCTCTCGCAGTCCGAACAGATGTCCTGTCCAACGACCGTTCACAATCTCAACGGCTGTCTGGGATAATCCGAGCGCTTTACTGCGTGCGATCTGTTTGTAAGCGACCCAGAGCACGCCCAGAACGGACAGTGGCAGCCACAAAATTTGCAATGGAATGAAGATGATCCATGC
>JBCBGS010000172.1:0-4731 GCA_038526515.1 Pseudomonadota bacterium | reverse complement strand
AGATGAGTATTGAAAGCTCAGAATATGAGCCTTGGATCCAAGGCGTTCGCCTCGGGCTTCCGCATTTCTCAAAGTTCGAAAGCGGTGAAATGCAATTCCACCCTGAGGGGGACGGATTTAGTTTTGAAGGCGAAGCCACAAGCTCAACCCTGCAGTTTCTGCGGGAAGACATGAGCGAGCTCGAGGGTGAGTATGCGGTTGAAATCGCGGCAGTGGCGGTCACGGTCGCGCTCGATGAGATTTCCGGGGTGGATCTTGGGGATGACCCGCTTCAAGCCTGCCAAACCTCATTCGATCTGATTATGGACGCGAATAATGTCGTGTTTGAAACGGGTAGCGCTGCGATCTCTCGAGAAAGTGGTGAGACGCTTGATAAAATCATGGCTGTGTCGTCGACCTGTGCCGAGACATTGGTGTTCGAAGTTGGCGGCCACACAGATAATCGCGGCGCGCAAGAGGCCAACACCATCCTCAGTGAGGCGCGGGCCCAAGCGGTCGCGAACTACATGAATGATGCCGGGTTCGATTTGGCGCGCTTGGTCGTCAAAGGCTATGGACCCAATCAACCAAAGGCGGACAATGCGACTGCGGAAGGTCGCGCCGCAAATCGCAGAATTGAATTTAAAGTTCAGGAACGGAGCGAGTAGATGCAGTGGCTAATCGCAAACATGTGGATGGTGCTCGCCGCCGCGACTTTTCTCGGCCTGCTTTTCGGATTTTCGTTCCGAGGGTTGTTGGCTAGTAATCAAGTTCGCCGGGCAGGGGTCGAGCGTGAAATCGCTAAGACGGAGCTGACGCAAGCGAAAGCAGAGGTAGATGCCTTGTACGCTGCGCAGCGCAAACGCAAAGAAGAGGGCGTTCAAGCGGTTGGCGGCGATGACACGTTGCGCCAAGAGCTGGAAGACCGCGCGTCGCGGATTGCTTCTCTTGGAGAAGAGCTAAATGCAGCGCGCGCTGAATTGGATGAACTGAAATCCAAAGGCGAGGGTGGAAATGGCCTCGTTGAAGCCGCCGCCGGTGCTGCCGCAGGCGCGTTGGCGGGGGGCGCGCTGTCGGACGATAATGAGAAAGAACTGAACGATCTCAGAGATCGCAATACCTGGTTGGAAGAGCGCGTAGTCGCATTGGAGGCAGATGTTTCAGCAGCTGCTGCCATTGTGCCCGCCACCACCGAAGAGGCTGCGGAAGAAGATCCGGGTTTGGAAAAACTGAACTGGCAGAACGCCTATTTGCGACAGCGCGTCGATGCGCTTGAAGCGAAAGCGATCGAAAGATCTGCGGCAGCTGCAACCATTGTTGACCTGCAGCCAGACCCAGAGCCCGAAATGGCGTCGGAACCCGAAAGCCCAGAAGCCGATAATGACTCAGCCTCAAATGCAGCGGCTGATGAAGAGATGGCTCGGTTGCGTTGGCGCAATCGCTATCTTGAAGGCCGGCTCGCTTATTTTGAGCAGGGCGAAGAAGGCGAAGAGGCCGGTGACGAGAGCTCTGACGTGGAGGTCCCTGTGGAGGGGCCCGAGACAGATCTGACTGATGCGGTTCCGGAAACGGCTGACCCAGAGGAGGCGGCAGAGCCAGAGCCGGAAGACGCGCCCGATACAACTGTCGTGGCTGCAGACGAACCTGAGGTCCATCCATCGGACGCCATGCTTGCAGAAATTGATGGCAAGCAACCGGAGCAAGTCGAGAAACCTTCAAATGGCGGGGACGATTTGACCGCGATTACAGGGATCGGGCCTCGCATTGCGGAGGTGCTGAATAGCCTCGGCATCTGGACCTATGAGCAGGTCGCAAATTGGCTCCCAGAGCATGAGACTTGGATCGAAAACCATCTCTCATTCAAAGGCCGAGTCAGCCGCGAGAACTGGGTCGGGCAAGCAAAAGATCTGATGGTCGCAGCCTAGGTGGGTTAACGGAGGCTCATGATGGGCTTCATACAGCATTCACGTGACGCGTGCGATTTTATGTGCGAGCATTTGATTAACCACAGTTTTTAAATCTGTGCGGGATCAAAAAAGGGAAATGAGGTAGCGGGAGACCAAAGATGAGCAAACTACTGATTACCGACGAAATGATTGAAACTGGCGAGCGTGTTGATGCGCCGCGCGACTTCCTAGAGACCGCGCAGCGAATCCCGATGTCTCGCCGCCGCATTTTGTCTGGCCTGGCTGCGGGAACGATCGTTCCACTCGTAACGGGCTGTGCGACTAACCCTGTGACGGGCTCGAGCCAGCTGATCATTCCTGGCTTTGACAATGCGTCCTTGGCACGGATGTCCCAAGCAGCGTGGGCGGACATGAAGGCGCAGACGCCTCAAACGGGTGACTCACGTCTGCGAAATCGCGTTCTTACCTCGTGGGATCGAACTGCGCGCGGGCGTGCAACGGCGTTGACCGACATTTACAACCAGGATGCGTCTTACCGCCCGGATGAATGGGAAATCGCGGTGTTCGATACCGACGTTGTGAACGCGTTTGTAATGCCTGGACAACAGGTCGGCGTGTATCGCGGCATCACAGAGCTCACGGAAAATGACGACCAGCTAGCAACCGTGCTCGGTCACGAAGCGGGTCACATTGACGGGCAGCACTCAGCGGAGCGTGCATCGATGCAGGTGGCAAGCCAAGTCGCAATGGTCGCTGGATCAATCGCCATCGCTCAGTCAGATGAGTTGAAGCAGTACGGCAATACGATTGCAGCGCTTGGCGGCGCAGCGATCCAATTCGGTGTGCTTCTACCTTACAGCCGTAAGCATGAGTATGAGGCTGACCGACTAGGCCTCGATTACATGGCGAAGGCCGGTTACGATGTGACCCAAGCACCGCGTTTGTGGGATCTGATGGATCAACGAAGCGCGGGCAACCGACCACCGGAGTTCATGTCGACCCACCCTGATCCAGGCAACCGGAAACAGGAATTGATCAACTACATCAATGCCCGCGGATACGCCTTTATCTAAGCGGCAATGTTCTTATCGATTAAAAAAGCCCGCCAGATCGTCTGGCGGGCTTTTTGATGTTTTAAGCTGGCTTGCAAGGCACGTCAGGAAGCGGGATTTCAGTTTCCGTTCCATCTTGGACCGCGAAGCATGCACCATTCTTCATATACAAATTGAATACAATCGGGGTTGCTGGGCTCCGGGTCTCGTGCTCCGTCAGAGGTGGAGGCAAAACGGTGACGATTGAAGTCTCCGTCAGATCACCCGCACCAAGATCAATATTGGCGCGGTTGATGGCGCCGCCGAGCGCTGACTTAAGCGCACTCAATGTGTCGGCGCTGCTATCTGCGAGCGTCGCGGGCGAGGCGGTCGCAGCGTGCTGGCACGCGCCGAGCACTAAGGAGACCAGGCCAGTGAGGAGGGTCGACCTTACCATGGCATTGCCATGTCGCGGTTGCGCGAGATGAAGTCATCTTGGGTCGACAGCGCGGTTGTTGCCACCTCAGACATTCCGGCTTTAGACGTCACGACTTCTTCCTCCACTTTAGTGGTCACCGCTGGGCAAACCCCATTCTCGCGATAATCAAGCGCTGCTGCGAGCAGGCCTTCCGTCGGATCGCCGAGCTCTGTTGCAAGATCATCGGGGACAACGCAGCCAGAGACACGCTCTCCAAATCCAAATGTGGAGTTGTTCGGAACAAAGCCGTCGGAATAATCGCCAAAGCCTTTATCGTTCAACCCGCGGAACTGAATGGTGTAATAGGTCTCACCGCAATTGTCGGTCGGGTAGAAGCCGTAGGGCTTGCCGCAAGTGACATCGCCGATCAGAACAATCTCGACATCGATCCCGCGCAATCCGTTTAGGACCGCTTCACTCGCGCTGCATGTGCCGCCTGTGGAGAGAATGAACACACGGCCCAAGTCCAAATTATCGAGCGGCGTACCGTTGGCGAGAGAGAATCCAAGTCCCGTATTATAGAACGGGATTGGCCCGTTCACTTGACCGGTGACCGGGTTCACGTTGCCAGCATTGGAGTTGAACTCCAACAGTTCGAACGTTCTGCCATTTGTGCGTGTTGGGCCGGCAATCATATAGGCCAGCTGACTGGCGACCGCGAGCAATCCACCGCCATTATAACGAAGATCAAGGACCAGGTCCGTGACGCCTTCATTACTCATGTTGGAAATCGCAGTAGCGATCGATTCTTCCGATGATCTCGGGCTGAATGTGTTGAACAGGATGTAGCCGACCTTGCCGCTCGGTGTGTCGATCACGCTCGTGCGGTTCACGGGAACTTCCACGATGTCCGCTGATGTTACCGTCACTGTTCGAGATGTCGTGGCGCCTGGATCCTGGAGTTCGAATGTGTGGACTTCACCTGCCGTGGCTGGGAAAAGTCCGCCATTCAAAGTATCAATGTCAGCTTGCGTGCTGCCATTGACCAGGTCCGCACCGTCAATGCTCAGAATTCGAGATCCGCGGACAAACTGCGTCTGACCGTTCACCACCTCTGAGGCGGGCGAGTTTGGCTCCGTGTAGCGGATGCGGTAGTCGCGTGGCGGTGTGTTCGACGTGACGACGAGGTCAAAGCCATAGCCCGCTTGCGCCGCGGAGTTTCTGCGCTCTAAGAAATCTGCTGTTGGTTCGCTAAAGTGGAAATCATCCAGGTCTTCTCCAGAGGCCGTCACCTCATTGGTCTTCAGCACATTGAAGTACGCCAGACGATCACTAAACGTGTTCGGGTCCTGATCGGTCACCTGATCGTTCCACAGATATGTCTCTTCTGTCCAAG
>JBCBGS010000171.1:0-4747 GCA_038526515.1 Pseudomonadota bacterium | reverse complement strand
CTGTTCCCTTCAAAGAGAACAGCGCCCTAGACGACGACAAATTGCGAGAAGAAGTGCAAGCGGCTCCTCGTGGGATCTTCACGGCAGCGCGTGTGCAGGCCGACGTGCAGCGCATTCTGGAACTTTACCGCCAATCTGGGCGTTTCTCAGCGACCGTTGAGCCACAGTATAAACCGCTCGATCAAAACCGAGTCGATCTCGTTTTTGTCATGACGGAAGGTCCGGTCACGGGTGTTCGCTCGATTAACTTCATTGGTAACGAAGCCTATTCTGATAGACGTCTTCGGAGCGAGGTTGTCACCAAGCAATCGCGCTGGTGGCGTTTCTTTAGTTCGAATGACAATTATGATCCTGGCCGTCTAGAGTTCGATCGCGAGCTGCTGCGCGAGTTCTATCAAAACAAGGGCTATTATGATTTCCGCGTCATCAGTGCGGTAGCCGATCTAACGCCTGATCGCGAAGACTTCTACATCACCTATACGATCGACGAAGGCGAACAGTATACGTTCGGCGAAATCGATGTTGAAACCGCTCTGGATAAGCTCAGCAGCGAAGGTCTGAAGCGTGCTGTTCCGTTTAGTGAGGGGGAGCTTTTCCGCGGTGACCTCATCGAAGACACGATTGACACGCTCACCTATGCAGCTGGGATCGCGGGATATGCGTTTGTGGACATCACACCGCGCCTGCAAGCTGACCCTGAGACCCGGAAGGTCAATGTTACGTTTGCGATCGATGAAGGCCCGCGGGTCTATATCGAGCGGATCAATATTAACGGGAATACCCAAACGCTAGACCGTGTTATTCGCCGAGAGCTTCGCGTTGCTGAAGGCGATGCCTTCAACCGCGTCTTGCTGGATCGCTCTCGAAACCGCGTGCGTGCGCTTGGCTATTTTGAAAATGTCGAGATCACGGAGAAAGCCGGTTCAAGTGCTGACCGCACTGTGGTTGACATTGACGTTGAAGAAACGGCGACCGGCGAGCTTTCATTTGCGGCGGGTTTCTCATCCGTCGACTCGTTCTTGCTCGATCTCAGCGTGACCCAGCGCAATTTGCGGGGACGTGGTCAAACTTTTGTCGCGCGTGTTTCCGCTTCAGATCGGCAGCAGTTTGTCGATTTCCGGTTCCAAGAGCCGCGTTTCTTGGATCGTAACCTGTCAGCTGGTGTCGAACTGTTTTCAACACGCTCGGACTTCCTGGATATCTCACAGTTTGAGTCGAATACGATCGGGACGGGGATCAATTTTGGATTTCCTGTAACCGACAATACCGGTCTGCAAGTTCGCTATCGGTTACAGTACGATAAAATCAATATCCGAGACCAGAACGTCATCATTGATGAAGATGGTTTGATTGTTCAATCTCTGGTACAAACTGCGGGTCAGGATACGCCTGATAATTTCTTTGATGACGATTTTCGCGTTGTAGATGAACGTGACGTTCTGGAAGCCCAGCGACTCGTCGACCAATGTTCGTCTGAAGTGGTTAACCGGCAAATTGTTTGTGACAACGAACGCTCCGACATCACATCTTTGATCGGATATTCCTTCAATTGGGATCGACGGAATGATCCGATCGCGCCAACCGGAGGGTTTGATTTCTCGATCAGTCAAGATTTAGCGGGGCTGGGCGGCGATGTGCAATATATCCGCAGTGAACTCTCTGGTGCCACTTATCGTGGGATTTTCCGGGGTGTTCGTGCGAGTGTTCGTCTCTCTGGCGGCTATATCGAGCCGTACGGGAATGATGACCGCATTCTCATTAACAACCGATTCTTCCGCGGCGGCTCTTCCTTCCGCGGGTTCGATGTTGCTGGCATTGGCCCCCGACAAGTCTTCACGCTAGCTGATGAGAACGGTCAGGTCACAGACGTAAAGCCAGGTCGCTCACTTGGGGGCAAAGCGTATTATCAGGCGACCGGGGAGCTTACCGTCCCGAACTATTTGCCTGAGGAGTACGGCATTCGAACCAAACTCTTCGTTGAAGCCGGCGGTTTGGGTATTCTTGACGACCCAGATCTTGTGGACCCGATTTTTGGTCAAATTGGGGTCGGTGCATTCAGCGGTGTTCGTTTCAACGGCGTACCGCTCGGAACACCGGTCGTAAGCCAGATTAAAGACGGGCTCGGTCTTCGTGCGACCGCCGGTCTATCGGTTGGCTGGGATTCACCGTTCGGACCTATTCAGTTCGACTTCTCACACATACTTCGCAAGGAAGAGTACGACAGAACGGAGACATTCCGCTTTAGTACCTCCACCCGTTTTTAGCAGATATCTCTACAGGAGAGAGTAAAATGATCCGCGTAAAATCCATCCTAGCTACGTTGGCACTGGCAGTGTCTGCAGCATTTGCTGTAAGCCCTGCTGCGACCGCGCAGGGAACCAAAGTTGTTGTCATCGACCGGGTTCAAATCTTCACCCAAAGCCAAGCTGGCCAGGACATTCGAACAAAAATCCAAGCGATCGAAACGACGATGCAAGGCGAACTGAAGCCTCTTGCGGACACGCTGCAAGCTGATGGCGCATCTTTGCGCACGAAATCAGAGGGCAAAACCCAAGAGACAGTCCGCGCCGACGCTGCGCTAATGTCTGAGATTGAGGCCTACTCGCGCAAAGCAAATGATTTTGAGCGTAAGCGCCAGATCGCCGCACAAGAATTGGCATTGACGGAGCGCAAAGCCCTCGTCGACTTTAACAACGCTCTCATTCCTGTCCTGCAGCAAGTTATCGCTGAGAATAGTGCAAACATCATCCTTGATAAGTCACAGGTGGTTTATGTCGATGATGCAACCGATGTGACGCAATCTGCGATCACGAAACTCAATGCAAGCACGCCAACTGTTCAAGTTGTACGTCAGAGCCTGCCGACACAGCAGCCTCAATAATCGTCCCTCGGAGGGCTGATGCCGATAGATCAGCGTTTCTTTGATTATCAGGGTCCGCAATCATTGCGGGCCCTTTTAGCCATTTGCGGCTTTGAAACCGACGGGGTGCCTGATGTCGAAATCATCGGCATAGCCTCATCGGACAATGCCGTTGAAGGCGATTTATGTTTCTTCGAAGGTAAAGCGTCGCAAGCCAAGGGTGTCAGTGCGCGCGCTGCGGCTTGTTTTGTGAAGCCTTCCGCTGCCTCGGGCCTCCCAGCTGGCATTATACCGATAGAGACGAACCATCCTCGGACCAGTCATAAACTGGCGAGTGAAGCTCTGTTCCAACTCAAAGACTGGCAAGCGTCGGGCGATGCACCGTCAATCCATGAGACTGCCATTGTCGCGCCGACGGCCTTTATTGGCTCCGGCGCTGCGATCGGCGCAGGGACGACGATTGGCCCAGGCGCAGCGATTGGTCCAGGTGTGCAGATCGGTGAGAATTCCGTCATAGGCGCGAATGTTTGCGTCCGCTGCGCTTTGGTTGGCAACAATGTCAAACTCTACTCTGGTGCGTCCATTGGCGAAGCTGGATTTGGAGTCACGGTTGGGCCTGAAGGTGCGGAAGACGTGCCGCAGTGGGGACGCGTGATAATTCAAGATCATGTCACGGTCGGCGCAAACACTTGTATCGATCGTGGGGCCTTTTCCGATACAATCATTGGAGAGCGAACGAAGATCGATAATCTCGTTCAAATCGCTCACAATGTCGTCGTCGGACGCAATGTGATGATGGCCAGCTTTACAGGAATTTCTGGGACAACTCAGGTTGGGGACAATGTTGTAATGGGTGGACGCGTTGGAATCGCAGATCACGTTCATATCGGCACGGGTGCAAGACTTGCCGCCTCATCTGGCATATTCCGTGATATTCCAGCTGGTGAGACTTGGGGCGGTGTGCCAGCCAAACCCCTACGACAATATCTGCGTGAGATCGCGTGGATCCAAAAACAGATAGCACCGAAAAAGACACCTAAATGACGGTCAGCATTCACCCTACAGCCATTGTGGAACCAGGCGCGCAGCTCGGTGAAAATGTATCCATCGGGGCGCTCGCTTATGTCGGTCCAAACGTTCAGCTTGGCGACAACGCAGTCTTGCATCCAAAAGCGACCGTCTTCGGCCATTCAACGCTTGGCGCAGATGTGGAAGTTTATCCTGGCTCGGTCATCGGCGGCCCACCGCAGGTGCTTGGGTACAAACAAAGCGATGAATCACGCCTCGAAATTGGTGACCGCTCGGTGATGCGCGAGCACACGACCCTGCATACCGGATCCCCAGAACATGGTGGGGTTACGAAGATCGGGACTGATTGCCTCTTCATGGCCCACACGCATGCCGCACATGACTGCGTGTTGGGAAACAAATGCGTGATTGCCAACAATACGCACATAGGCGGTCATGTAACGGTTGGTGAGCAGGTCTGGTTTGGCGGCGCCGTCGCGGTGCACCAATGGTGTCGGATCGGAGATCATGCCTTTGTCGGCGGTGGAGCCATCCTCGTTGCCGATGTCATCCCGTTTGGCTCAGTCGTAGGAAACCACGCCCATCTGGCAGGCCTGAATGTTGTCGGCTTGAAAAGGCGAGGCTTCTCGCGCGAGACCATCCGCAGTTTGAGGTCCGCTTACCGTATGCTGTATGCGAAAGAAGGAACGTTCTCTGAGCGACTTGAGGACACCGCCGCAACTTTTGCCGAGGCCGCCGAAGTGATGCAGATTGTCGACTTCATTCGTAACAGCAAAAATCGGTCACTTTGCTTACCGCGATAGGAGGCCTGATTGGCGCCACTCGGAATCATTGCAGGTCTCGGCGATCTCCCTGTAC
>JBCBGS010000170.1:0-4791 GCA_038526515.1 Pseudomonadota bacterium | reverse complement strand
CTTTGACTGGTTCGTATCGTCTATCAACGGCAACCGCTTGTTCGATGCGGATGGGTCCTTGCCCGCTTCCCAGCCATTGGTCTGATACACATCGAGCCACCCGTCAGCGTTGAAATCGGCAAAGCATGAACCCCACCCCCATCCGCCGGGCTCAACCCCGCTCGCAGAATTTCGGCTGAAGCGTGCGCCGCCTAGGTTTTCGAACAAGCGGTTGCCGTTGATAGACGATACGAACCAGTCAAAGTCACCGTCATTGTCGAAATCGCCCACTGCGCTGCCCATCCCATTTTCATCGTCTGGAATGAAGCCAGCAGCGCTGAAAGTCCCGTTACCGTTATTGACCAGTACTTTTGATCCGCGAAAGTCTGATACCATGAGTATATCAAGATCGCGGTCCCCATCGATGTCAACGAAGTTGGGAGCGAAGGTGTAGTCGAAATTCGGGCCAAGCACCCCGGTGGGCAGATCGAACGCAAGCAGCCCCGCAATCCCGCTCGCTTGACTGACCGGCGAAAAACGCGGCGAACCCGGCGTGCTGTCGTTGCGCCACAGGGTTTCGGTTTCTCCAGGAAGCGACGGATTCCGGGCAGTTCCCCAATGCGCCATCAGCACATCAAGATCTCCATCGCCATCATAGTCACCAAGAGCCATGGAGATGGTTTGCGTTGTGGTCGCAAATTCGAAACCCGATCCCACGGTCGCGTCGGTAAAGCGGCCTAATCCATCATTCATGAAGACTTTGGTCGGGCCGTTTTCCAATCCGCCCAGCAACAGATCAAGATCGCCATCGCCATCCAGATCGCCAAAGGTTGGGCCGCTGTGACGACCATTGCTGCCCGCGCCAAGCGTGAAGGCTAAGCCGGCAGCTTGAGCGCCTTCATCAAACCGCGCGCCGCCTTGGTTGATGTAAAGTAGATTCGGACCGGTATCCCCACGGGCGACAAACACATCGAGATCACCGTCATTGTCGATATCACCGGAAGCGGCACCCCCTGCGAATTGTGCAACCATCGGGTTTAGACCGGCGGAAAAGCCGAAATCATGAACCACCTGCATCTGCGCCGTGCGATTGGCGAAAGCGGTATTCTGACCAGCAGGTAAGGTTGTGCTTGGGGCGGGAGCGGGAGAGGGTGTCGGGCCTCCTGCAATGGGTCCGGCCGCTGGCGGCGCTGAATCTTCGCCGCCGCATGCCGCCAATGCATAAAGACTGGCACAGCACACAATCGCGCTCGCAATGCGGTTCAAAGCCATCAATCCCCTCTCTGCGGCTTAGCCTGGCCGCATGTTGTGCAAAAGTTTGCAGAGAAATCGCTTGGAGAAAAGGGGGAAATTCATATTATGCGCTGCTGAAAGTGCAAAAATTTGCAGATTTTTGCAAAACTTCGGGAGAGACAGATGTTGGGATCGATCGCCAAACTTGGTTTTGCTGCGACCTTGGGGGCTTTAGTGGCTGGACCGCTTCACGCGGAGACGGCTCAAGTGATGTCTCCAGACGGACGCATCCTGGTCTCGGTATCCGATGATGGCGGGCACGCGACTTACTCCATCAGCCACGATGGCGAATTGGCGATGGAACCGGCCCGGCTCGGCCTCCTATTTGCCGATCACCATGGATTTGAAAGTGATCTGGAGATTACCGGATACACACGCAATTCCGTCGATGAGAGCTGGGACCAGCCTTGGGGTGAGCGTCGCACAGTCCGCGACAACCACAATGAGATCGCTGTCACGTTCGCAGCGACAGAGGGGCCGGAACGCTCTCTGACAGTCCGATTCCGCGCTTTCGATACCGGCGTCGGCTTCCGCTATGAACTCGCACAGCAGGATGCGTTGCAAGGCGATGTTCGGATTACGGATGAACTCACGCAGTTCCATATCGGAGGCGACGCGGATGCTTGGTGGACCCCGAGCCGCCAGTTTAATCGTTACGAATACATCTACCGCATGGGCAAAGCTGCAATTGTCGACGATGCGCACACTCCGGTGACGTTCCTTCAGCCTTCGGGTCTGCACATCTCGATCCATGAGGCTGCACTCGTCGATTACTCAGGCATGTCACTGTTGGCATTGCGTCCGGGTAGTTTCGAAGCCGCATTGCGCCCTGGATCTGACGGGATCAAAGTCCATACCAAGGCGCCGTTCAAATCGCCGTGGCGCACGATCCAGATTGCTCCCGATGCCCCGGGCTTGATCAACTCCGATATTATCCTGAACCTCAACGAACCGAATACATTGGGTGACGTCTCATGGGTCGAACCAGGCAAATATGTCGGCATCTGGTGGTCGATGCATATTCGTGAACGGACCTGGGGGAACGACGGAATCCACGGCGCGAATAACGAGGATACTCGGCGCTACATCGACTTTGCAGCTGACCACGGTTTCAAAGGTGTTCTGGTCGAAGGCTGGAATATCGGTTGGGATGGCGATTGGTTCAACAATGGCGAATTGTTCAACTTCACCAAAGCCCATCCCGATTTCGACCTGCCCGAACTCAACCGCTACGCCATGTCGAAAGGCGTGCGGATCATTGGCCATCACGAGACCAGTGGCAATGTCGCCAACTACGAAGCGCAAATGGGCGATGCATTCGACCTTTATGAGCGCGTCGGCGTGCGTCAGGTCAAAACCGGATATGTCGCCGACGCGGGCGACATCGTCAGCTATGATGCGGATGGCGTGAAACAGTATGAATGGCACGACAGCCAATTCATGGTTGATCACCATCTTCGCGCCGTTCGGGAAGCAGCCAAGCGCAAGATTTCCATCAACGCGCATGAGCCAGTGAAGGATACTGGGCTTCGGCGGACTTACCCCAACTGGATGACTCGCGAAGGTGCTAGAGGGATGGAGTTCAACGCATGGGGAACACCGCCTAATCCAACATCGCATGTTTCGACCTTGGCGTTTACCCGGATGCTGGCAGGGCCGATGGATTTCACTCCAGGCATCTTCAACCTTCGACCCAATGAAAAGCCACCTGTGCGCGAAGACATGCAGCGCGGAGATGCTTCCAATCGTCCGCAGACCACGCTTGCCAAACAGCTTGCGCTTTTCGTAGTCCTCTATTCGCCGCTGCAAATGGCAGCTGACCTTCCTGAGCATTACGAAGAGCGAATGGATGCTTTCCAGTTCATCAAGAATGTGCCGGCTGACTGGGAAGAGAGTGTCGCGCTGGTTGGCGAAGTGGGCGAATATGTCGCCATCGCACGACAAGGGCGCGGCAGCACGGATTGGTTCCTTGGGGCTGTCACCGACGAAACCGCCCGCGATGTTACCGTAGCGCTCGATTTTCTTGAGCCCGGCGCAACGTATCTGGCGCAGGTGTACCGTGATGGCGATGATGCCCATTGGGACACCAATCCCTACAGCTACGTGATCGAAGAGCGCCAAGTGATGGCCGGTGAAACCATGACTTTGCGTTTGGCATCATCCGGCGGCGCGGCAATTCGCTTCATCAAGCAGTAGAACTGGAACGAAACAGGACAGGGGGCATTTTGGACGTGTGTCCGAAATGTCTTCTCCCCAAGTCAAAGTCTGGTTCGACGGCGCTTGTCCGCTTTGTCAGCGCGAGATCGCGCTCATGCGGCGGCTTGATCGTAGCGGAGCTATTGATTTTGTTGATGTTTCGGAAGACGCGGACCCGTCCTGCCCCATTGATCAGAGCGAGTTGCTCGCTCGTTTTCACGCGGAAGAGAACGGCCGAGTCCTGAGCGGTGCTGAAGCGTTTGCGGCGATGTGGCGGGCTATTCCCCGCTTGCGGATCCTCGGCCAAGTCGCCCGCAACCGAACAGTGTTGAATGTGCTGGAATGGCTTTATCTGCAGTTCCTAAAAGTGCGTCCGCAGCTCCAAAGACTCGTTCGCTGAACTCAACAAACTGCTTGCTCGTTTAGCGTGTATCCGCTCATTCTGTCTCACTAAGAGAGACGGAGAGAGGATACCAATGAGCTATTTTGGCGCGATGCAGAACGAAATCTACAACGCCGGTCTGCAAGGGATCCTGCCAGACTATCCGGTTGACTTCGCGACGTTGGAAAAGCGCGCGCACGAAGCTCTCGGACCAATGATGACAAACTACGTGGCTGGCGGCTGTGGCGATGAGCATACGCAGGATCAGAACGCGGAGGCGTTTCACCATTGGGGTATGATCCCGCGAATGATGGTCGATTGCAGCGAACGCGACTTGTCTATCGAGATTTTTGGCCAGAAGTACGACAACCCGTTGTTCATGGCACCGATTGGATTGAATGGAGAGGCATCGCAGGATCGCCATGGCGATATGGCGGCAGCGCGAGCGTCAGCAGCAACCGGAGTACCATTCTGCGCGTCGACACTCTCGAATGATCCGCTGGAGGACGTCTTTACCGCTTGCGGGGACACCGCACCTTGGTTTCAGCTTTACACTTCGCGCAACAAGGATGTCGCCGAAAGCATGATCAAGCGTGCCGAAAAGGCCGGTTACAAGGCTCTTGTCGTCACACTTGATACCTGGGTCACCGGCTGGCGCCCCCGCGATCTCAACGCCTCAAATTTTCCGCAGCTGCGCGGCAAAGTGCTGCAAAACTACATGACCGATCCGGAGTTCCGAAAACTCCTGCCGAAGCCGCCCGAAGAGGACATGCAAACGGCAATTATGATCTGGGCGGCAACCTTCGGTCAGGTGCTGACCTGGGAACATATTGAGTGGTTCAAGTCGGTTACGGATTTGCCGATCGTGTTGAAAGGCATTTGTCACCCTGATGATGCGCGTAAAGCCGTCGATCACGGAGCGGATGCGATTTATTGCTCGA
>JBCBGS010000169.1:0-4813 GCA_038526515.1 Pseudomonadota bacterium | reverse complement strand
ATTCGGCTGACAGTGATAAGCACGGCGAGGAAGAAAGCGGCGGGAATACCGATTCCGGCATAATGCGGGACCAGATTTGCGAGCATGTAAACAGCTTCGCCGAAATTGCCGGGCGAACGTGACACGAGATCCGCGATTCGTAAGAGGCGTTCCAGCAGCAGGATGCTTACGACGAGCAAAAGCAGCCCCAAAAAGACCCGCGTGCATTCGCCAAAAATGTATCGCTGAATACGCTGCATACGGACGAGTAGCTTAGTTTTCGAATGTGTACACCTGTTCATTGTAGGAGCGATTCACAGGTGCGAACACGAAAACTTGATTGCGATTGTCGGTTTTCTGCCTATTTTTTGACGCGAGACGACGAGAAGAAGCGGAATGATTTATCGCTTTATCAGCCTGGCACTCCTTGCCACCTTGCCGATTGCGTTTGCGCAATCCGAGCTCGACATCAGAGCGCACGAAGCCCCAGCGGTGTGCGCGCCTGGGACCGGGCAAGTTCAAGTGACCATCGATGGTGTGACGGAGGGCGGTATCCTAGCCGTCGAGCTATACCGACCCAGCAAGCGCGACTTCTTGAAGAAAAAATCGAGAATTCATCGCATTAGGGTGGCGGCCCAAGACGGGCCACAAACCGTTTGTTTCGCGGCGCAGCCTCCGGGACGTTATGCGGTCGCGACCTATCACGATAAGAATGCAAACCGGGATCTGGACCAAAAGATCAACCTCATGCCGAAAGAACCCTTTGGTCTATCAACCAACCCAAAATTGCGTTGGGGCCTGCCCAAATTCGATGAGGCGGATTTCGAGCTGCCTGCTGAGGGAACCGCGATCACCATCCAGCTGGTGAAATAGCACTTGCTCCGCTGACGAGCGCGATTACTACTCACATCTATGGATGTGACTGTAAAACAGGCAAAAAACGCGAGCGATATCAAAACGTTCGTAGAGTTGCCTTATCGTGCTTATCGCGGCGAACCGCATTGGAGGCCACCGCTTCGCCTGGAGCGGCAGGAGCACGTGGACCCCAAAAAGAACATGTCACTCGACGCATTACGTCCCAGTTTCTTTTTGGCGTATAGAGATGGGCAGGCCGTTGGGCGGATCGCGTCCTTCGTGAACCCCAAACACTTGCAACACCATAATGGCCAAACGGGTCATTTCGGCTTTTTGGATACGCTCGACCCGCGCGATGAAGAGACTGTATCGGCGCTCCTCAAGGCGGCTGAGAATGACCTGCGCGCGAGGGGGATGTCGAGAATTGGTGGGCCTTACAATTTCTCAGTCAATGATGAGTGCGGATTGCTCGTCGATGGCTTCGATACCCCGCCGAGCGTTATGATGCCTTATGGCCGCCGCGATTTGCCGAAAATGATGGAGTCGGCTGGCTACGCCAAAGCGATGGATATGTATGCTCTTCGCTATCGCATGGAGGAGACCTTTTCCGTTCCCGCCTTCGTTTCCCGCGTGAAAGAGCGATTTGATGCGGACCCAAGAATCTCAGTGCGATCGCTCGATATGTCTCGGCTATACGAGGATATCGCCTTGATCGTGGGCATTTTCAACGATGCCTGGTCGGACAATTGGGGATTTTTGCCGATCAGTGATGAAGAAGCGAAATTCTTGGCCGATTCAATGAAACCTGTTTTGGAGACAGAGTCCTTATGGATCGCGTTTGTGGACGGAGAGCCTGCCAGCTTCACACTTATGATCCCTAATTTGAATGAAGCAACGCTTGGCCTCGATGGTCGCTTATTACCATTCGGCTGGGCGACACTGCTATACCGAATTAAGGTGAAGGGCGTAAAATCTGCGCGCATCCCGCTTGCTGGCACGCGCAAGAAGTTTCACAAGACGCGCCGCGGAATGACGGCGACCGTTGGGGCCTGGGAAGCCTGTTTAAGCGCGCAGCACGCGAAAGGCGTGCGCGAAGTAGAGTTTTCCTGGGTGCTGGAAACGAACAAAGACCTGCTTGGGCTTGCGGACATTTATGAGTGCGATCGATACAAAACCTATCGAGTCTATGAAAAAGACCTCTAAAATGGATCGTGCGGAACAATCTCAGCGGGTAAACGTGTTTGTCTTGGCGGGCGCCCGCTCATCCGGAGATGCGTTGGCGGAAGCCCAGAATGTGCCGTCCAAAGCGCATATCCAGATCGCTGGGCAATCGATGATCTCGCGCGTGTTGAACGCCGTCAGCCAGAGTGCATGGACCGAAGGTGTCACCATCATCGGGATCGACGCGCATGAAACGCTCCAAGCGGACGAAGAATGGCCGTCTGTGACGTTCGCGGAAGGCGCCGAAGGTCCGGCTGCGAGCGTGTTTGGCGCCTTGAGATCGGCACCTGGCAAAGAACCTGTTCTTGTGACCACTTGCGATCATGCCTTGCTCACGCCGGAGATGATCGACACGTTCGTGGGGCAGTCCACTGGATCTGAAGCTGATCTAACCGTTGCTTTAGCGCGCCGGGAAACAATCGAGGCGGATTACCCTGACACGAAACGGACCCATTTACGCTTCGGTGATGGGGAGTATTCGAGTTGCAATTTGTTTTGCTTGGTGACGCCAAAAGCGCAGAGCGTCGTTGAGTTCTGGCGCGACGCCGAGGAAGATCGCAAGCGGCCGTGGCGAATTGCCTGGCGCTTCGGAATCGGAACGGCGCTGCGACTGCTGCTCGGCCGACCTAAGCTCGATCAGGTGTTTGCGATCCTGTCCAAACGCCTTGGGGTCACTATTCGAGCGGTCGTCCTACCCTTCGCAGAGGCGGCGATAGACGTCGACACCGTCCAAGACTTGGCGATGGTTGAACAGATCCTGAAAGCGAGGGCGAAATGACCGGCGTCGCATCCCCTCAATCAGACGGTGTGGTTGGCAGGATCCTTAAAAACACGGGGTTTCTGTTTGGGGGAAAGACGTCTGCGGTCTTGATTGGCTTGGCGGTGCTCGCAATCGCAGCGCGCGCCCTGACGATTGAAGAGCTCGGTGTACTATTGCTCTTGCATGCGTTTATCGCATTGATGACGGGAATTGCGACCTTTAAATCCTGGCAAGCCTTGATCCAGTTCGGTACGAAACCGGCAGAGCAGGGTGACCTTCCGCAATTCCACCGCCTCTTACGATTCACCATCGGGCTCGATATCACGGCCGCTGTGTTCGCGGCGATTTTGAGCGTTTCGGCATTCTTGGTTTTCCAGGGCAGGTTGGGTTTGCCAGATGAGGTGTTTGGGATTGCACTTTCCTATTGCCTGTTGTCTGCGACTAACCTGCGATCGACGCCGTTGGGGGTGTTGCGGTTGTACGACCGCTTCGATTTGATCAGCTTACACGATCAAGCGGTGCCGGTTGTTCGATTGATAGGCGCTAGCCTTGGCTTGGCGTTTGGCGGCGACTTAGCCTGGTTCATCCTAGTCTGGATGGCCGCCGCTGCGGCGACGAACCTTCTCATGCCGATGCTGGCCCTTCGAGAACTCTCACGTCGAGGCGCTTTCAAAGGCGTGTTTGCGAAACGCCCGACATTGAAGGCGCCGCGCAAAGGGATTTGGCGCTATGTTTGGATGTCGAACCTTGATGCCACGATCCATCTTGTCGACAAACAGATGCCGACTTTGCTAGCCGGCGCATTGCTCGGACCCGCCTTTGCCGCGCTGTTTAAGATCGCAAGGGATGTGTCCGAGGTGCTTGGAAAAGGGGCGGGTCTCCTCAATCAGGTTCTGTATCCAGAACTGGTGCGATTGATGATCGCGGGATCCATCACGCGCGCCATTCGCATTATCGTCTTCTCCAGCATGTACTTGCTAGCCGCCGGAATTGGTTTGTCGCTCTTGATCAGTTTCTTTGGACCGTCACTCTTCGCGGCGGCGCTAGACAGCGGTTATGAAGGCGTCGCATCGATTGCCACAATGCTCGTGATTGCTGCAGCGTTGATGGGGGCAACGACGCCGATTTATTCAGGGCTATACGCGCTCGGAAATCCTGGTTGGGCAGCCTTGACGCGCGCAATAGCTGTGACGATCACAATCGTTCTGTTCGTTATCCTCTCGCGCTCTATTCAAGAGGCAGGGCCCGGTTGGGCGATGGTTATTGGCTCAGCTTCGGGTTTACTCCTCGCGAGCATGGTCGCGGTATTACGTGCTTACGGTGCGCGCGACGTTTCAGGCCAAGAGGGTCGTAATGCTAACGTTAAAGATGAAACGAGCTCAGCATCTGCCGAGCCACCCGCTAAATCCGGCTGACTTGGCCAGCCGCCATCCTCTAGCGTCCAGCTCTCAAAACGAGCTGGCTCCGAGTAGCGCGGGATCACATGATAGTGGACGTTCGGATCGACCATCATCAGCATGAGATAGTTGATTTTCTCATAGCCGAAAGCGGCGGAGAGAACCTGTTCTATGTCCTTGATAACACGAGCCTGTTCGGTAAAAGCCTGCAATGGCAATTGTGAGAATTGGGTCTCGGGGCCGTTTGCGACCAATACCAGCGCACCCATCGTGCACTGTTTCGGGCGCACCAGTACCGACCAATATTCATACGCCGCGATGAGCGTTTCAGGGCCATTGAATTTCAGAAATGTGGGATTGTAATCCGTCATGAGCGAGTTCCAAAGCGATCTACCGAATGTTCGACTGGTTGGTGAGCTGCCTGTCAAGTTGTGGGGCCTACCGCTCGATCAATGGCAGAGCCGTACCTGGAAGAAAATGGGCGCTGCTGGTGTCGCAGAGGATGGCGACTTTTGCGTTGGCAGCGATTGGGTTTTGTCTCCGGCTCTAGCGATCAGGACAGCCCCAGGTGTCGCCAACAGACTTTTCGCTAGAGCCGGAG
>JBCBGS010000168.1:0-4834 GCA_038526515.1 Pseudomonadota bacterium | reverse complement strand
CCTCCATGTAGGTTGGGTTGGTCAGTGGCGGCGGCGCGCGGCTACGCGCCGTCGTCGCGATCTCTATATCAAATTCGCGTTGCTCTTGCCAGTAGATACAGGAATTTTCCGTTTATAAACAGAGTTTTGCAAGCTTCTCCGCAATCCAAATCGCAAGCTTTTTCGCAAGCTAATTGGCAATCCACACAGCAAGCGATGAGGCTTGCCCTTTCCATCATCATGTTCCGTAGAACAAAGAACATGGAGCGGATGGTTCCGACATCTTGAGTGGACGATCCGTTAAGCACGTCGTGCCTGCCTAGCCAGATCACTCTTAACGGTGGTCAGAAAGGGTCGCCCACCAAATTGCTCAAGACCGCAATTTCTATCTTTTTGTTTTGAGTCTACCGAGACGCTTCGTGAAGGGTTCTCAGACCCTTGATCAGAGCTAGGTTGGCCCCTTCGAAACCCTTCTGAGACTGTGCCTGTGTCTACAGCTTGTTGGGGCGCTTCAACTGTTTCGTTTTCCCCGTCAGGACTCAAAAGGTCGAAGCGCGGCAGTTCTTCCAGGTTGCATGAAAGTTCTTCGTAGTATCCCCTCAATCGAGGGTCGGAACCAGAGAATTGTTCATACAGTGCCAATTGCAGCCCCGGCACAATTCTTAGAGTGCGTTGGAGCAAGGCTAGTACTTCGCCGAGATAACATGCCCGATGATGGCGAGATGCTTCTGGGTTAGTCTTGTTCACCTTTAGCTTACGAGACTTCCTCAGAACGGCCAGTGTAAGCTCGGAAATCGATCTGGCCATGATCTCATCGCGTGGAAGGTGATCCTGTTCGTAAATCCTAACTAAACACTTCAGAAAATTGAGGTTTTCTGGAGTCCGGCGTTCGTTAAACCAACCGACAAGGCGAACAATTTCGGTCGTTTTGTCGAACTCAATCAAACCCACTTCGCTCAGGTCATCAAGGCCAGCTAGCAGCTCGTCTTGCGGGATCATGCTGTCGTGCGCAAAGACCGGTAACGGCAAGTGGAAATGGCCTGTGTACGTGACGAGGGAAGATGTCATGAAAGACAGGTAGACAAGTCGCGCAATCGGTTTATCGGCGCAATCTGCGCCAGCGTGGATCGCGTCTAAGTTCTGTTGAAAGCATAGTAAATTCCATCTGCGACAAGAGTCGTACTCCCAGCTTACCGACAGCCACTACCGTGTCTGCGGTTTCGGTTTTATCTTGTTTCGCCGGGAGAAATTCGGTATCCGTTTAGCTGTCCAGACTAACGGCGAAGCCCTGCGAAAGCGGGGTTTTGTTGTTTTATGCCAGCTCGTTGGTTTGAACAGTTCGCTTCTGAATCCACGCGTTCAGGTCTGCGCCGTGATACTTAACTCTACGGCCAAACTTCACGAATTTTGGCCCTACACGCTGGTATCGCCATTGCGCGCGCATTGCACGACTGGTGATCAAGTCCAGTTCGGCATCCGCATCGTCGTAATAGTGTTCTGGATTGAACGGTTCTTTGCGCACTTCCACTTGATCGCCGGTCATATCGGCCTCCTATTCAAAGCTAATTGCGAATAATTGAGGACAGTTGGAAATGAATGTCGAAGAATTTTGGCAGTAAAACTCAGCGATTTTCGTGAGCAGTAACCCTGGCAGGTGCTGCTCGCAGTTCGTTCTTGAAACTGGTCAAGAGCGGATCATCTGCTTGGCACCCCTTTGCTTTCCTTGCATAATGGCGGAACCCGCCTTCAATTCGACCAATATTGAAAAGCTCTTCTAGACATTTGCAGAACACCCCAGAAGGGGCGCCGTACTTTTCGCCATCGGTGATCGGAACATCGCTGTAGACTTCGAAAATTGCTCGCAGAGCGACCGCTGTCCGAAAAGCCCGGTACTTTCCCCCTTGGCCTGCTTGCGCAACTAGGCATTGTTCCTGATGTTTGATCAGGAAATTGATCGCGGATCGGATTTGGGCTGGGTCTGCCGAACGCACCGCTTCCAGGACCAGATAGTAAAGTGGACCAGATAGCAGCAAAACAGCATCGAAGATTTGTTTCCTTTTTTTCTTCTTCATTTTTTCGAAGCGACCGTTCGAAAGCCAGCGGTCAAATCGCTTCAGTCTTAGAAGCGCATCGTCTGCCTTTCGGCTGCCATACTCCTTGCTTGAGCCAATCCAAAAGACATGATCGGCGACAAATGGATTGAACAACAACGTAGCGGGAACGTATTCGTGGCTGCCTTCGAATTGTCGGTCGAGGTGTTTGCTGAGCACATCGGTTACCGATGACAAGAACGGCTCATATTGCGACATGAAATTTAGGATGCTTTGCCGATCTATCGTAAGCTCGGGGACATCCTCTTTAGCGTCAGGTTCAATCAGTGACATAGTCGGACCACCTCGCGAGGAGTTCACGCCGCTGCGCCAGAAGGTCTGAACGTGCGTAGGCACGTTCCACCTGAGAGCCCACCTGATGCGCGAGGCTCAGTTCAGCAAGTTCTCGGCTGACCCCGGCCTGTTCAGCAGCCCAGTCTCTGAACGTTGAGCGGAAACCGTGCACAGTAATATCTGATAAATGCATTCTACGGAGCAGCATCAGCATAGCCATGTTGCTCATAGGCTTGTGACGCTTCTGTCCCTCGAAAACAACATCGGATCGTAGTGCTCGCAAAGGTTCAATAATGGACAGCATTTGGGCACTGAGGGGCACCCGATGCTCCTTGTCAGCTTTCATTCGGGCTGCGGGCACGGTCCACATCTGCTGCTCAAAATCAAACTCTTCCCAACGAGCTTGAAGAACTTCGCTGGTACGGCTGGCAGTTAGGCAGGTGAACATAAGCGCCTTCGCTGCCATTGCGTCTTTTGTGGCCAGTTGGGCATAGAACGCGGGCACGTCTTTCCAGTCCATGGCCTTATGATGTTGCACCTTTTGCTTGACCTGGGGCAGCACTCGCGCGTCGCGGATCGTAGTGACCGGGTTTTCGCCGTTACGGAAACCCTTCGACTTCGCTACATCGAGAACGGCTTTAATCCGCTGCGCGAGGCGTTTGGCGGTCTCGTGTTTCTCAGTCCAAACCGGCAATAGTACCTGAAGCACTTCAGGCTGACCTACCTCTGAGACGGGCAATCGGCCGATCTTCGGAAAGGCATACTCTGCAAGAGTATTAATCCACTGCTGACCATGCTTAGGATTCTTCCAAGTCGGCAGGCGTTCGATATGGACTTGGCGGGCGATCTCCTCGAAACATGGAATTTCCTGGCTGGCGTTGTAGCGTGGGTTAATCCCTTGCTTCGCCATTCGCCGGTACTCTAGAGCACGGTCCCTGGCTTGGTTCAGCGTAACGATGTCTGCTCCACCGAGACCAAAGTCAGTACGTAGCGGTTTGCCTTGTTTGTTCCGCTGCCCCTTGACGGTGACGCGTACAATCCAGCGGCGCGCCCCGGACGGATCGACAACCAAATAGAGACCATTCCCGTCACCGTGGCGGCCCGACCCTAGGGTTCGAACCAAGTTTTTTGTCAATTTACCACTATGAAGTGCCACTATTATACCACGATTCATACCACCAAGTGAGCATGATTGAGAGTAATCGAAACCAAGCCAAACGCAATAACGAAACTGATTTATTCACGCTTTACATGAAGATAACTAATATCGCCTAAGCGATCATGAACACATATAATTGGTGGGTGGCGGAGACGAAGGGATTCGAACCCTCGAGACGGTTTCCCGCCTACTCCCTTAGCAGGGGAGCGCCTTCGACCACTCGGCCACGTCTCCGAGGGCGGGTCTATCAGGAATAATTGCGCGTTCACAAGTGGAATCTCTGGTGCGTGCCGGTTTCGCGAAACTGGCGTGCGGGTGTGCTTTCATCTGCGTTGCCAAAATGGCTATTTTGATATAGAACAAAATAGGAACATTAATCAGGATTCGGTGTCGTGTATGGGGTCGCTCAGGGTGCAGAAGCGTTTGGCAGGTCAGGGTCAACAGCCCGACCCGGTCGCCCATACCCTGTCCGAAGCCTTCCCCGAAACGGCGACCGATGCGGCCGTGATCGGCTTTGTGCTGGCGCGGCTGCCAAGGACCAAAGCGCCTGTGCTTTGGGTGCAGGACCGTTTGTCGCGCAAGGAAGCCGGACGCCCTTATCTGGCGGGGATCGGGGCGGACCGCCCCCTGATCATGGTCGATCTGTCCCAGGCGCGGGATGTGCTTTGGGCGATGGAGGATGGGTTGCGATGCAAGGCGTTGGGGGCTGTGATTGGCGAGGTGTGGGGCGATCCTGCGGCACTCGATTTCACCGCAACCAAGCGGCTTGCGATCCGGTCCGAGGCGGCGGATGTGCCCTGCTGGTTGATCCGCCGTGCCGCCTCGCCCGATCTGAGTGCGGCGCGCGAACGCTGGCGTATCGCGTCGCTGCCAGCCGCGCCGCATCCGCACGACACCCAAGCGCCTGGATTGCCGCGCTGGTCGCTCGATCTGTTCCGGTCGCGCCGTCGTCCGCCGGGCCAATGGGTGGCCACCTATGACGGGGCGGCGCATCGTCTCGATCTCGCTGCCCCAGTTCGCGATGGAGCGTTGGAGCCGCGTGATGGAGCGGCAGGGCAACGCGCCGCCGGATGATATTCCCATCGTATTGGCGCGGGAGGGGCATCATGGCCCTGTCATCCATGCCGCCAACCGCACGGCGCGGCTTTCGGGCATTCATCCCGGATCGCGTGTCGTCGATATGCGCGCGATCTGCCCCGAATTACAGGTGGAATATGCTGATCCTGCGGGTGACCGCGCCGCAATCCAGGCGCTTGGGTGTCGTGCGGATGCGGCGCGGCTGGCAGCGACGCGATACGCCAGCGTTCGCGCG
>JBCBGS010000167.1:0-4880 GCA_038526515.1 Pseudomonadota bacterium | reverse complement strand
TCGTTCTCGATCGGACGCAAATAGGCAAAAGACGCGCTCCAACCTGACGATCATGTCGACAGCACTCGTCTCACGCGTGGTGTTCCGAGGCGGAAAGACTTATGGCGTTGAGGTTGTTCCGAAAAAAGGTGCGCAACCAGAGACGCTTCATGCGAACGAAGAAGTCATCCTATGTGCGGGCGCCGTTCAGTCGCCGCAGATCCTTCAACTCTCAGGCATTGGCCCCGCGGATGAGCTTCGAAATGTTGGCATTACTTGCGTTTTTGATAGCAAGAATACGGGCGCGAACCTTCAGGATCATCTAGACGTCACGGTGATTCACGAGATGACCCAAAAAGCATCGGCTTACTCGAAACAGGCTGGCTTGAAGAAGCTCGCGGTCGGCATCAAATACTTGATGTCCAAGTCTGGGCCGGGCGCGGATAATTTCTTGCAAGCTGGCGCCTTTTTAAAAACGCGTGAAGGCTTGGATCGACCTGACATTCAGCTCCACGTCGTCAACGCAATGATGCGCGACCACGGCAATTATGATTACAAGCGCGACGGATTTACGATCCACTCTTGCCAGCTGCGTCCCGAAAGCCGGGGAACCGTCATGGTGAAGAGCGATGATCCTTTCGAGCATCCAGCCATCGATCCAAACTATCTCGCAACAGAAGGCGACAGGATCACGATGCGCGAGTCGGTGAAGATGATGCGCGAGATTGCGGGCCAGTCTGCGCTGTCCCCTCTGCGCGGGGCCGAAGCGCTTCCAGGTGCAGATGTGCAAACCGACGAGCAAATCGACACGTTCATCCGCACATTTGGTGAAACCATCTATCACCCCGTCGGCACGGTTGCGATGGGTATTCAAGACGAAGACCCAGTCGACGGCGAGTTGCGGGTTCGCGGTGTCGATGGCCTGCGCGTCGTCGATGCCTCGGTGATGCCGACTTTGATCGGCGGAAACACCAACGCGCCGACCATCATGGTTGCGGAGAAGGCGGCTGACATGATCCTCGGTAAGGCGCCAATGACTCCTGAAGAGGTAGAAGTCGCGGCTTAGTCTCGCTTCCAGATTAGTTTCGCATGCGCGTCGGCATCGGGCTTCAATCCCATCCAAGCGAGCTGACCTGTTCTCGCATTGACGATGACGCATCGGCCGCGCTCCGCCAACACGGTGGAGAGCTGTGCCCGCAACTCAACGATGGTTTGCGTTGAGGACAGGATGAAACTTCCTGGCATTAGCTCAGAAAACGTCCCGACTTCGTTTAAAAACATGATCACGGCGCGGCGGCCATCGCCGTCGGTTTGTACGGTCAGGAAGTAATTGGAGGCTGCTTCTTGTTCTACAGGCGTGGTCGCGTTTGGCTGCGCTTGAAACAGCGTCATAAGTTCAGCATGCGAGCGAGCAATGAGAAAAGCTCCGCCATCTCCGTTCGCGACTTTTGACGCCTCATTTAGCCGACCCTCGGCTACGAAAGTCTGCAATTGTCCGAAGGTGTAAGGACCATAGACAGCGCCATCGACCATGATCCGCCAGATCGGAGGATCAATCGAAGATAAGTCGAGCGCGTTCTTGTCCGGCATGTCGCCACGTCATCCTTGATTCGGTGCCTACAGACCATAGCCTAGCGTCAAATCTGTTTTTTCGGGAGGCCTCTATGATTGAAAGCGAATTCGTTAACACCAAAGTCGAAGGCAATATTCTGGTGGTTGAGATTAACCGACCAGAGAAAATGAATGCGCTGCACCCACCGGCCAACCGCGACTTAGGAGAAATCTTCGACAAGTTTGCCGCGGACAAAGATCTTTGGGTGGCGATAATTACTGGCGCAGGCGACCGCGCCTTCAGCGCTGGGAACGATTTACGCTATCAGGCTGAGGGTGGAGAGATGTTTCCTGTCCCAAGCGGCTTTGGCGGTCTGACCAATCGCTACGACCTGTTCAAACCCGTCATAGCGGCCGTTAATGGCGTTGCCATGGGCGGCGGGTTCGAAATTGCTTTGGCGTGTGATCTGATTATTGCCTCTGACAATGCGCGTTTTGCCTTGCCCGAGCCAAAAGTTGGTCTCGCGGCGCTTGCAGGTGGTCTGCACCGCTTACCGCGCCAAATTGGCCTTAAGCGGGCCATGGGCATGATGCTAACCGGTCGTCACGTCTTTGCCGAAGAAGGCAAAGAGCTTGGGTTTGTGAATGAGGTTGTTCCTCAGGCTGAGCTGATGGACGCCGCCATGAAATGGGCCGGTATGATCACTGAGTGCTCGCCATCTTCTGTACGCACGACGAAAGAGGTCGCGATGAAAGGCCTCGACACAGCGAATTTCCAAGAGGCGTTTTCCGCCAAGTACGATGCGATCGGACGGATGGTCAAAGGCCCTGACTTTATCGAGGGGCCGCTGGCCTTTTCGCAGAAGCGCAAGCCGAATTGGAGCGGCGAGTAAGACATTAGCGTTTTACGACATTGGCTCATCCCGGTATGGTTTCCCCAATAAACCATAAGGGGTGAGTATAATGTGGTCATTGTTTCGAGCGCTATCGAACGGGTCAGCCAAGATCTTGGCGACGTTTTTCATGGTTCTGATTTTGATGATGCTGGGCGTCTTGTTCGTGCCGAGCGTGTTCAATGGCGTGAATGATTTCGCCAACTATCTCGCCAATCTCGACATGATCCGAAACCCCAATCTCGGCGATCAGGGAATTGCTGTCTTCCGGGTCTTTATCAACGAAGCCGCGATTTTCGGGATCCTGATGACCCTGATTGCGCGGATCGTCGTCGAGATCATTTGGTGGGGCTCGGCGAAGCTTTGGACACTGGTCAATCCGCCTGAAACCCCCACGAACTAAGCTTGGCTGAACAGCAATTAACAGTCCGAACTGCTCAATTGTCGTGTTGCCCGTTTGCAGAGCGAAAACATCTCGCTATGTCGTGGCGAGAAGAATTTAGGAGTGAGCCATGGGCCGCGAAGAAGTGCTACGCCTCGAGGCGTATCTGAAAGAAAAACTCAATCCCGGTTTGCGTCTAATCGCTCGCAAAGAAACCGATGACTCCGTTGAGGTATATCTTGGCGCAGAGTTTCTGGCGGTCGTTTATAAAGACGTCGATGACGGCGAAACCAGCTACGCGCTTAACATGACCATCCTGTCCGAGGATATCGGGAGCTAGTCTAGAGCTGCTACGATTTCGTAGCGGACACTTGCTCAATCGGGCCGCACGAATCGCCTTAGGCGATGCTCATCATGACTGAAGACAAGTTTCCTGAAGGCGCTAGGACCCAGCGTCAGACTCAATCAATATTGCATTGGCCGCATGACGAGGCGCGACTTGTCATGCTTCAGCGAATTGGGATCCTTTTTGGTGTCCTTTTCTTGGGGACGAGGCTTGTCGCGTCTCTTCTGACGCAAGGCTTGGAAATCGCACCTGGGGCTGTCATTGGCGGGGACTTCCTTGCTTTCTATTCTGCGTCGGACTTGGTGCTTCAGGGGCGGGCCTTAGACGCCTACGACAAAGAAGCTTTCGAGGCCGCTTTGCAATCTCATTTGGCAAGCGATGGTCTCGGTTTGTTGTGGCAGTATCCGCCGGCTCTATTCTTCCTGATCGCGCCGTTCGCTTTGTTACCGTACAAATTGAGTTACTGGCTTTGGATGGTTGCAACAGCAGCTGTTTTGGCGCTGGCTCTGCGCCGGTTCAAACGTGATGTGCAGCCGCAATCTGGCGGATCGAACCTAACGCTTTGGGTGCTGATGGCTTCGCCGATCATCGTTGGTGTGTTTGTGAATGGTCAGATTAGTTTGCTGACGACAGCGCTGCTTGTCACCGCTGCCTATCGCCCAAAAACGCATTGGTGGCTGGCCGGACTGTGTGCGGGCTTGCTTACGATCAAGCCGCAACTTGGCGTTATACTTCCCTTTGCATATCTCGCCATCGGGGCCTGGCGAACAATCGGCGTGGCAGTCATCGTTGCAATCATTATCAATGGCCTTTCGGCCCTTGTGTTCGGCGTTGAAAGTTTCCCGGCCTTTATGAGCGCGCTCGACAGGATTCAAACGCAGGTCGCGACAGGTGGCGCAGATACACCGCCCCATGCAATGACCACCTTTTTCGCTCAATTGCGAATTTGGGGTGTTTCAGGAACGCCTGCCTTGTGGGGGCATATCGCCTTCGCTTTCGCGGTGATTACCTTTGTGACTTGGCAATGGCGAACCCGTTCAAATGTAGATGATCAATCGCTCTATCTCACCGCGCTGCTCTGCGCCTCTGCGATTTTGATTACGCCATACGCCTATGCCTATGAGCTCGCGGCGCTTGCCCCAGCGGCGCTTTGGATCGCTTGCTCCCCGAACCGTTGGAAGAGTATGGCAGCTTTCATCCTCATGGGCTTCTGGCTCCCCCTAACGCTGCGACGTGTGATCCCATCGGATTTCATTTTGTCGCTCTCATTCTTGGTCGCGATTGGCGCATTCGCTTTGGTTGCGATGGGGAGGCGGTCAGAGCTAGGAGAGAAGCACCCAACGTAAACAAAAAAAGCCCCAGCCTAACTTGGCCGGGGCGTTTCTTTTGAAGTGAGTTGGAGCGTCAAAGCACGTCGAGCATTTCTGCGACCAGCGGATGCCGAACAACGTCTTGGCCTTGAAGGCGGATCACGGAGGCCCCTCCGAGTTTCTCTAGTCTCTCTGCAGCTTTGCCAAGTCCGGACAGCTCAGGCAGGAGGTCTGACTGAGCTGGATCGCCCGTGACAACCATGGTCGAGTGCCAACCGAGACGGGTCAGGAGCATTTTGATCTGCGTGTAAGTGCAGTTCTGTGCTTCGTCGATGACCACAAAAGCATATGATGGCTGAAGGCCTGATCGAAATCGCACCAATTGGCTTCATGCGCGGACGGACGCTCAACAATGCTTT
>JBCBGS010000166.1:0-4901 GCA_038526515.1 Pseudomonadota bacterium | reverse complement strand
ATGAGTACTGATATCCTGGTGGTAGATGATGAGCCAGATATCCGCGAATTAATCGCGGGAGTTCTGGAAGATGACGGTCATGGCGTTCGGACCGCGGCGACAGCCGAGTCTGCGATTCAAGAAGTCCGTTCGCGCACACCAAGCCTGGTTGTGTTGGATGTCTGGCTGCAGGGCAGTGATATGGACGGGCTTTCGGTCCTGAAATACCTAAAAGCGATTGATCCGCTTCTGCCTGTGATCGTGATCAGTGGGCACGGGAATGTCGAAACGGCGATCGCTGCGATCCGACGCGGTGCCTATGACTTCATTGAGAAGCCCTTCAAGGCGGACCGCTTACTCCACCTTGTTTCACGGGCGATCGAGTCCTCCAAATTGAAGCGCGAGAATGAGGCGTTAAGAACGCACAGTTTCTCCGTGTCTGAATGGATCGGGTCCAGCGGTGCGGCCCAGGGGCTGCGTGCGCAGATAGAGAAAGTCGCACCAACAAACTCTCGGGTTCTCGTGTCCGGTGAAGCGGGTGTTGGGAAAGAACTTTGCGCGAAACTCATCCACGAGCATTCTAGACGCGCGGGTGGTCCTTTCGTCGCCGTAAACGCCGCCAATATCGCACCAGAGCAGATGGAGCGCGAACTGTTCGGGGAAGAAGACTCCTCTGGCATGCCGATCAAGATCGGCGTGTTTGAACAAGCTCATGGCGGAACGCTTTTGCTAGACGAAGTTGGCGATATGCCGCTCGGCACGCAGAGTAAGATCCTGCGCGTACTTACCGAACAGCGTTTTCAGCGCGTGGGTGGCGGATCTGACGTGCGAGTCGATGTGCGCGTGATGTCCTCTTCGACGCGCGACCTCGAAAAAGCGATTGAGGCGACCGCGTTCCGAAAAGATCTCTATTATCGATTAAATGTTGTTCCGCTGGGTGTGCCATCTCTCGCAGAGCGCCGTGATGATATTCCGGCATTAGTCGAGTATTTCAGCGAGCGGATTGCGGATTCATCGGGATTGACGCCGAGGGTCTTCAGCAAAGAGGCGATCGCGGTTCTTCAGTCTATGAATTGGCCGGGCAATGTTCGCCAATTGCGCAACGTTGTTGAGCGAGTGCTGATCCTTTCTCGTGATAGCAATAATAGCGTGGTCAGCGTGGAAGAGTTGCCGTTGGATCGCGAGCCAGGCGATAGCGGCGAGGGCATGGGTGTATCTGCAGACTTTGTGGGTCTATCGCTCCGTGATGCCCGCGAGCAGTTTGAGCGAGACTATCTCACCCTTCAAATCACGCGATTTGATGGGAATATTTCACGTACCGCAGAGTTCATCGGCATGGAACGATCGGCTCTACACCGAAAATTAAAGGCGCTTGGTGTAAACGCATCGGCGAGTCGTACGGAAACCCGCTAAATGCGTGTGATCATTTGTGGCGCCGGACGGGTGGGACAGGGTATTGCCCGCCACTTGTCGCAAGAGCATCACGACATCATCATGATCGACGAGAACCATGCTCTAATTGAGCAGGTCCAGATCGATTTTGACGTGCGCGGGGTCGTGGGACACGCGGCACATCCTGATGTATTGCGCGCTGCCGGGGTCGATGCCGCCGACATGCTGATTGCAGTCACGCACTTCGACGAAATTAACATGGTGATCTGTCAGATCGCTGACACTTTGTTCTCAGTCCCAACTAAGATCGCGAGGGTTCGCGCTCAGGCATATCTGGATCCAGCGAACGCAGAGATCTTTTCGAAAACCGCCTTACCGATTGACCTCATCATTTCGCCAGAGATTGAAGTTGGCGATGCGATCCTACGGCGCATTCGAGCCCCGAGTGCCGTTTCGAGCATTTCATTCGAAGAGGGCGAGCTGCAAATCCTTGGGATGAAGGTGCAGGATGATAGCCCTTTGCTCGAAACCGCACTGGATCAGATTTCTGGCCTGTTCCCCAATCTAGGCGCCCGTGTGATCGGAATTAAGCGCGGCTCATCTGTCTTTGCGCCTCGTGGTAATGATCAGCTTCAACCTGGCGATATGGCTTATGTTGCGGTGACGAGAGTCTCGACCCCGCGTCTAAACAAGCTCTTCAACAAAGATGTCGAAGTGCACAAGCGTGTGGTCATTGTCGGCGGCGGCAATGTTGGGACCTATGTCGCGAGTGAGCTTGAGAAAGATGGCCGTGTTCGCGTGCGGATCATCGAAGCGGATGCGGCACAGGCCGATAAGGCTGTCTCCGCGCTGAAGCAGACCATCGTGATCCATGGTGATGGCTTGTCCCGAGAAATGCTTGAAGAAGCGGGTGCAGACCAATCCGACATCGTGATCGCCATCACGAATGACGACAAAACCAATATGCTGATCGGCAAGCTCGCAAAACAGCTTGGTGCCAAACGCACTCATGCGCTTGTAAACGCGTACGAGTTGGTCGCGATCTCTCAAGACCTCGACATTGACGCTGTTCTGGACCCTCGGGCCTTGAGCGTCTCTAAAATTCTGACCAAGCTTCGACGTGGGCGAATTTTGTCCGTTCAGTCCTTAGAAGACGGATCGGCAGAGATTGCCGAAGGGGTAACTTTGGATTCGTCGCCCTTGATTGGTAAGCAAGTTGATTATGCGCATCTCCCAGATGGCGTGACGGCAGCCGCGATCATTCGAAATGGCGATGTGATCTTCCCTGGGCCAGACACGGTCGTCGAGACGGATGATCGGTTGTTCTTGTTCTACGAAACAAGCGCGACCAGAAAAGTCGAACAATTCTTCAGGGTTAGCGCCGACTTCTTCTAGGCGGGGTGAAGCAATGAACCATCTCGCTATCGTTCGCATCCTATCGGCCATTGCGCTTGGTTTCTCAGCCTTGTTCTTTGTATGCTTCGCCGTGGCGCTCGCGACAGGAGAGCGCGAGCAGTTAATGGTTTTTGCGGGGACTGCCTTTGCTGTTGGCGGGTTGGGCAGCACCGTTATTCTACTGACTGACAAACCGGTCCGGCGCGCGCACGCAAAGGATGGGTTGGCGGTTGCGGTTCTGTTTTGGACGATGGGCGGTGTGATCGCGGCGATTCCATTTATTGATTATCTCGGTAGCCCAGATTTCCTCGCCGCCATCTACGAAAGTGTCTCTAATCTCGCGACGACAGGGCATAGCCGACTAGACCCCACTGCGAACCCTATGCCGACCAGCATCTTCGTCTGGAGAGCGATGCTTCATTTGATGGGAGCGGTCGCGACAATCACAATCGCAGCAACAGTATTCTCGGGTCTGAATCTCGGTGGACCTGGCGTTCACCGCAATCGGTTTTTCAGCGAACCGGAGGGCAGTTTTTTCGATCCCATCTTGCGCGTTGTTCGCGTGAGCGGGATCCTAGTCTTGAGCAGCACCGCGATTTTGGCGGCCCTTCTGTTGGCGGTTGGGCTCGCGCCAAGAGATGCGCTGGCCGGAGCGGTAAGCGCCGTAACGACAGGAATGGTTGATCCACAATCCTATGCGGTGGCCCCTCAAGGAGGTTTTCTGCATTCGTTAATCCTCTGGGCGGGATTGGTGCTCGGGACAATGGGATTGATCGCGGTCGACGGTGCGGGGAGAGGCAGATTACTCTCAGTGCCATTCGATGCAGAGGTCTTAGCCTGGATCGGATCGCTCTTGTTGGTGACCGTATTGGCAGTCTTTGCAGGGTTACCGTTGTTTGAAAGCCTTGGGTGGGCGACCTCATCGATCGCCACAAGCGGGATCGCATTGAGTGATCCGCAACAGTTCTCTAGGCTTCCAATTGTATTGGTCCTATTCCCCGTCCTCATTGGTGGCTCTGCCTTGTCCGCGGCAGGAGGCTTCAAGTTGGCTCGGCTGATCGTATTGAGCAAACGCGCCGCGTTAGAATTCGCCCAGCTTGGTTATCGCGGTAGCGTGAAACATTTCTCGTTTAGGGGGCGCCGGCAATCAGATCGCACGATTATGGGTGTTTGGGTTTACCTCGTTGGCTACATCGTCGCCTGCATGATTGGGACTGTGCTTTTAAGCGCGTCAGGATTGTCCTTCGATGATGCTATACGTGCCGGGATCGGGAGTCTTTCGAATGCCGGCCATATTTTGGCGGGAATGAATGCGGAATTAGAGGGAATGGCCCAAATATACGTCATCCTCGGCATGATTCTTGGGCGTTTAGAGGTTATTGCCCTGCTGCCGGCTCTAAATCCAACTTTTTGGAAAAACTAGATTTGGTGACGGTTGCCATTTTCTTCCAATCGTTATAGCCGCTCTTCTATAAGAGAAGGACAGGCAAACAATGTCTTCAGAAAAAAAGCAGAACCTCCAGGATACATTCCTAAACGCAGTCCGTAAGTCCAAGACTCCGCTGACGATCTTCCTCGTTAACGGCGTGAAGTTGCAGGGCGTGGTCACATGGTTCGATAACTTTTGTGTGTTGCTGCGCGGCGATGGACGCCCACCGCAGCTTGTCTACAAGCACGCAATCTCAACGATCGCTCCAGGTGCGCACGTTCAGCTCTTCGATGAAGAAGATAGCTAGAACACTTGAAACAAACACCGATTGATCTTGATCAGCCGCCTGAAAAGGCCGGCATCATTATCCCATGGACGCAAGTCGCGGATCGTCCCAGCGAAGACAGGATGGAGGAATCATTCGGTCTCGTGGAGGCGCTTGGCTGCGATTTGATGTTCCTTCGCGCCGAGCAAGTGCGCAAACCCACGCCTGGATACTTACTATCCGTAGGTTTGCTGGAGCGGCTTGAAGAGGATGTGAAAGCATTTGGCTGTTCTATGGTCATTATTGATGCGGCCCTATCGCCGATTCAGCAGCGAAATCTTGAAAAGCGCCTTGGCGTGAAAGTCATTGATCGAACGGGCCTTATCCTCGAAATCTTTGGCCTTCGCGCGCGTACGAAAGAAGGCACGTTGCAAGTCGAAC
>JBCBGS010000165.1:0-4906 GCA_038526515.1 Pseudomonadota bacterium | reverse complement strand
ATCTGCCACAACGATACGCGGCACCCTCACGTCCATGTCGTGGTGAACCGTGTGAACCCAGAAAACGGCAAACTGGCGAAGTGTGGCCCGAACGAAAACCGCGCCTTGGATCGTTGGGCCTACGAATATGAGCGCGACCGTGGCAACATCGTGAGTCCCAACCGGGCCGAAAAACACGAGCGGCAGGACCGAATGAAGAAGCGGTACAGCGCGGATGAGCGGCGCACCCATGCCCGGCGGAAGAAGTCTGAGAATACGCGATCCAGTGCGCGCCAAGATCTTCGCAACCGCTCGAAAGAATTGAGCGCTAAGCACAAACAGGAATGGGCTGATCTGAGTGTCAGATATAAAGCGCGGAAGGGGTATCTGCGCGACCGATGGAAGGCGCGGATACGGAACGAGCGGAAGGTCTACAACGCGGCAAACAAAGGCCTGTGGAAGCAGTACGGCCGAGACAAGTGGCGGCGGAAGCGTGAGTTCGACAGGCTCGACAGCACGTTTTACGGGCGGTTGTCGCTGTCGATCCAAGCCGCCCGGTTGCAACGCGCTTCTGGCGATCCAGCGTTCAAGGATATCGGGTTGGCGAAGCTCACTTGGTTAAACCTCCAAAACGCGCGGCTGCGAAATAAGACGATCCTTAGTCTTGAGAAGCAACACCTAGCAAACTTCAAGGACTGGTATGACCGCCCTTTGCGCCGACGTCTGGACAGATTGAGTGCGGCGCGCGCGCAGGACCACCGCGATCTTTATGCTCGGTTCCAAAACGAACGTGCCGACCTCATCGTAGTGCAGAAAGCGGAACGTAGAGAGCTTCAATCGCAGTGGCGAAACACCGAGCGGCGGAATGATCGAGGCATGCGGCAGTGCACGAGAGCCGCCGATGACGGCGCAGCCCGATCTTTGCAAACACTCAGAACCGGGATGGAGGGACGAAAAATGAAAAATGACATGCAAGGGGCTGAAAACAAAACGAAAGTGCTCGCTCAGCCAGCGCCGTCAAATGGTCCGAAGGAACAAAGAGTATATGCGCAAGCCAAGGCTCAAAGCCCGGCAGCACAAAGGGCACGAGAGCAACACGCGAAGGATCGAGCGGCAGCCAAGGACCGGGATGCAGGCGAGAAGCGTTCGCTTCAGGATAAATGTGTGGCAAATTCTAAGGCCAAAGACGCACTTGCGGGCCTGCGCTCTCAGAGGCCCCTTGCAACAAAGGGCAAAGCACCGGATCGGGAGCGTTGAACGTGTCGCAGAGTGAATCGCACAAATTGATGATAAGTTTAGAAGGTGCCTCGGCCGTTTGCTTCAACGCGTTTGGAACGCTCGTCGAGATAAGGGACAGACGGTCGGCGTTCAGGCCTCTGCTAGGGGCTCTGCCAGATAGCAAACGGGCCCAGTTCAAACACCGCTTAATGCGCGAGGACCGGGAGCTGGGTGGCTGGCCTGTTGCGCTTGGTTTCCCAGTCAATCAGAAAGTTTTGGATGAGGTTGCTGTGCGCGTAAGAGCCGAGGTTTCGTCGGTTCGCGTGCGACCCGGTGTTCCGGACATGCTGGCCACTCTGCGCAGGCATGACATTCCGATTGCGATTTGCTCGAACCTTGCCAGCCCATATGCCCCATGTTTGAGGAGGCTTTTAGCTGGCAAGACTGATCACTTTGTTCTGTCGTGCGAGGTCGGCGCTATGAAGCCTGATGCTGCCATCTACGAACGAGTTGAGACGCAGCTTGGCACTGATAGAAAGCAGATTTTGTTTGTCGGTGACTCAATCAAGGCTGACATCGAGGGGCCTCATGCGTTTGGATTTCAGTCCACGGGCATTGACGAAATACTCGGATAGGAAGTCGGCATGGAAAGTGAAAATTGCGCAACGAATGGCAAGCCTGAGGGTGACGCAACTAAGGATCGATGGCCGGATCGCCCGGGTTGGGATGTTCTCGCCCAATCAATTGAAACGCTGGCCCAGGCATGTGGCGGAAGCGCGCAATGCGAAAAGAAATACGAGTATCTGTGCGTCAGTTTGGAGACGCGTGATATGCCGGATGAGCAATATAAAGCTCTCTACACATTGGCTGAACTAGTCGAACAGATCAGCGATGCCGAAGACCACGGCGATCAGTCCACCGTTCATTGGGTTCGCCAGGCCTTGGCTTCGAGCAGGCGTTGATATCCGACTTCCCGAACTCGGCTTTATTGTGTCATGGGTCGCCTACGGCTTTGGGGGCAGATATTATTCTAGCGCCGGAGCGGCCGTTCGGGCAACATGCAGAGAAGGTCTTCAGCGAGCCCTTCTTTCCAGGATTCTGCGATGCGGCTAATGTACGGTTTGGAGTATTCTACTTGGAAATTTATATGGGATCTTGTTTTGATCGTATCTCGCCCACCAAAGGACAGTCGCCTTGTTCCGTTCGTCCAAACCCTGTGGACGTGCGAAACCGAAAACAGCTACGGCCTGGAACAGATTTTACCAAACGGGCGCGCACAGCTCCTGATCAATCTTCAAGATAACGCACTTCACAACTACCACCCATCAGGCCTTCTGCGTCAGCGGGCGTCGGGGATGGCAGTTCAAGGTCCCTTATCCTCACCGTTAGTGATTGACATGGCCGAACAGGCGAAGCTGTGCGGTGTTTCCTTTTCGCCGGGCGGGGCCTTCGCCTTTTTTGGGGGAGCTTTTTCGGAAAACGGTTTTGGGCTCGTCGACCTCGTCGATCTTTCGTGGCCCGAGCCATGGGCGCTGCACGAACAGCTCAGCCGTGCGAACCACGCAGACGAGCGGCTGGACCTGTTAGAAGCCGCTTTCCTCGATCTTGCTCCGATATCGCAAAGTTGGGATAAGATTGTGCGTCAGGCGAGCGTCCTACTAGCGAGGGGAGTGAACGTTCGAGACGTAGCCCGCCAATGCAATACCTCGCAACAAACGCTCATCACACGGTTCCGGGAGCGCACTGGCCTTACGCCCAAGACCTTCTCTAGAATAGAGCGATTTCAACGGCTTTTGCGAAACTATGGCAACAAGAAAACTTGGGCGGAAGCAGCACTTGATGCAGGCTTTTCAGATCAATCTCATATGGTTCGTGACTTCAAATGCCTCGCGGGTGTTTCGCCCACCACGTATGAGCCTAGCGGTAGCGACCAACACAACCATATTGTTTTGCCAACTTGAATTTTGTCCAAGACGCGAGGCGTAATGTTCGCCTAAATCACAGCTATGGCTGATACACACGATAAGATTTCTTTGGAACCCCGCCTCATCATCGACGATGTCGATGCGGCGCTCGAATTCTACAGTAATGTCTTCGGTGCAACGCGTCTGGAACGGTTTGCCGACCAATCCGGACGCGTCGTTCACGCAGCAATGAAGATTGGCAACTCCGTATTCACGATGGCGCAACAGGTCGTGGATTGGGGGCTTACAGCACCGGACGATTCCGCTGGTAGTTCGGTCTTGCTGCACCTGACAGTTCCCGATCCAGACAAGACGGCTGTAGCGATGGTGAACTCAGGCGGGGAGGTGATCATCGAAATTGAGGATCGTCCATACGGCAAACGCGAGGGAAGGGTCCGTGACCCGTTTGGGCATGCATGGATTCTGAGTAAAACCATCGAAGAACTTACAGACGACCAAATCCGGAAACGTCTCGGCGGCTGACACCGAGGCGGCCAAAGGAGACGTTCCGTTCTAGAAACCCAAAGGCAGCTCTTCGTCCGCGCTGCGGACCTTCAACAGCGGTCTCGTCAATGACGGCACCGCGGACAAACTGGACTCTTGCAGTTGCAGCTATTGCTGACGCAGCATTCTCTCGCGCTTGCGGCACTGTTTTGTTGCAGCGAAGCGCATGTCGTCATTGCGGTCTTTCGCGGCGATTGATTGCGCCCAAACCAAAACCGCATCTTCGCTGCATCCAGGTCAGACTGGGTTCATTCGGACAAAAGCAAAACTGCACTTGATCAGTTCCTAGCAAAGGTCCGCTATGGCATTGCCGCAGCAAGCGCCACAATGCGACGGATGGTGGAAAAGTGGCGACTTAGGTGCCTTACATAGCAATGCTCTTTTCGACACAGCGGGAATATCACGGGAGTCTGTTATTCTTAGTATTGCGCAAATACCAAGAGAAGTATTGCCAGGCCTGCTGGACAGGTAAAACTCAGTTCCCCGCGCTTTCCATTTTGCGCGTCGACATGACGTTCTCAAGCCATCCGAGCTTCATCTCGGGGACTGATGACAAGAGAAGATCGGTGTAGTCATCAAACGGTGGCGCAAGCACTTGGGATTTCGGCCCATAGCGCGCCAGACGCCCCAAATGCATCACCGCAATACTGTCCGAAATGGCCCGCACGGTCGCCAGATCATGTGTGATGAACAAATAGGCCACGTTTTCCCGCGCCTGAAGGTCCAGAAGCAGTTTCAAAATCCCATCAGCAACCAAGGGGTCTAGTGCGCTTGTGACCTCATCGCAAATGATCAGCTTTGGTTGTGCTGCCAGCGCGCGCGCGATGCAGACGCGTTGTTTTTGCCCGCCGGAAAGTTCAGCAGGGTAGCGGTTGGCCATCTCGGCGGGCAGTTCAATCTTTTCAAGCAGTTCCTCGACTTTGGTTTTCAGTTCTTTACCGGAAGTGCCAAAATAAAATTGGATCGGACGGCCAATAATTGTGCCAATAGACTGACGCGGGTTCATGGCGGTGTCCGCGCTTTGATAAATCATTTGAATGTCGCGCAGATCGTTAGCGGCTCGATTGCCTTGGGTCCGTGTCAATTCGCGACCTTCAAACGTGATCCGGCCTTTTTGGGGTGGCAGAAGGCCCGTGATGACCCGTGCGAGCGTTGATTTACCCGATCCGCTTTCGCCCACGACCGCGAGCGTTTGACCAGCGTGAATATCGACGCTCACATCGTCGAGCACGGTGACCCCA